>CACHKS010000007.1:0-56583 GCA_902580485.1 uncultured Pelagibacteraceae bacterium
TTTAATATGGATGGTACACCAGGTAATGAAATAACATTCTTCATAATAAATCCTGGAGCTGCACTTGAAGGATTGTAAATTAATTTAGCACCTCTAGGCATTTTTGCCATTTTTCTTCTACCGTCATTAAAATTTGATTTACCATAATAATTTTCTAAAATTTGAAATGCTTCTTTGTGATATTCATATTTAACTTTAAATGCTTTCGAAATTGATTGTGAAGTTATATCGTCATGTGTAGGACCAATACCTCCGGTAGTAAAAACGTAATTAAATTTTTTTGATAATTCTAATATGTTTTTAATTATTATTTTCTCTAAATCTGGAACAACTCTTACTTCATTAACTGATATGCCACACTTTGAATTCAACCAATTGGATATAAAAGCAACATTTTTATCTTGAGTTCTGCCAGAAAGTATTTCATTTCCTATAATTAAAATTCCAGCATTTACTTTTTTGTTTTTTTTCTTCATAGATTAACAATTATATATGAACTTTGAAAATAAATTAATATCAGGTGTGTTTATAAAAAGATATAAGCGTTTTTTTATAGATGCTCAAATTAAAGATAAATTAGTCACAGCACATTGTCCGAATACAGGTTCTATGCAGGGACTCTTAGATGAAGGAAACAAAATTTGGTTAAGTGAATCAAATAACCCTAATAGAAAACTAAAATACACTGTCCAAATAATAGAGAGTAACGGATCAAAAGTTGGGGTGAATACCCATCTCACAAATAAAATTTTTCAAAATGCTTTAGAAAGCAATATGATTAAAGAATTCGATAATGATATTAAAATAAAACCTGAAATAAAATTTGGCCAAAATACAAGATTTGATTTTTTAATTAGTAAAAAAAATTACAAAGCCCTGATAGAAGTTAAAAATGTTACTTTAAAAAGAAAATCTAAAATAGCGGAATTTCCAGACGCAATAACTTCTAGAGGCGCTAAACATATTGATGAGTTGATTAAAGCAAGCAAAAAAGGTTATAAGGTTTTCATTGCTTTTGTTATTCAGCGTGAAGATTGTGATCAATTTACTATTGCAGAAGATATAGATCCAGAATATTCAAAATTATTATCCAATGCTGTTAAAAAAAAACTAAATGTACTTTGCTATGATTGTAAATTTTCATCAAAAGGAATAAAACTTAATAATAAAATAAAATTCAAAATTTAATGAATAGAGATATTAAAGAGTCATTTGAAAGAACTAGAGCGGCAGGATTAATTGCTGCAGGTGCTCTTGATGAAGTTTTTAAAATAATTAGACCTGGTATTACAACTAATGAAATTGATTATTTGTGTTATGAATTTATAAATGATCATGGAGCTTACTCTGCTCCACTGTTTTATAGAGGTTTCCCGAGATCAAGCTGTACTTCAGCAAATCATGTTGTTTGTCACGGCATACCATCTGATAAAGTTTTGAAAGAAGGAGATATCTTGAATGTTGATGTAACAGCTTATAAAGATGGATGGCATGGTGACACTAGTAGGATGTTTCAGGTAGGTAATATATCTGTAAAAGCAAAAAAATTAATTGAAACAACTTATGAAGCAATGATGAAAGCAATTAAAATTTTGAAAGAAGACATTCAATTAGGTGATATCGGTTCAACCATACAAAAGCATGTTGAGGCTAAGGGATTTTCTGTTGTTCAAGATTTTTGTGGTCATGGTATCGGTAAAAAATTTCATGAACAACCCAGTATTTTACACTATGGAAAACAGGGAACTGGAGAAAAAATAAAAGCTGGTATGATTTTTACTATTGAGCCAATGATTAACTTTGGTAATTATGAAACAAAAACATTAAAAGATGGTTGGACAGCTGTTACAAAAGACAAGTCACTATCTGCACAATTTGAACATACTGTTGGTATAACAAAAGATGGATACGAAATTTTTACTGAGTCAAAAAATTAGTTAATCTATAAAATGATTGAAAGATACTCTAGAAAAGAACTGAAGGCCATTTGGGAGGATTATAATAAATATTCTATTTGGCTTGAAATTGAATTAGCTGCTGCTGAATCAATGGAAAAGCTGAAAATCATCCCAAAAGGTGTTGTAAAAAAAGTTAAATCAAGAGCTAAAATTAACGTAAAAAGAATTTTAGATATAGAAAACAAAGTTAAACACGATGTTATTGCATTCTTAACTTCTATTACAGAAAAAGTTGGTAAAGAAGGAAGATATCTTCACAAAGGCATGACATCTTCTGATGTTTTAGATACTTGTTTTAATCTACAATTAAAACAATCTGGTGAGATTTTATTAAAAGATATTGATGAGTTATTAAGGTCAATAAAACAACAAGCTATTAAACATAAATTTACTTTATGTATAGGTAGAAGTCATGGGATACATGCAGAACCAATTACTTTTGGTTTAAAAATGTTAACTTTTTATCAAGAATTTCTTAGAAATAAGAAAAGGTTAGAAAACGCCATTAAAGAAATATCTACCTGTGCAATTTCAGGAGCAGTTGGAACATTTGCAAATATAGACCCACGAATAGAAATATATGTAGCTAGAAAATTAAAATTAAGCGTTGAACCTATTTCAACACAAATTATTCCAAGAGATAGACATGCTCAATTTTTTTCGACTCTAGGAGTTATAGCAAGTTCAATTGAGAGATTTGCAGTAGAAATTAGACATCTACAAAGAACAGAAGTTTTAGAAGTAGAAGAATTTTTTGGAAAAAAACAAAAAGGATCTTCGGCCATGCCTCATAAAAAAAATCCAATTTTAAGTGAAAACTTAACCGGTTTAGCAAGATTAATAAGATCTACTGTAATGCCTGCTTTAGAAAATGTTGCTTTGTGGCACGAAAGAGATATCTCACATTCAGCTGTGGAAAGAAATATTGGACCAGACTCAACAATTGCCTTAGATTTTGCACTATGTAGGTTAAATAATTTAGTAAAAAACCTTAACATTTATCCAAAAAATATGATGAAGAATTTAAATATTACTAAGGGTATTTTTTTTTCTCAAAGAATTTTGTTAGAATTAACTAATGTTGGTTTTTCAAGAGAAGATGCTTATAAAATAGTTCAAAGAAATGCTATGAAAACTTGGAACAATAATTCTTTATTTTATGAAAATATCACTAATGATAAAAAAATAACAAATAAAATACCTGTTAATAAGCTTAAAAAACTATTTAATTTTAGTTATCATACTAAAAAAATTAATATAATTTTCAAAAGAAGTTTAAAAAAAAATTAAAAAAATTAATGAATAAAGGCAATAAACTATACGAAGGTAAAGCTAAGATTATCTATGAAACAAAAGATAAAAATTTAGTGATTCAACATTTTAAAGATGATGCGACTGCTTTTAATAATTTAAAAAAATCAAAAGTAGAAGGAAAAGGTGTTTTGAATAATCGAATTTCTGAATACATTTTAACTAATTTAGCTCAATGTGGAATTAAAACTCACTTAATCAAAAGACTTAATATGAGAGAGCAGCTAATAAGAAAAGCAGAAATATTTCCTATTGAGTTTATAGTTAGAAATATTGCTACAGGGTCTTTAACCAAAAGATTGGATATTTCAGAGGGAACTGTTTTGGAAAAACCATTGTTAGAATATTGCTTTAAAAAAGATGAACTTCAAGATCCTTTAATATCAAAAGAACACATTTATTCTTTTGGTTGGGCAACTGAAAAAGAAATAGCTGAAATTGACAAAACCACTTTAAGAATTAATGATTTATTGCTAGGCATGTTTAGGGGCATTGGAATTAAATTAGTAGATTTTAAAATTGAGTACGGTAAAGCCTGGAATAAGGACACTGAAAAAAAAGAGATTGTTCTTGCGGATGAAATTAGCCCAGATACTTGTAGGCTTTGGGACGTAAAAACTGAAAAAAAATTAGATAAAGACAGATTTAGAAAAGATTTAGGTAACATTATTCAAGGATATCAAGAAGTAGCTAGGAGATTAAATATTATGCCGGAAGTAGCTAATATAAGTGAGGTAAATTTCGGCAAAACAACTTCAATTAAATTTAAAAAAAAATAAATTGAAATTTTCAGTCACAGTTACTTTAAAGAAAGATGTGCTAGATCCACAAGGCAAAGTTGTACAAAATACATTAAAAAATCTCGGAATGGATAACTTAAAAAGTATAAGACAAGGTAAATATTTCGAAATCGAATTAGATGATAATGATCAAAAAAAAGCAGAAAAAAAAATTGATGAAATGTGTAAAAAACTTTTAGCTAATTTGATTATAGAAGATTACAAGATAAAAAAGATTTAATGAAATCATCTGTTATAGTTTTTCCTGGTTCAAATTGTGATAGAGACATAGCTGTTGCATTGGAAAAAATGCAATTTAAAAATCAAATGGTTTGGCATAAAGAAACAAAATTACCCAAATCAGATCTTATTGTAATACCAGGGGGATTCTCTTATGGGGATTATTTAAGATCAGGAGCTATTGCGGGAAAATCATTAATAATTAATGAAGTTATAAAAGCCGCAAATGAAGGCTGTTTAATACTTGGAATTTGTAATGGTTTTCAAATTTTAACAGAAACAGGATTATTACAAGGAGTTTTATTAAGGAATAAGAAATTAAAGTTTATTAATAAAGACGTTAATATTAAGGTAATAAATAATCAAACTAAATTTTCTAATAAATACAAAAAAGATCAGATTTTAAAAATTAATATTGCTCATAATGAAGGAAATTATTTTACCAATCCAGAACATTTGCAAAAATTAAAAAATGAAAATTTAATAGCATTTAAATACTGTAATACCACGGGAAACACTGATGAGGAATCAAATCCTAATGGTTCTCTAGAAAATATTGCTGGAATATTTAATTCAAAAAAAAATATTTTAGGAATGATGCCACATCCTGAAAGAATGATAGATAATTTAGTTTCTAATACCGATGGCGTTAACTTATTTTCAAGTTTGCTCAACTAAATATGAAAACAATTACTAACAAAGTAATAGAGCAACATGGTTTGAAACTAGAAGAATACTCTACAATTAAAAAACTTTTAAAAAGAGAGCCCAATTTATTAGAACTGGGAATTTTTTCAGCTATGTGGAATGAACACTGTTCCTATAAGTCCTCAAGAAAACATCTAAAAAATTTACCCACAAAAGGAAAACAAGTGATTCAAGGACCTGGTGAAAATGCTGGTGTCATAGATATTGGTGATGAAGATGCAATTATTTTTAAAATAGAAAGTCACAATCATCCCTCTTATATTGAACCATATCAAGGCGCAGCTACTGGAGTTGGAGGTATATTAAGAGATGTATTTACTATGGGCGCGAGACCAATAGCACTTCTTAACTCTATACATTTTGGTTCACCCGATCATTTTAAAACAAGAAGCTTATTAAATGGAGTGGTCTCAGGTATTGGGGGATATGGGAATTGTATTGGTATACCTACAGTGGCCGGAGAGACAAAATTTAATAGCACTTACAATGAAAATATTTTAGTCAATGCTATGGCAATTGGGCATGCTAAAAAAAATAAGATTTTTTATTCTAGAGCAAAAGGTCTTAATAAATCAGTTGTTTATGTTGGCTCAAAAACAGGTCGAGATGGTATTCATGGTGCTTCGATGGCCTCAGCTGAGTTTGATGATGACTCCGAAGAAAAAAAACCCACCGTGCAAGTAGGAGATCCTTTTACTGAAAAATTATTAATGGAAGCTTGCTTAGAATTAATGAAAGACAATTCTATTATTTCAATTCAAGATATGGGTGCTGCTGGACTTACTTCATCTAGTGTTGAAATGGCATCAAAAGGAGAATTAGGAATTGAGCTTAATTTGGATAAAGTTCCTTGTAGAGAAGAAAATATGACCCCATACGAAATGATGCTGTCTGAAAGTCAAGAAAGAATGTTAATTATTCTTGAAGATGGAAAAGAAAAGCATGCAAAAAAAATATTTAATAAATGGGATCTCGATTTTGTAATCATTGGAAAAACCACTGATACAAATAAACTAACTCTTAAATATAACAATAAAATTGAAGGAGAAATTCCTTTGGATGCTTTAGCATCAAAAGCACCTATCTACGATAGAAAATGGGTAAAAAAAAAATTAACTAAAAGTAAGATTGATTTAAAAAAATTAAAAAAAATTAAAATTGAAGATGCTTTGATAAAGATTTTATCCTCTGCCAACCATTCAAACAAAAATTGGATTACAAGTCAGTATGATCAAATGGTAATGTGTGATACGGCTCAAAAATCTGGAGCAGATGCTGCGATAATCAGAATTCATAAGAAGGAAAAAGCAATAGCTGTTTCTGTGGACTCCTCATCGAATTATTGTAAATCACATCCTTTAACTGGTGGAAAACAAATTGTATGTGAAAATTGGAGAAATTTAATTTCTGTAGGTGCCAAACCAATAGCGATAACAAATTGTTTAAATTTTGGTAATCCTGAAGATCCTAAAATCATGGGTGAATTTGTAGAATGTTTAGCCGGCATAAAGGAATCCTGTGAGTTTTTAAACTATCCTGTAGTTTCAGGAAATGTTTCTTTTTATAACGGAACAAATAAAAAAAATATCTCTCCTACTCCAGTTATAGGAGGAGTTGGATTAATTTCAAAACTGAAGAGATCTATGAACCATCAACTAAAAAAAAATGATAGTGTTTTGCTTTTAATCGGCAAAACTTTTGGACATTTAGAACAAAGTATTTTTTTAGAAGAAATTCATTCGATTATAGAAGGACAACCGCCAGAAATTAACTTAATTAATGAAAAAAATAATGGGGAAAGTGTCTTAGAAATAATAAATAAAGATTTAGTCAATTCTGTTCATGATATTTCTAGTGGTGGTTTGATTATCACGTTAGCTGAAATGTCTATGGGGTCAAATTATGGAGTTAAGATAGACAAACCAAAAAAATTAACAGATTTATTTAAATATTTTTTTGGTGAAGATCAAGGTAGGTATGTTCTAGAAATAGATAGAAATAATCTAGAAAAAGTTGAAAACATATTAAAGAACAACAATGTTTTTTATGAAAATATTGGATTTACTCAAAAAGATTATTTTGAAATTCAAAAAGAATTAAAAATTGACATTAAAGAACTGTATAAAATTAATAATCAATGGTACAATAATTACTAATGCCATTACCAATAGAGGAAATTAAAAAACTTATTACTTCATCAATTCCTGATGCGTCCATAGAAATTAAAGATCTGATGGGTGACAATAATCATTATTCGGCTATTATTAAATCTAAAATGTTTAAAGGTTTAAACAAAATTGAACAACATAAATTAGTGTACAAATCTCTTAAAGGTAAGATGGGCAATGAGTTACATGCATTCTCCATAACTACAGAGGCAATATAATGGAAATAAAAGAAAAAATTAAAAATTTAATAAGTGAAAATAAGGTATGTTTATTTATGAAAGGTACGCCTGATAATCCGCAATGTGGGTTTTCAATGGCTGTAGTAAACGTGCTTAAACATTTAAAAGTTGAATTTAAAGGCATTAATGTTCTAGAGGATGAAATTCTTAGGCAAGGAATTAAAGATTATAGTGATTGGCCAACAATACCACAACTTTATATTAAGAATGAATTTATTGGCGGTTGTGACATCATCAAAGAAATGTTTGAAAAAGGCGAGCTAAAAAAAATGTTTAGTAATAAAGGAATTATTTAATTGAGAAATTATATATATAAAACATTAATTGCTGTAATTGCGTTAATAGCTGTATTTGAATTTACTATAGGTAGAACTCTAAATAAAATTACAAAACAAACTGATATACTTTTAACTAAAGAAGGCAGAAAAGAAATGCTAGATTCTATAAAAATCGAAATGGAAAAAGCTGTAAAAAGAGAAAACTATTTGAAAAAAGATGAGAGAATTTTAATAAATAATTTTATAAACAAAATTAAAAACGAACTAAATACCATAGAGTAAATTGTTAAAAAATTTTCTCAAAAAAATTCATATCTTTCATAACATTTACATTAGACACAAATATTTAATCAAAAAAAAATCTTATTCGATGGAAGGAGAGGATTTAGTAATAAAAGATTATACAAAAGATATTAAAAAAGGCTTTTACGTTGATATTGGTTGCTATCATCCATTGCATCTAAGTAATACCTATTTATTATATAAAAATAGCTGGAGTGGGATTAATGTAGACATAAGTGAATTTTCTGTAGATTTATTTAATTTTATGAGACCAAATGATTTAAATATTAATTCTGCCGTTTCTAACACTGACGATGAAATTACTTTTTATTATCAAAAAAAATTAAGTCAGCTTTCAACTATAAAAAAAGATATTTCTAAAATAAGATTTCAAGGACTTATAAAAGAAAAAAAAATAAAATCTTTTAAACTGAACACAATTCTAGATAATAGTAATTACAAAAATAGAAAAATAGATTTTTTAAATATAGATTTAGAAGGAGCTGATTTAGAAGCCTTAAAATCCTTAAATTTTGAAATTTATAAACCTAAAATAATTTGTATAGAAATAACAGATAAAAATATATTAAAATCAGAAACTTACAAATTTTTGTTGGATAAAAAATACAAATTAGTTTGGTCCAGTAAATCAAATTGGGGTCATATATTTATTAATTAGATAAAATATACTCAATCACATAATAATAATTTTCCAGCAACAAATTTTTCTTTATGAAATAAAAGTTTAAAACCAGTTTCGTAAATAGATTTACAATTATAAGGTAAACTTTTTTTAAGATTTCTTACATTTTGTACTGCTAAAAAGGGTCTTGGAAAATCAGTATCAACTTTTTGCCAAATATCAAAACATGTAAAATTTGTGTTATTCAAAAATGGTTTTACGCCATGTATTGGATTGGCTAAAATACAATGATTTTGATTTTCCATGTTCGTCAAGTAATGTGCAATTTCTTTTCCACTTATTCCTTGATACTCCAATTCAAATTTGTTTGTTAAATCTAAGTATCTTGATGGAAGATTAAACCAAACGTATTGATAAGGGTTAATTTTTATATTTTCTAAAATAAAAAAAGAAATAGTTAAAATACTAAGAGTAAAAAATAATAATTTTGAAATTGTATATAAAGATACAAGACCTAAAATAATTATTAATGGTATTAAAAACATTACTTGTCTCAATTCATCGTATAAATGAACTTTTTTAATAATCAAAATTAAAGGTATTAAAATAACCGTTATTAAAATTGTGCCAAAATAGATTGATATTTTCTTTCTATTGAAAATTTTTTTTTCTGTAAAAGGTAAAATGATTAAACCTAAAATTATGATTAATGGTATCTTTACAGACAGCCAAATAGGTAAATAAGTTGAAGGCAGATCAGTTGAATACATCGTCTGCCCTAATGTATTTGTTCCAACATTATTAAAGTGATTAGCGCTTACATTTATAGACTCAAAAAATAAAAAAGGATCTACTAAAAAAATTGGGTTTAGAATAAAGATTAATATTAATAAATTAAAAAAAAAGAAAAAAATTTTTTTATAATAACTTTTTAAAAAATATATAAACTTTTCTTTATATGTGTTCAAGAATAAAAGAAGTAATATAAAATATTGAAGGAAAATTAAAAATCCTGCAATTCTAATAGAGATTAAAAATGCAGTGACCAAAGAAAAAATAAAAATATCTTTATTTCTAATTATTTTTTTATTTATGAGTTTTTCAATAATTTTAAAACTTACGTAGGTGCAGACTAACCAGATACTTAAAAAAGGAATATCTTTTGGGCTAAACATTGCTTGTCCAAACAAATAAGGATATGTCAAATAAAAGATTGAACCAGTGATACAAAAAATCTCATTATCAATTAATTTTTTTAATATAAGATAAAAGAAAATTCCTGACACAAAGAAAAATAAAAATATTACAAAGTGTTTAGCTAAAAGTTTGGCTCCATATAAATCTAAATTTTTATCTGAAAGTAAAAAATCCTTTAAAAAAAATTGTATTGGTTGTGATACAAATTGAGAACCGATTCCATAACCTACATATAATTTTACTTCTTGGTCAAATTCTTCTCTATCAAATGAGTCTCCGAGAACAAAAACATTTGTTAAATCTTTCACTAGCTTAATGTTAAAATTCCAATTGAATTCCTCATGTTTTTCATCAAATGAAATTCCTGTGTTAATAGAATTATATGATCCTATTAATAGATATATTAATAAAAAGAATTTAAATAAGTTTTTTTTAAAATTTTTCATTGTGATACAAAATATTTACCTAACGGTAATTTGATATTTATTTTTTTTTTATAAAACATATATCTGAAAGCTCTAAATTACCTTTGTAAATAGTAATATCTTCAATGTTTTCATGGAAGTAAATTTGATCGTTCTTACTGACTATATTTGAATTAAATAAGTTTTTTTCTTTTAAGTTTGTTAACATTTGATCAACTAAAATATGATCTATATTTTTGTTATATCCATAATAGTTGGGATGTTTGAAATCTTCAATAATATAAATACCTCCTTTTTTTACATATCTAAATAAAAAGTTAAAGCTAATTATAATATCACTTAAATAATGAGAACCATCATCAATTATAATATCAAAAAAATTTGAGTTTGACTGGACACTTATTTGACTTAAAACTTTCTCTACATTTTTCCTATCGTTAATATCTAAACCAAAAACTTTTAAATTTTTAGAATAGTAAATAAAATTTGAAATATTTATATCAAAACAATAAACTTTCGAATTAGTAAAATACTTTATAAATGCACTCGCTGAGGCTCCAGAATAAGAACCTATTTCTAAAATTTTTATATCTTTTTTTCTTAGATGATCTAATTGTTTAGAATAAAATTCTGAGAAACCATGACCCTGATTTTGTGTTATTTTGAAAATGTTTGCTTTATCACTGCCGTAATAATGAAATAATTTATCTAAAGAATCATTATTAATATTATCTTGATCTATATTAATTTTTTTTTTTAGCTTATATAATATTTTTCTCTTAAATAAACTAAAGAAATTCAATTATCTAGAGTAATATTCTATTACAAGATTTGGTTCCATTATTATAGGATAAGGAACTTCTGCAAATTTTGGAACTCTAACTAATTTTGCAGTTTTATTTTTATCGTCTAATTGAATATATTCTGGAACATCTCTTTCCTTGCTTTGAAGAGCGCCATCTATGACTGTAAGTTTTTTTGATTTCTCTCTTACTTCAATCAAATCAGATTCTTTTACCAGATAACTGGAAATGTTTACTCTTTTTTTATTAACTTTGATATGACCATGATTAATCATTTGTCTTGCAGAAAAAACAGTATTAGCAAATTTTGCTCTATAAATTACCGTATCTAATCTGCTTTCAAGTAAAGCAATCAAATTTTCCGTAGTATCACCTCTTTTAGCAAGCGCTTTTCTATAAATATTTCTAAATTGTCGTTCATTTATATTTCCATAATAAGCTTTAAGTTTTTGCTTAGCTTGTAATTGAATTCCGTAATCAGTTGGTTTGCCTTTTTTATTTTGTCCGTGCTGTCCTGGTGGATAAGCTCTTGAGTTAAAAGGACTTTTAGGTCTTCCCCATAGATTAGCTTTTAACCTACGATCAACCTTGTGTTTAGATTTAAGTCTTTTTGTCATATTTAATTGATGAGTTTTTATAAGGTTTCATGGGCAATTGTCAATTATGGTTAATATTTTTTTTACTCAAAGAGCTAATAATACTAGCCAAAATCCTTACTTCTTTATCACTAGGCTCTAATCTATAAATTAAATTGTTAATATTCATTATCATAGAGTGTTTTTTTTCAATTGGTACAAAAAAACCTTTTTTTTCAAGTAATCTTTTAAGATGTAAAACAAGAGATGTAATTTTTCTCTTAGAAGAAACTTTTATATCTTTTGTGTCTTTTTGAAATTTCTTAAAGTTAATCAATTTAAAAATTTCATAACATACTACAGTTAATGAATGAGATAAATTTATTGATTTAAATTTTTTTGAAGTGGGGATTTGTAAAACAAAATTTGATAAGGATAAATCATCATTTGATAAACCTGACGCTTCTGCACCAAACATAAAGCCAATTTTTGAATTTTTTTTTAATCTTATAATTTTTAAAAATTTATTAATAGAAATGTGTTTTTTGTTAATATCTCTCTTTCTTGCGCTCAAAGAAATAACTATATTAAAATCATTTATCGCATCATAAGTATTATTATAAATTTTTGCTTTTTTAATAACATCATATGCTCCAACAGAAGTAATTTTTGCTTTATTGTTAGGCCAAGATTGTTGTGGAGAAACTATATGTAGTTTTGAAAATCCAAAATTTTTTAAAGATCTTGCACAAGCTCCAATATTTTCACCTAGTTGTGGTTTTACTAAAATGAAACCGAACTTATTTTTCATTTAAGTTAG
Source organism: uncultured Pelagibacteraceae bacterium (assembly GCA_902580485.1). Classification (GTDB taxonomy): domain Bacteria; phylum Pseudomonadota; class Alphaproteobacteria; order Pelagibacterales; family Pelagibacteraceae; genus Pelagilacustribacter. The sequence goes on from CACHKS010000007.1 coordinate 12,427, forward strand.
GAGGAGCTTTTTCTTTATATAGCTTATAATCTAAACTATCAATTAGAGCCTTAAAAGAAGCTTCAATTATGTTAGGAGAAACTCCTACAGTAAACCAGCTCACACCAGTTTTATCCGTACTCTCTATTAAAACTCTGGTAGTAGCTTCAGTTCCAGTATTTAAAATTCTTACTTTGTAGTCCAATAATTTTAGGTCAGAGAAAAAATTATAATATTTTTCAACCTTTTTGAAATTTGATCTAATAGCATTATCAAGTGCATTAACTGGACCGTTACCTTCACCATTACATTCAATATTCTTACCATCGATTAAAAAGATAACATTGGCTTTTGTTTTAATTGTATCGGATTTTGCAACACTTACATTATAACTTTTAACCTTTAGATACTCAGGAACCTTCCCTAAAAGTCTATTAGCTAACAATTCAAACGAAGCATCTGCACCATCATAAGAGTATCCGCTGAATTCTCTATCTTTAACTTCATCTAAAATTTTTTGAACTTTAGGATCTTTAGAGTCTATTTTGACTCCATATTTCTCTAACCGAGATAGAATATTTGATCTACCAGCTTGATTAGAAACAATTATATTTCTATGATTTCCGACTAGTTTAGGATCTACATGTTCATAAGTTTTAGGATCCTTTTTTACTGCTGATACATGCAATCCTCCTTTATGAGAAAACGCTGAAGCTCCTACATAAGCCATATTTTTATTAGGCTTTCTATTTAAAATTTCATCTAAAAGTCTAGAACATTCTGTTAGTGAAGATAATTTATCCTTTTTAATATTAATTTCATATTTATCTTTAAAATATTTTTTTAAAAATAATGTTGGTATTATAGACATTAAATTAGCGTTACCACATCTTTCGCCTAATCCATTAATAGTGCCTTGTATTTGTCTTGCACCAGATTCAATTGCTGCTAGGGAATTAGCTACTGCATTTTCAGTATCATTATGTGCATGAATACCAAGACTTTTTCCAGGTATTACTTTGGATACTTTAGAAACAATTTCTCCTATTTCATGAGGTAAGGTGCCTCCGTTTGTATCGCATAAAACTACCCATCTTGCACCTGAATCATAAGCTTGTTTTAAACAATCTAATGCATAATTGGGATTGGCTTTATAGCCATCAAAAAAATGTTCAGCATCAAATAAAAATTCTTTTTTATTTTTAACAAAATGTTTTGCAGTTTCTCTAATATTTTCTAAGTTTTCTTCATTTTTTATTCCTAAAGCTACTTTCACATGAAAATCCCAAGCCTTACCAACTACGCAAACTGCAGGAGAATTTGCATTCATTAATGGTGCTAAACCAGGATCATTATCTGCACTTCTTCCAGTTTTTTTAGTCATGCCAAAAGCTGTAAAGATAGTTTTTTCTAATTTTGGGGGATTTGAAAAAAACTTAGTATCTATAGGGTTTGCACCAGGCCAGCCACCTTCGATATAATCAACACCAATGTCTGTTAAAACATTTGCAATTTTGTTCTTATCCTCAATAGAAAAATCAACTCCTTCGGTTTGAGCACCATCTCTAAGAGTTGTATCAAATATATAAACTTTATCTTTGCTCATTTTAATTTCCAAATTGTTTTATCTTGTTGATCTTCTATTATAATGCCTTGATCTAATAAATCTTTCCTTATTTTATCCGCAAGATCAAAATTTTTATCTTTTTTAGCTTTTGTTCTCTCAGCTATTTGTTTTAAAATATACTCTTCAGAAACTTGTATATTTGATTTTTTAAATTGTTCCCATTGATCTTTGCTGATATTAAACAAACCTATTAATCTACATGCACTATTAAATAAAGATCTACTTTTTTGTTCACCATTATTTGCGTTATTATATAATTCGTGTATTTTAGCTATAAAACCTGGCGTATTTAAATCATCAAGCAAAGTATCAGAAATATTTAAAATATTTTCTTCTTTTGTTTTTTCGTAAAGATTATACCATTTATTGATAGTATTTTTGTGATTTTGCAATAACTCATCATTCCAATCAAGTGGCTGACTGTAGTGGGCGCTTAATAATGATAGTCTTACAACTTGACCAGAATATTTTTTAACTGCATCTGAAATAGTAATAATATTTCCTAATGACTTAGACATTTTTTCTTTATTAATTGTCACAAACCCATTATGAATCCAGTAATTTGCAAAACTATCAGTAGAATTGTTACAGCATGATTGTGCTATTTCATTTTCATGATGTGGAAAAATCAAATCTAAACCTCCACCATGAATATCAAAATTCTTTCCTAAATACTTTTCGCTCATGACAGAGCATTCTAAATGCCAGCCTGGTCTTCCCTTGCCCCATGGCGAATCCCATCCAGGATCATTATCTTCTGATGGTTTCCATAAAACAAAATCCATTGGATTTTTCTTAAGATCTGAAATTTCTACTCTACTTCCTGCTTTTAACTCTTCTAAATTTTTGTTTGATAATTTTCCATAATTTTTAAATGAACTTACAGAAAAGTAGACATGACCTTTATTTTCATAGGCATAACCTTTAGTAATTAGAGAGGAAGACATTTCAATCATTTCTTTAATATGATCTGTAGCTTTAGGTTCAACAGTAGGTTTTAAACAATTTAAACTTTTGCAATTTTCATGAAAAACTTTTGTAACTTCATGAGTGATTTCATTTATATTTTTCTTATTTTTTTTAGAAGCTTCAATTATTTTATCGTCTACATCGGTAATGTTTCTAACATAATTAACATTTGGTCCGTAGATTGCTCTTAATAATCTAAACAAAACATCGAACACCACAAGACTACGAGCATTACCTACATGAGGATTATCATAAACTGTAGGGCCGCAAGCGTATAAAGAAATTTTTTTTGGGTCTATTGGTTTAAAAATCTCTTTTTTTCTTGATAAGGAATTAGTAAGTTGAAGATTACTCATTAAATTTGCAAACTGGTATAGGATTCATCTTGTGTAAATTTTTTTCTCTTATTTCTAAATATTTTTTATAATTAGGATCATTTTTATCTTCCATAGCTTTTTCAAGATCTTCATAGCTCATCCCAAGTTGTTGAACATCGTTTCTTCCGTCGTCCCACAAACCATCAGTTGGTGGGGTATTTATTATATCATCTGAAACACCCAAATGTCTTCCGAGTTCCCAAACTTGAGTTTTAGTACAATCAGCTATTGGAGAAATATCAACGCCTCCGTCACCATATTTAGTATAAAAACCAACTCCAAAATCTTCAACTTTATTTCCTGTACCCACTACTATTCCATTATTAGCAGCTGCTACTTGATATAAAGTTGCCATCCTCAATCTTGCTCTTGAATTTGCATATCCATGTTCATTGTCAAATTTATTTAAAACTTGAGAAAATGAAGTAAAAATTTTATCCATCTCTAATAAATGGTGTTCTACATTTTTATATTTTGCTTTTAACCATTTAGCATGAGACATGCTTAGATCATGTTGAGATTTGATTTGTTTAATTGGCATTGTTAACACAATTGTTTTACGTCCAGTATTTGCACATAATGTACTAACTACAGAAGAGTCAATTCCTCCTGAAATTCCTATAATCAAAGCTTTCGGTTTATAAGAAGCCGAGTCACAATAATTATTGATCCAATCAATGATAATTTTTGCTCTTTTTTTTACATCCATAATTAATACCTACCTCTCTTTTAAGGTTTGGTCTTAATAATTACAATAACTATTAAGACGCTTCTTTAATAATATTTTTTGAATATTTAGAATTTTTCTTTATTTCTTCAGAAATCAAGAAAGCTAGCTCTAAAGCCTGTGAGGCATTTAATCTCGGATCGCAATGAGTTCTATATCTATTAGATAAATCATTATCTGTAATTTTTTGAGCTCCACCAGTACATTCGGTAACATCTTGGCCTGTCATCTCCACATGTAATCCCCCCGCATAACTTCCTTCAGATTGATGGATAGCAAATACATTCTTCACTTCTTTTAAAACATTATCAAAAGGTCTAGTTTTTAATCCACTAGTTGCTTTTATAGTATTCCCGTGCATTGGGTCACAAGACCAAATTACATTCAAACCCTCTTTTTTAACTGCTTTAATTAATTTTGGTAAAAACTCTTCTGCTTTATTAGCTCCGAATCTTGAAATTAAAGTTAATCTCCCTGCTTCATTATCAGGATTTAAAATATTGCAAAGCTTTATAAGTTCATCAGCTTTAAGAGATGGGCCACATTTTAATCCTATTGGATTTTTAATACCTCTGCAAAATTCAACATGAGCTCCATCTGGCTGTCTGGTTCTATCTCCAATCCAAACAAAGTGAGCAGAAGTATCATGGTACTCTCCCGTAGTTGAGTCCACTCTAGTCATAGCTTCCTCAAATGGAAGCAAGAGAGCTTCGTGAGATGTGTAAAAATTAACTGTTCTTAATCTTCTATTATTTTCTGGATTAATTCCGCATGCTTCCATAAAAGATAAAGCATCGCTAATCTTATCTTCTATTTCTTTGTACTTACCTTTTGTTTTTTTATTTATAAAACCTAAATTCCACAAATGGACCTGTCTTAGATCTGCAAATCCTCCTTGTGAAAATGCTCTAATTAGATTTAAAGTAGATGCTGATTGAGAATAAGCTCTGAACAATCTTTTTGCATCTGGTACTCTAGCCTTTTCAGAAAATTCCATACCATTTATATTATCTCCTAGATAACTAGGTAATTCTTTACCATCCTTTTTCTCTACAGGTGAACTTCTTGGTTTTGAAAATTGACCAGCAATTCTTCCAATCTTTACAACTGGTAAAGAAGCTGAATGAGTTAAAACTAAAGACATTTGAAGTATAGCTTTAAAAGTGTCACGAATATTGTCAGGATTAAATTCTTCAAAACTTTCGGCGCAGTCTCCTCCTTGTAATAAAAAAGCTTTTCCTTTAACAACATCTGCTAAAGCTTTTTTTAATGATCGTGTTTCACCAGCAAAAACAAGTGGAGGATATTTTTTAACTTTACTTAAAACTAAATCTAATTCTTTTTTATCCTCATACACTGGCAAGTGTTTTGCGGGATATTTAGTCCAACTATTTAAATTCCATTTTTTCATATTCAACCTGAGATATATATAAGTTATAAAACAAACTTTTTAAAGACTTTAGAAAAAAAAATTACTCAACAGTGACTGATTTAGCTAAATTTCTGGGTTTATCTATATCACATCCTTTTAATAAGGCCACATGATAAGCTAATAATTGAATTGGTATCGTTAACAATATGGGTGAAAGTAAATTGTCTAACGAAGGAACTCTAATTCCAAATCTTATATTTTCATTCAATAATTCTTTTTTATTGTCAGTGATAAATAAAATTTTTCCTCCTCTCGCAATAACTTCTTGCATATTAGAAAGAGTTTTTTCGAAATATTTATCTTTTGGAGCTATAACTATCACCGGTAAACCTTCTTCAATTAAAGCGAGAGGTCCATGCTTCATTTCACCTGCTGGATAACCCTCAGCATGTAAATAAGATAGTTCTTTAAGTTTTAATGCTCCTTCTAAAGCAATTGGAAATGACAATCCTCTTCCTAAAAACATAGATCCTTTTGCATCAATAAATTCTTTAGCCATAACTTGAACATTGTTTTCTACTTTTAAACTTTTCTTAATTGCTTCTGGAAGAACTTTTAAATTTTTTAAATTAGTTTGATAATCAGTATCGCTTATATCTCTTCGAGTTTGAGCTAACTTTAAGGTTAAAATATAAAGTACAAGCATTTGTCCTAGAAATGCTTTTGTAGAAGCTACACCAATTTCAGGACCAGCATGTATAGGTAAAACCCAATCTGAGTTTCTAGCAATTGAGCTTTCTACTACATTTACTATAGAACAGGTTTTAACTTTATTTTTTTTACATATCTCCAATGCTGCGGCTGTATCTGCAGTTTCCCCTGATTGAGAAACAAAAATATATAAATTATCTTTATTAAATTTTAATTTTCTGTATCTAAACTCAGAAGCTATATCAATTTCAACCTCAATGCTTGTAAGTTCTTCAAACCAATATTTTGCAACTAGGCAAGAATGATAAGCTGTTCCACACCCAACTAAAACGATCTTGTTTATTTTTTCGGGTTTAATAGGAAAATTATAAATATTGATATCTTTTTTTAAACTATCAATGTATTCACTTATACAAGTTTTGGCTGTTGTAGGTTGTTCAAATATCTCTTTCGACATAAAATTTCTATAATCTCCTTTGTCACTAGTATTTTTATCCTCAGATAATGTGTAAACTTTTTTATTAATTTTTTTTCTATTTACATCATAAAATTCAACTTTATCTTTAGATAAAACACACAAGTCACCGTCATCTAAATAGGAAATTTTATTAGTCATAGACTTAAGCGCATAAGAATCTGAACCAATATAATTTTCTTTATTCGAATAACCTACTGCTAAAGGACTACCCCTTCGAGCTCCTATGATGATATTTTCATAGTTTTTAAAGATAATTCCTAAAGCAAAACTTCCTTTCAATTGTTTTAATGTATTAAAAACTGAATCTAGTGGCTCTTTGTTTTTTAAAGACTCGGTAATTAACATTGTTATAACCTCTGTGTCTGTTTGAGACTTAAATTTTAATCCTTTGGACTCTAATTTTCTTTTTATTTCATCAGAGTTTTCAATAATGCCATTATGAACGACAGAAACAATTTCTGATGAATGAGGATGGGCATTAACTACATTTGGTATACCATGAGTTGCCCATCTAACATGACCTATACCAAGATTACCTTTAGATGGGTTTTTAAATAAAATTTTTTCTAATTCCTCTACCCTACCTGAGCATTTTTTTTCATCTATTTCATTTTTATTTAATGTTGCCAAACCAGCAGAATCATATCCTCGATATTCTAATTTTTTTAATGAATTAATGATATTCATTGAAACTGGTTTATTGCTAGCTATTCCTATAATTCCACACATTATTTTTTCTTTTTCCGTTTATAATTTTTGATTTCAATTTGAGAAGATCTCGTTAAAGCTAACGAATTTTTTTTTACCTTTTTAGTTATAACTGAACCAGCACCAACAATGGAGTTTTTTTCTAATTTGACTGGAGCTACCAGAGCAGAATTAGATCCTACAAAGACATTATCAGATATTTTAGTTTTTGATTTTTTAACACCATCATAATTACAAGTTATTGTGCCTGCTCCAATATTAGAATTTTTTCCTATTTGAGTATCACCAATATAAGAAAGATGATTAATCTTTGAATTACTATTGATGCTTGACTTTTTTGTCTCTACAAAATTACCAATCTTAGTATTTGATTTTAAAACAGTACCCTCTCTTAATCTAGCATATGGACCGACTACTACGTTATTTTGAATTTTTGTTCCTTCAATATGACTAAAAGATTTTATATGAGAATTATTTCCAATTTTTACTTTTGATCCAATAACAACGTAAGGTTCCACAGTCACGTTTTTTCCAAAAATTGTATCATTAGATAAATAAATGGTTTCTGGAGCAACTAAATTAACTCCTTTAGAGAGAGCTTTATTTCTGAGTTTTTCTTGTTTAAGTCTATAAGCCTTAACTTTTTTTAATTTATTATTTGTATTCATAAAAATTTCTCTTTACATTAATAATGCTTTTGAAATAAGTCACAAAATATTTCTTTTTAATACTTTAAAAATGACTCAAATTTACACAATTCTTTTTGATTTAGATGGGACAATAGTAGATACAGCGCCTGATTTAATGAATGCTCATAACCATGTAATGAAAAAATTCGGTCATAAAGAAAAGAAATTGTCCGATATTAAGTCTTTAGCCGGTAAAGGTGCGTGGGTAATGATGCAAAGATCTTTTAGAGAAGAAATAAACAATGAGAAATTAAAAAAAAAAATGACAAAAGAATTTATAGATTTTTATTCTCAAAATATAGATCGGGGAAGTAAACCAATTAATGGAATAATAGATTTTTTAAAATGGGCAAAAACCAAAGATATCTCCATGGCGGTTTGTACTAATAAACAAGAACGTTTGGCAATTGATTTGTTAAAAAAATTAAAAATGTATGATTATTTTGAATACGTTGCTGGTTCAGATACTTTTCCTTTTAATAAACCAGATCCTAGACATTTAACTAATGTGGTAGAAATTATTCAAGGAGACTTAAAAAAAACAATAATGGTTGGGGATAGCGAAGTTGATGGAAAATCAGCAGAGAATGCAAAGATTCCTTTTGTGTTAGTAAAAGATGGCTATACCGAAAAATCTACAAACGAAATCAAACACAACGAATTAATTAAAGATTTTAAAAATTTTGATAAAATTATTAAAAAATATTTATGATTAATTTTGCTTTGTTTTCTGCTCTATCTGCTTTCTATTTTACGATGTTTATAACTCCAGGACCAAACAATGCAATGCTAACAGCTTCAGGAATGAAGTTTGGATTTATCAGAACATTACCTCATTTAATAGGTATTCCTTTAGGTCACATATTTCAAATTGCTTTAGTATGTTTTGGTTTGGCAAATCTTTTTCTTCTCTATCCACAAATACAAATTTATATGAAAATATTGTGTTTTTTATATTTGCTTTATTTGAGTTGGAAAATGATTGGGTCTTTCAGTTTAGATAAAAAAGAATCTGGAAGACCTTTAAAGTTATATGAGGCATCACTCTTTCAATTCATAAATCCGAAAGCATGGTCTATAGCAATAGCAGTGGCCTCAGGGTTTTTTCCAACAGAAGAAAACATCTTTATTGGTGTAGCATTTGTAACCATTACTGCTGCAGTGATATGTTTTCCGTCTATAAGTTTGTGGGCTCTTTTTGGTAGCGGATTAAGAACATTTATTAATAATCAAAAGACAAAAAAAATAACAGAATATTTTCTTGCGTTGTTGTTAGTTTTAACTGGATTATTTATTTTAATTAAATAATCTTTGATTTTTATAACCCCCTCTAATATAAGTCTGAGGAAATGCATTTCACAAAAAAAAACGCATTAGAAAAAAGGTCAAATTTTGTAAAACAATTACAATCTAAAAAATTATTAAGATTTCCTGGTGCATATAATCCATTATGTGCAAAATTAATTTCTGAAATTGGTTTTGATGGAGTTTATATTTCAGGTGGAGTTATGTCTAACGATTTAGGATTGCCTGATATTGGGCTTACTACTTTAGATCACGTAAGCTATAGAGCTAATCAAATCGCACGCGTAACGGACTTACCTACAATAGTGGATGCCGACACAGGTTTTGGTAGTTGTAAAAAAACAATATCTACATTTGAAAGCAAAGGATTAGCAGGATGTCACATTGAAGATCAAATTGCTGAAAAAAGATGTGGTCATCTTGATAATAAAGAATTAATTACAAAAGATGAGATGGTTAAAAAAATTAAAGAATGTGTTAGCTCAAGATCTGATAAAAATTTTTTAATCATTGTACGAACTGATGCAAATACTGTCGAAGGTATCGATAAAACATTAGATAGAATTAAAGCTTATGAAGACGCTGGGGCAGATATGATTTTTCCAGAAGCTATGAAAGATGAAAAAGAGTTTGAAAAAGTAAGGAAGATTTCAAAGAGATACTTATTAGCTAATATGACTGAATTTGGAAAGTCTAAACTTTTAAATAAAAGTCAATTAGAAAATTTAGGATATAATTTAGTTATTTATCCTGTCTCCACACAAAGACTAGCAATGCAAAATGTCGAGATAGGACTAAAATCAATATTTAATGATGGACACCAAAATAATATAATAGACAAAATGCAAACTAGAAAAAGGTTGTACGAATTAGTAGAATATGAGAAGTACAACATCCCAGGAAAAAAGATTACAGATTTTTCAACTGAAGGGCATGAATAATGAGTGAAGAAATTAAAAAAGGTCTATTAGGTATTGTTGTTGACGAAACAACTATTTCTCATGTCGTGCCAGAACTAAGTACTCTTACTTATCGAGGATACACAGTCCAAGAACTATGTGACAAATGTGATTTCGAAGAAGTCGCTTACTTAGTTTTAAATGGAGATTTACCTAATAAAAAACAATTAAAGAAATTTATTAAAGAGGAGAGATCAGAAAGAAAACTATCAAAACAAATTTTAAAAAATATTCAATCAATGCCAAAAAATGCTCATCCTATGGATGTTATTAGAACTTGTGTAAGTCTCATGGCATTGGAAGATAAAGATACTAGAAATAATTCTCCTAAAGCAAATATGAAAAAAACTATGAGAATTTTTGCTAAGACTCCTACAGCGGTTGCAGCTTATTTTAGGTATAGAAAAGGCAAAAAAATAATTTCACCTAGCAAAAATTTATCATTTTCGGAAAACTTTTTCAAAATGATGTTTAATAAAGTGCCTGATAAAGAAATTGTCAGAGCTTTTGATATATCTTTAATTTTATATGCAGAACATAGTTTTAACGTTTCAACTTTTACTGCTAGAACTATAACGAGCAGCTTGTCTGATTTACATGGAGCAATTACTGGAGCTATAGCTTCACTAAAAGGACCTTTACATGGAGGAGCAAATGAGGCTGTTATGCACATGATGAAAGAGATAGGTAAGCCAGAAAAAGCTAAAGCTTGGATAGAAAATGCTTTGGCAAAGAAAAAAGTCGTAATGGGTTTTGGGCACAGGGTTTATAGAACAGGAGACTCAAGAGTTCCAACAATGAAACATTATATGTTTAAAGTAGCAAAACTTTTGAAAAAAGAAAAGTATACTAAAATGTATGAAATTTTAGAAAAAGTAATGATAGAAAGAAAAAACATACATCCTAATGTAGATTTTCCGTGTGGTCCTACTTATTATATGATGGGAATCGATATAGACTTTTATACTCCAATATTTGTGATGTCTCGAATTACCGGCTGGTCAGCTCATATCATGGAACAACATACTTCAAACAAGCTAATTAGACCTTTGTCTAAATATAAAGGAAAAGAAGTAAGAGAAGTAATGTTGTTAAACCAAAGATAATGATCGATCAAATATTTTCTGAGACGTTAAAAATTTTATCTACCCTTATAAAATTTCAAACAACATCTGGTAATTCAAATCTTGAATTAATTAAATATTGTGAAAAAAAATTAGAAGATGCTGGCGCAAAATCCTTTAAAACTTTTAATGAGTCTAAATCTCAAGCTAATTTATTTTCAACAATTAGTGGTAAAAATAATTCTAATGAAAAAGGAATTATTTTATCAGGACATACAGATGTAGTTCCTGCTGTATCTAGCGAATGGACTTCTGATCCCTTTATAGCGAGAGAAAAAGACAATAAAGTTTATGGTCGAGGAGCGTGTGATATGAAAGGTTTTATTGCTTGTACTTTAGCAGTTGCACCTTTGTTTGTTTCTAAAAAATTGAAGGCACCAATACATTTTTCTTATACATTTGACGAAGAAACTGGATGTTTAGGAGCTCCATTAGTCTTAGCTGATTTAAAAAAAAGAAATATTAGTTTCTCAGCTTGTATAATTGGTGAACCAACAAATATGAAAGCAATAAACGCACATAAAGGTTATAATGAATATATAACTCATTTTACCGGATTATCTGGACACGCCTCAAATCCTGAAAGTGGTGTTAGTGCTATAGAATATGCAATTCAATACAGCAATAAGCTTTTAGAATTAAGAGATGAATTAAAAAAAAGAAATTCTAAAAAAACTATTTTTTCTCCATCATATTCAACCCTTCAAATAGGCAAAATTTCTGGAGGAATAGGTGCAAACGTAATTGCAGACCGATGTTCCCTTGAATGGGAAGTTAGACCAATTAATAAAGAAGATGGTGAGTTCATTAGTAATAATATTGACGCTTTTGCAGAAGATATTTTAATACCAAAGATAAAAAAAAATAATCCTAAGGGAAATATAAAGAAAGAAATAATTGGAGAGGTAGTTGGTTTTAATAAAGAAGAGACATCAGAAGCTGTAAATCTTATTACTAACTTAACTGGAGATAATTCTAAAAATACTATGTCGTTTGGAACTGAAGCAGGTTTATTTCAAAATTCTGGAATTAGCACGGTAATTTGTGGCCCAGGGTCTATCGAACAAGCACACACAGTAGATGAATATATTTCCTATGATCAACTTAAACAGTGTTTAAAAATGTTGATTAACCTCCAAAAAAGAATTGAAAGTATATAAAACTTCATTTTATATTTATGGTTGAAGAAATTAAACAAAGTAAATCTGAAAAATTTCTTGTAGGTCTAATATTAATATTAATTATATTAATTTTTTATATTTTTGTAATTTTACCCAATAAATGTTTATTTGTAAAAGATTATGATCCAAAAAAAATAAATTTTGAAAAACCTGAAAATATTTCAGTTTTAAACGTTGGTTGTGGAAATGTGATTATAGAACTTTACCCAGATATTTCTCCGCTTGCAGTAAAAAGATTTAAAATGTTAATTCAATCTGGTAAATATAATAATATTGCTTTTCACAGAGTAATAAAAGACATCTTAGTTCAAGCAGGAGATTTAGAATTTGGGAAAAAAGATAATATAAACTATACCTATATTGGATCAGGAAAATCTGGATTTGGTAGCATTAAATCAGAGTTTAACAAAACATTTAAATTCAAAAAAGGTACTGTAGCCATGGTAAAATTAAATAAAAAAGATACTGAGGACAGTCAGTTTTTTATTTTACTTCGAGACTCTCCAGATTTTAATGGCAAATATACTCCAGTTGGAAAAGTTCTTTATGGTATTGAAGTTTTGAGGAAAATAAAAAACAATGATAAATCTGACTATGTGTTAAGGCCAGACTTTATTAATAACTTTAAATTACTTATAAATTAATTATCTATTTATTCCTCTTATTCTTTCAGATCTTCTTCTTAAAAGTTCAGCAGCAACTAGGACTAATGTTGAGAGTAATATCAAACAAGTAGCAACAGATAATATAGTTGGACTTAATTGTTCTCTTAATCCAGTCCACATTTGAACTGGAATAGTTGTATTATCTAAACCAGCTAAAAATAATACAATTACAACTTCATCAAAAGAAGTAACGAAAGCAAATAGGGCTCCTGATATAACGCCTGGCAAAATTAAAGGTAATGTTATCTTCACAAAAGTATTTACCGGATTGCTTCCTAGACTTGCTGCAGCTCTTGTAACACTATGATCAAAACCAGATAAAGTTGCGGTGACAGTAATTACAACAAAAGGTGTTCCTAAAATTATATGAGCTATAATTATTCCTGTGTGTGTTGCTGCTAAACCTGCTTTGGCCATAAAAAAGAAAATTGCAACCCCAGAAATAATTAATGGAACAATCATTGGAGAAATTAAGGTTGCCATTATTATTCCTTTATAAGGCATGTATCTGCTACTCAAACCTAATGCAGCAACTGTTCCTAAAATAACAGCACCAATTGTTGCAAATATTGCTATAAAAAAACTATTCTTCGCCGCTAATCCCCAAGGATTTTTAGTTCCATAAACCATATCTTTGTACCATCTTAAGGAGAAAGCATCTGGATCTAGTCTCTTCATGCCGTCAGTTATGACTAAAAATTCTTCTGCATTAAACGACAATGGAAAAATCACAAATAAAGGAGCAATTAAAAAGAAAAAAACACAACCGCAAATAAAAAGATAAACATAATGCCATATTCTATAATGAGGTTCTGTATATTTTGGTAAAGCCATATCTATCCTAATTTAATATTATCTATTCCGACTAATTTGTTATAAACCCAGTAAATTGCAAGAACTCCTGCTAACAACATCAGTCCCATAGCAGAAGCAAAACTCCAATCTAAAGTATACTTCATGTGATATGCAATCATATTACTAATAAGAGTTCCTGATGCACCTCCAACTAATTCAGGGGTAATGTAGTAGCCAATCGCAAGAATAAAAACTAAAAGTGATCCTGCTCCTATACCTGGGATGGTAAGCGGAAAGTACACCTTCCAAAATGTTATAAACGGTGTTCCACCAAGAGATTTTCCAGCTCTAACTAGACTAGGAGATATTGTTTTCATAACACTATACAACGGTAGAACCATAAATGGTAAGAGAATTTGGGTCATTGCAATATAAGTCCCAGTTTCATTATACATCATAACTAATCTCTCATCGTCAGCTACTAAACCTATCCAAACTAAAAAATCATTAACTACTCCCTGTTGTTGAAGTAAAATCATCCAACTTGCAGTCCTGACTAATAATGAAGTCCAAAAAGGAAGAAGAACACAAATCATTAATAAATTACTATATTTCATTGGAAGAGTGGCTAATAAGTGTGCAATTGGATAAGCCATTAAAAAACAAAATAGAGTGACATAAAAAGCTATTTTTAAAGTTCTAACCCATAATTTTTTATAAATTCTTCGATCCTCTTCAACTTGAACGAATTTTCCCTCTTCATTTTGATACATATCAACACCCTTTAAGTATTTTGAATACGAATAAGAAGGAGCACGTCTTTTAATTGCTCTCCAGTATTCAACATCTGCCCATCTTTCATGAACCGCCATAATTTGTTCTTTATAATTTCCTTCTTCAAAGGATTTTGATTTTCGTCTTAATTTTTTAATAATGCTTTTAAAACCATTTTTTTCATAATTTAATTGAGTTGAAAGCTTTCCCTCTCTTTCTTCCTCAATTAATTTTTGAAAATCAATGTAAAAAGCTTCGAATACTTCCTCTGATGGAAGTTCATTCCCATCCCATTTCTCCATAGCAACAAATGTTTTGGGTAGAGCGTTCGTAACCATACGGTCATCGACACTATTGAATAACATTCCAATAATAGGAGAAATATAAACTATTAATAAAAAAAATAATAAGGGTGCAACAAGAAGAAATGCTTTAAATTTATTTCTTCTTTCAACTTTTTTAAGACTTACCTCTAGAGGTATGCCATCAGTTGTTAAAATTTTTTGTGTTTCACTGCTCATAAATAAAAAGGGCGGTTAGTTCATAACCGCCCTAAATTTAATATATCATCAAAGTCTTTTAAAATTAATTAAAGACCAGACTTCATAGCTTCCCATTTTTCACCGATTTCTGAACCGTTGTCAGCCCAGAATAATGGATCAATCAGGATATAGCTTTTTGTATTTTTTGGATGAGTTGGCATTTGAGTCATCATGGCTGTTTTACCATCTTTGTACCATGGCTCACCCGCTTCAATAACTTTTAGAGAAGATTTTCTCCAAGGTGCGTAAGCAATGTATTTCGCAGAACCAGCTAAACCTTCTGTGCTAGTCATTTGCGCAATTGCTTTCATAGCATCAGATTCGTTTGGACCACCTTTTACAACTACCATGTACTGATAGTCTAAACCTTGAGCATCCCAAACTTGTTTTAATGGTGCGCCTTCTCCAACTTCTGCGTTAAAGAATCTACCATTCCAACCTGTTGCCATTACAACTTCACCCTGCATAAGTAGTTCTGGTGGTTTTGCACCAGCTGACCAAAATACACATCCGCCATTTGGATCTTTACATAGAGCTTCAACTTTTTTAATTGCAGCATCTAAACCTTTTGCAGTTGATAGTTTTTTATAGATTTTTGCTCCACCTTTACCTGGCTTAGTACCTGAAGCAGCTAATGCCATTTCTATGTTGTGCATAGCTGATTTATAGATACCTCTTTTTCCAGGAAATTTTTTAGTGTCAAAGAAATCTTTTATTGTTTTTGGTTTTTTGCTTCCAATAGTTGAATCATTGTAAGCGTATGTCCAAGAATATAAAATATTTCCTACAGCACATTCACTTGGCATTGACGTAAAGAAGTCTTTACTAGCTGGAGTTCCATCTGGAGCTGCTGGAAAGTCTTTGTCAAAATCAAATTTAACAAATAAACCTTCGTCACATCCATTGATAGTATCCATAGCAAAAACATCTATGATGTCCCAAGTAATTTTACCTGCTGCTTTTTGTGCTTTAATTTCAGATAATCCACCTGAATAGTCTACCCAATTAATAGGTATGCCTAATTTTTTTGCAGTTGGATCACCATAACCTAATTTTTGACTTTCTGTGTAAGCCCCACCCCATGATGCAACCGTAACTGCATAAGAAGTTGAAGAAATTGAAAGTGCAAAAACCAAAGTAAGTAATAGTTTACTTAATTTTCTCATTTATTCCCCTCCGTTTAAACGTTTATTATTTTTTTATTACAACAATTAAAAAAAATTAAGTCAACCTCTGATTTAAGCTTATTATTGTTTAAAATTAGGATTTTTTGATTGAATCAATCTCAGATTGATTTTGGATCTAAAGCTCTAGCGTCATTGCTATTCCAACCAACGTTAATTTCATTACCTGGTTTTATATCCATTCTTGCTGAGCTGTTTGGAACTTTTAAAATAAATTCTTTATTACCTAATAAATTTAATCTAACTCTAGCATGATCTCCATGGTAAATAACTTCTTCTATTTTTCCTTTGTGCTTATTATCCATTTTTTCTTCTGGATCTATAATCGCTCTCTCAGGTCTTAGAGAAACTTTAGTTTTTTCTCCTTTTGTTTTTACTTTTATAGGATTAGAAATTATTTCAGCGCCAGTATCTAATTTTACTTTACATTTGCCTCCTGAAATATCTGTAACTTGTCCAGAAAAAGTATTATTTTCACCTATAAATTCTGCAACGAATGAATTTACTGGTTCTTCGTATAGTTTGTCTGGGCTAGATAATTGCTGTACTTTTCCATCATTAAAAACTGCTATTCTACTAGACATAGTAAGAGCTTCACTTTGATCGTGGGTAACATAAACCACTGTTACTCCAATATTTTCGTGAATGTGTTTAATTTCATATTGCATGCTTTCTCTTAGATTTTTATCTAAAGCTCCTAAGGGCTCATCCATTAAAACTAGTTGGGGATCAAAAACTAAAGATCTTGCAACAGCAACTCTCTGTTGTTGACCACCTGATAACTGATTAGGCATTCTTTTTTCAAAACCTGATAAAGAAACCATAGATAAAGCTTTGTCTACTTTTTTTTCAATATCATCTTTAGAAAGTTTTCTTACTTTTAATGGGAAAGCTAAATTTTCGAAAACTGTTAAGTGAGGAAACAAAGCATAATTTTGAAAAACCATTCCTATTCCTCTTTTGTGTGGAGGAATTCGAGAAATAGGTTTTGAATCTAAATAAATTTCACCATTAGTTGGTGTTTCAAAACCTGCTAACATCATTAAGCAAGTTGTTTTTCCAGAACCAGATGGTCCTAACATTGTAATAAATTCACCTTCATTGATATCAAGATTTAAGTCTTTAACGACTAAAACTTTACCATCATAACTTTTGTCTACTTTATCAAATTTTACAAAGCTTTTTGAAGACGTCATATAATGATTATTTAAAGCATTTAAGAAAATTTATTTCAAGGTTTTTATTATTTAATATGTAATTCTCTAGATAAATTGCAGAATAATTCTGATCCTGTTTCTGTTACCCTCACCGCTTCACTAGCTTCTACGCCCCAATCTCCAAACTGCATTACTGCAATCATATGAAAAGTAACGTTAGGTTGTAAAATAGTTTTATCTCCTTTTAATATATTGAATGTTTGTTCTCCCCAATCTGGAGGATATCCAATCCCAATAGAATATCCTGTTCTTGAGTGTTTTTTAATTTTATATTTATCTAAAACACTCCAAAATTTTTGAGCAACATCATCAACTGTATTACCGGGTTTTGTAAAAGCAATGCCTGCATCTAAAGCTTCATTGGTAGCTTTCATAGTATCTATTTTTTTTTGATCCTTTTCACCTAATAAAATCGTACGAGCCATAGGACAGTGATATCTTTTATAAGCACCGGCAATTTCAATAATTGTTGCCTCACCTGAAACAAACTTTTCATCTGTAGCGGTTAAATGAGAGGCCGAAGTTCCTTTTCCTGTAGGTAATAAAGTTGCAATACTTGGATAATCTCCTCCAAATTTCTTTGTTCCATTAAATAAAGCTTTTTGAATATCTGCTACAGCATCGCATTGTCTTACTCCAGGATTAATACTTTTAAAAGCTGCTCTCATTCCGTTTTCAACAATACGAGCGGCTGATTGCATTAATTTAATTTCTTCATTTGATTTAACAACTCGTACCCAGTTAACTAATCGTTCAGCATCTAGGAGTTTTGCGTTAGGTAAGGCTTTTTTAAGTGTTTCATAGCAAAAAGCTGTAAAGTAATGACTGTCCATTTCTAAACCAATATTTAAACTATCCCATTTTCTGTTTGTTATTATTTCAGCTAAATACTGATAAGGATGTAGAGGCCAAGTATGAATATACTTTTCATCGTACTCTATAATATTTTTATCCTGTAAATATGTTTTAATGTATGCGCCTCCTCCATCCTGCGCTCTTACAAAGCAAATAGGCTCGTCTTCATTTATGTGAACTAAGACACATTGGGCATAATAAAAAGACCAAGCATCATAACCTGTTAAGTAATTCATATTAGCTGGGTCTTGAGAAACTAATAGATCAATGCCTTTTTTTTGCATACTGATCTTTACTTTTTTTAAACGTTCTTTGTACTCTTGTTTTTCAAAAAGCATTTAATTTTCTAAAAGTTTGCCATATCCTCTTATCGGAGATTTATACCCAATTGATCTTATCGTATCCCATATTAAGGTTTGATTACTTGATAGCACCGGTTTTTTTATTTTTTTTTCTAATTTATCAAGGATATTCAGAACTGGTAAAGCCGTACAAGATATAAATAATGCATCTGCATTTTTTGTTTCCAATTTTGATGATATTTCTAAAATATAATTTGGATCAACATTGGCAAATTCTGAGTCTAAATTTAAATTTAAACTCGCAAATGATAAAACTTCGATATTCTTTTTGGTAAAATATTCTAGAATTATTTTGTTTACCGGATCTGGATATGGAGTAAATAAAGCAATTTTTTTAATATTCATTAGTTTAAAAGCTTTAATTGCAGAAGTTACTGGAGTTGTAACATAACTGCCAGGTTTAGCTGATAATATCTTTTCTTTCACACTATCTTCTCCAATAGTTATAGTTCCAGATGTGCAACCATATGCGATCGTATTTAATTTTTCATCAGGGAGTATTTTCTTTGTTACAGAAGCTAAATCTTCTCGCATTTTTAAAAGATTTTCTTTTGTTAAAGGATTTTTATTATGAATACGGTTTATAAAAATATCTACTGGTAAATTATTACAAATATTTTGAAAATCATTTTCAATAGTTTGGTCTGTCGATAAAGCTATTAAACCGACTTTTGGATTTAATTCTTTTTTGAATTTTGCATCATAGTGCTTGATAACTATGCTCATTAAGCATTATGATACTTTATTTAATTAGGAAAAGTAAAACTATATTTTACTTAGTTTTCTTAAGCAAAAACTTCGCCCCAAGTTCCTCTAGTCGAAGCTTTAGAGTATTCTGTTGCACGACCTTCAAAAAAGTTCATATGCTCTACTCCGTTTAACATTGTGTCTAGCCATGTTAGAGGATTTTTCTTAACATCATAAATTGGATTTAGTCCTAGTTGTTCTAATCTTCTGTTTCCTATAAATCTGATGTATTGTTTAACTTGATCAGCAGTTAGACCTTCTAAAGGACCCATTTGAAAAGCTAAATCAATGAATGCATCTTCATGTTCTACTATAGTTTTGCATGCATCATAGATTTCTTTTTTTAATTTATCATTCCATATTTGTGGTTCTTCTTTCACAAAATCTCTGAATAATCTAATCATAGAGTTACAGTGTAAAGTTTCATCTCTTACCGACCAAGTAACTATTTGACCCATTCCTTTCATTTTATTAAATCTTGGAAAATTTAAGAGTATTGCAAAACTTGCAAAAAGTTGAAGTCCTTCTGTAAAAGCAGAGAATACAGCCATTGTCATAGCAATGTTATGTTTTGACTTAACATCAAATCCTTGCATGTAATCATATTTATCCTTCATTTCTTTGTATTGTAAGAAAGCCGAGTATTCTGTTTCTGGCATTCCGATTGTATCTAAAAGGTGAGAGTAAGCAGCAATATGAACTGTTTCCATTGCAGCAAAAGCTGTCATCATCATTAAAACCTCAGTGGGTTTAAAAACAGTTGTGTAATGTCTTAAATAACAGTTGTTGACTTCAACATCTGCTTGAGTAAAAAATCTAAATATATGTGTTAAAAGATTCTTTTCTTCTATAGTTAAGTTTTTTTGCCAATCTCTTACATCATCTCCTAAAGGAACTTCTTCCGGCAACCAATGAATTCTTTGTTGAGTTAACCATGCATCGTAACACCATGGGTATCGAAACGGTTTATAAACTGGATTTTCCACTAATAAGCCCGTTTTTTTTGGTTGTATAATTCCTGGCTTTACTTTTTTAGCTACTGACATGATAAACACTCCTCATAATTGTTGTCTTTGTTATTTGATTCATTTGATTTCGAATAAACATTTTTCGTCACATCTGTTGATGATCCCGCCTCTACATTTTCTGCTCTTTGAATAGATTTAGATCTACAATAATAAAGGCTTTTCAATCCTTTTTTCCATGCTTGAAAATGAATATCGTGAAGTTCTTTTTTATGTATATCTGCTGGCACAAAAACATTTATCGATTGTGCTTGAGAAATATGAGGCGTTCTATCAGCGCCTAGCTCAACGATCCATCTTTGATCAATTTCAAAAGCAGTTTTAAAAGTATCTTTTTCATCAGCAGTTAAAAAATCTAAGTGAGAAACTGAACCTTGGTTAGTTGTTATAGTTGACCAGACTTCGTCTGTATCCTTGCTATATTTTTGAAGAACTTTTTTCAAATATTTATTTCTGACATTAAATGATCCAGATAAAGTTTTATGGGTATAGCTATTAGCAGCGATTGGTTCAATTCCTGGTGACGAACCTCCACAAATAATTGAAATTGATGCAGTTGGAGCTATCGCTGTTTTGTTTGAAAATCTTTCATTGATACCGTATTCTGCAGCATCAGGACATGCTCCTCTTTCTTCTGCAAGAGTTTTTGAGGCTAAATCTACTTTTTCTTGAATGTTTTTAAATATCTTTTTATTCCAAACTTTACTCATAACCGAACCAAAAGGAATATTCTTTTGTTGAAAATAGGAATGCAAACCCATTACCCCAAGCCCTACGCTTCTTTCTCTCATTGCCGAATATTTGGCATGAGCAAATTCATCCGGAGCTCTTTCAATAAAATCTGTCATAACGTTATCTAAAAATCTCATAACATCTTCGACGAATTGAGAATCATCTTTCCACTGATCGTAAGTATCTATATTAAGAGAAGAAAGACAACAAACCGCTGTTCGTTGTTTACCATCATTATCTAGTCCAGTTGGTAAGGTTATCTCGCTACATAAATTTGACGTTTTTACTTTCAATCCTGCTAATTTATGATGTTGGGGTATTTGTCTATTAACTGTATCTATATAAACTATGTAAGGCTCACCTGTTTCAATTCTAGCAGTTAAAAGCCTAATCCATAAATTTCTGGCTGGAATAGTAGATTGAACAGAGCCATCATACGGACTTCTAAGCGCCCATTGACCATCAGTTTCTACAGCCCTCATAAAATCGTCAGTAACTAAAACACCATGGTGCAAGTTTAAAGATCTTCTGTTTACGTCCCCACCTGTTGGTCTTCTCATTTCAATAAATTCTTCTATTTCAGGATGATCTATTTGCAAATAACAAGCAGCTGATCCTCTTCTTAAAGAGCCCTGGCTGATAGCTAAAGTTAATGAATCCATAACTTTAATAAAAGGAATTATTCCAGAAGTTTTTCCAACTTTACCTATTTTCTCTCCTATTGATCTTAAGTTACCCCAATAGCTCCCTATACCTCCGCCTCTAGCTGCTAACCAAACATTCTCTTCCCAAAGGTCAGTAATTCCCTCAAGACTATCATTTGCTTCGTTTAAAAAACATGAGATAGGCAATCCTCTTTCAGTTCCACCATTAGACAAAACTGGTGTTGCTGGCATAAACCAAAGGTTGCTTATGTAGTTGTATATTCTTTGGGCATGTAAATTATCGTCAGCATAAACACTAGCTACTCTTGCAAACAAGTCCTGAAAGCTTTCGTTTTGTCCTAAATATCTGTCTTTAAGTGTTGCTTTTCCAAAATCGGTAAGATTTACATCTCTAGATCTATCAATTTTAATGGTTATACCTTTATCATTTTGAAATAGCTCAGTTTCACCAGACAATGAAAATAGGTCTGGTTTTTTTGGCCCATTGTTTTTTAATTCATTTTGGTTCTTATGGTTTATACTGCCGACAGCTTTCTCTATTGCCAATGATACGTTTTTGTTCATATTTTCCTTATTTTAATCGATTTGTTAACAAAACAACTATATGTTGTGTTACAATTATGTTAATATACTATATAACATTGAAATCAATAGAACATTATAAGAACATTTAATTAATTTTGCAAGTGGAAAGTTTTGTTAATAAACATTTAATAACAAATGCCAATATTCTTTAGTATTTATAGCTAATGAAAATCAATCCAAACGGTTTTAGAGAGTACGATGCAAGGTGGGTATTTGAAAAAGAGATTGATATTGAGGGAATCACTAATTTAGGCAAAGGTTTAGGAACTCAAGTTATAAATCATACAAAAAATAATAATCCAAGAGTAATCGTTGGACATGATTATAGATCTTATAGCGAAAAAATTAAAAAAGCTCTTATAGAAGGTTTGATTTCTACGGGATGTAAAGTTGAAGATGTGGGTTTATCTCTTTCACCGATGGTTTATTTTGCACAATTTAATTTAAATTCTGATGCTATTGCGATGGTTACAGCTAGTCACAACGAAAACGGATGGACTGGTGTAAAAATGGGTATCAAAAAAGGTTTAACACATGCCCCGGAAGAAATGCATGAATTAAAAGATATAACATTAAACAAAAATTTCAAAAATGGTAAAGGAGATATTAAAATAATTCAAGATTTTAAAAATATTTATATACAAGATTTAATTCAAAAAAATAAGATCAATAAAAAAATAAAAGCAGTAGTTGCTTGTGGAAATGGTACAGCTGGAGTATTCGCTCCAGATATTTTAAGAGGAATTGGTTGTGAAGTAATAGAATTGGACTGTAAATTAGACTGGTCATTCCCTAAGTATAATCCTAATCCTGAAGATCTTGAAATGCTTCATGCTATATCCAATGCAGTTAAAGAGAATAACGCTGATATAGGATTTGGTTTTGATGGAGATGGAGATAGATGTGGTGTTATAGATAACAGTGGAAATGAAATATTCTCAGATAAAGTAGGTTTACTTATTGCAAGAAATCTTTCTGAAAATTATAAAAATTCCAAGTTTGTTATAGATGTAAAATCTACCGGATTGTTTAAAAATGATAAAATTCTCATAAAAAATAAGTGTAAAACTATATATTGGAAAACAGGACATTCTCATATCAAAAGAAAAGTTAATAGTGAAAAAGCACTAGCTGGTTTTGAAAAAAGCGGACATTTCTTCTTCAATAATCCTTTAGGATATGGGTACGACGATGGAATAAATTCTGCAATTCAAGTTTGTCATCTTTTAGTAAAACAAAATAAAAAGATAAGTGATATAATTAAAGAATTACCTGTTACTTATCAATCCCCAACTATGGCACCATTTTGTAAAGATGAAGATAAGTATAAAATTGTTGAAGCAATGGTTGATGCAATTCAAAAATTAAAACAAAAAAATACTAAAATAGATGGTCAATTAATTACAGAAGTTCTTACAGTAAATGGAATAAGGTTTTCTTTAGAAGATGGATCATGGGGATTAATAAGAGCCTCTTCCAATAAGCCATCTTTAGTAGTTGTAACAGAGAGTACAACCTCGGGTTCTAGAAAGAAAAAAATATTTGATTTTATTGACAATTTACTTCAAAAAACTGGAAAAGTTGGGGAGTACGACCAAAAGATTTAAAGTTTAAAATATTCGTATAAAAATCTAGTCCCAATAACGAGTAAAAATAACCCAAAATACTTGGTCATTTTTTTCTTATTAATTTTATGACTAGCTTTTGCTCCTAACCTTGCCATAAAAGCAGTAATTGGAAAAAAAATCAAAAAAGCGGGAATATTTAAAAAGCCTAAACTTAATGGCAAGTTTACACCTAAATATGATCCTGAAATTAAAAAACCCACTGCCCCAAATAGAGCAATTATAAACCCGATCGCTGCAGCACTACCTATTGCTTTATTTATTGAATAGCCAAAAAATTTAAGAATTGGAACGTTCATAACCGCTCCCCCTATTCCCATTGGAGCAGAAATAAAGCCACTTATAATACCTGATAGCCCCTTAGCTAATAAACCCATTTTTATTTCTAAATTTTCCTCTTTTTCTTTAAGAAATATTAAATATAAAGCTAAAATATAAACAACAACTGTAAAGAATAAGATCAAAGGTTTTGTTTTTAAACTCGCAGCTAAAATAGTTCCCAAAATCACTCCTGTAGCTACAAAAAAGCCATACCCTTTAACAATACCAAAATCTACAGCTTTATGTTGATGATGAGTTAAAACAGAAACAATTGAAGTTGGAATAATAATTCCAAAAGATGTTCCAACTGCTAAGTGCATTAAGTAATCTGGTTCAATACCTGAAGCGCTAAAAATATAAAATAAAATAGGAACAGTAATTAATCCACCACCAATTCCAAACAAACCGGCAGCAAAACCGGCAGGTATTGCTGTTATTATCATTATAAAAATTAAATAGATAATTTCTGACTGTGAAAGAATATCCAAATTATCTCTCTAGTGATGCAGGATTAGTTTTTTTAACCTGATCCATAATATGATTTACTTTTTGTAGATCGGCATCTCTAATACACATATTTTTAGAAAGATATTGTTTCCAAGTTTTTGATCCATTTTGTCCGTGAAACAAACCAACTGTATGCCTCATTATATGGTTTAGTTGTACACCTTTAGAAGTTTGTTCTTGTATGTATGGAATTAGTTTTTCCATTACTTCAGTTCTTGTAGGAACATTTTTGTTGTTAAAAATATCTCTCTCAATGTCTGCTAAAAAATATGGAGAATGATATATTGCTCTTCCAATCATCGCTCCATCTACTTTCAATAAATGATTTTTAATATCTTCTATGGTTTTAATTCCTCCATTAATAATAATTTCATCATTTTTAAAATATTCTTTTAATTTGTAAACAAATTCATATTTTAAAGGTGGTATATTTAAATTTTCTTTAGGACTAAGTTTTTTTAATAATGCTTTTCTTGCGTGAATAATAAATTTTTTTGATCCTGCATTTTTAGTGGTTTGTATAAAAGATTTTAAAAATTCAAAATTTTCAATTTCATTGTATCCTATTCTCGTTTTGATTGTTACTGGAAGCTTAGTTGCTTTTGTCATTGCTTCGATGCATTTTCCAACAAGATCTGGTTCTTGCATTAAGCAAGCACCAAATTTATTTTTTTGCACTTTTTTGCTTGGACAGCCAAGATTTAAATTAATTTCCTTGTAACCATAGTCTTCTGAAATTTTACAAGCTTCAGCTAATTGATCTGGATCTGAACCTCCAATTTGAAGGATTACTGGATTAGATATATTTTTAAATGATAAAAGTTTATTCCGATCTCCTTTTATAATTGCATTCGCTACAATCATTTCAGTATAGAGATGAATATTCTTACTAATTAAACTTAAAAAATATATTTCATGCTTGTCAGTGCAATCCATCATAGGTGCAACTGAGATGGTCTTTTTCATAATTTACTCTGATTTGTTTTCTTCTTCGGATGCCTCTTCTTTTAATTCAAGAGGAGTTTCTTCTGTTTCTAAATTTTCTTCTTTTATTTCAGGTTGTTCAGATTTTAACTCTGAGAGTGCTTCTTTAGCTAAATTACTTGATGCTGGTTTTTTAATTTCTGGAACTCTTCTTGTTCTTTTTGAAGGTAAAATAGCTACCCCACTTTTGGAAATTTGCCCTTTGTACAAATTCTCAAAATCATCGTTAGTCTCTTCTTCTACATCTTCTTGCTGTTCGTCTTCATCTGGTTCTTTTCGAAGTCTTTTAATTGCATTTTGTTCTAATTCTTTTGTAGAAATTTTACCGTCTCCGATTTCTCTTAAAGAGATAATAGTTCTTTTATCATTGTCTTCTTCAACTAAAATAGGAGCTCCTGAATTTAACTGAACTGTTCTTTCTTTTGCTAATAGGACTAAATCGTATTGATTATCAACTTTTTCTAAACAGTCCTCAACAGTAATTCTTGCCATGATGATGAGTATATATTCAAATAATCTAAATAAATCAATTATTTTTTGAGTTTAATTGGTTCTAAAGTTTTTCTTATTATTATTAAAAGAGTTAACGAAATAACTATATAAATACCAGAAATAGAAGCGATGTTTTCAATAGAAAAACCCTTATCAATTAATATTCCAAAAACTGCAGTTCCAAATGCTGTTGAAAAAACCATAAAAGCAGTGGTTAAAGCTTTAATAGATCCTATAAACTTTACCCCATAAATTTCAGCCCAAGTTGATGAGCCTAAAACGTTAGCTAAACCATTAGAAACACCGACTAAACCTAAAAAAACAAAAGCAGAGATTTCATGTTGATAATAAAACAATACGAACATAGATAAAAGTAAAGGTAAATTCATTATTGGGATTAATTTTCTGCTCGTAAATTTGTCGACTAAGAAGCCAGAAAAAAATAAAGTAATTATTGAAGCTATGGAATAAACCATAAAAGCTTTGGGTATAGTGTAGATATTCCACAATTTAGACTCGGAAATAAATGACTGATATACAAATACACCAGTTGCAATCCATGGCATAGCTAACATATTTAATGAAACTATATAAAATCTATAGTCTTTAATTACTTCTTTTCTTTTCCAACTTTTAATTTTAATTTTTTTAATAGAATTTTGATCTTTTTCTCTAGAGTCTAATTTAATCTTCTTAATTGTGTTTAAAATTACAAAAGGTAATAATAAAATTATAAGTACCGCAATTCCTTGCCAAACTGTTCTCCAAGAATAAATTAAAAATAAATAAGTTATAAAAACAGGTAAAATAAATTCAGCAGATGATAATCCAAACCAAATAGTGCTGAGAGCCTTACCTCTCGATCTTTCAAAAAATCTTGAAATTGTTGTTGTAGATGTATGACTCATTAAACCCTGACCAGAAAATCTCATTAAAAAAATTCCAGCTGCTAAAAAATAAACACTATTTATGAATGAAAAAAAAAGAGCAGATAGAAACAATAATAAAATAACAAAAAAAGAATAATAAATTATTTGATACTCATCTATTTTCTTACCAACCCAAATTAGCAAAAGACTAGAAAAAATTGTAGCTGTGGCATAAATATTTCCAAATTGACCATGCGAGATACCTAATTCATTTCTAATTGGTGCGTTAAACAATCCCAGAAAAAAGCTCTGTCCAAAACTAGAAAAAAATGTAAATATAAATCCAAATATAATTACTTTTTTATTTAATGAGAGGTTAATCATTTATGAGTTGTAAAGTTGCTTTCATAGGTTTAGGCGTCATGGGTTACCCTATGGCAGGTTATATATCAAAAGCAGGTCACCATGTAACTGTTTATAATCGTACAAAAGCTAAAGCAGAAAAATGGTCTAAAGATTATAAAGGTAAAATAGCTGATACTCCGATGGATGCTGCTAAAGACTGTGATTTCATTTTTACATGTGTTGGAAATGATAATGATTTGAGAGAAGTTACTCTTGGAGATAAGGGATTATTTAAATCCGCTAAAAAAGCTGCAATCTATGTAGATAACACAACTGCTTCAGCAAATATTGCAAGAGAGCTTTATAAAGAAGCTAAGACGAAAGGGTTTGACTTTTTAGATGCCCCTATATCTGGTGGACAAGCTGGCGCAGAAGGTGGAACTTTAACTGTAATGGTTGGGGGAGATGAAGCTCCATTTAAGAAAGCTGAGCCTGTAATAGATTGTTACAGTAAGAAAATTAAATTGCTTGGACCTTCTGGAAGCGGACAGCTAACAAAAATGGTTAATCAAATTTGTATAGCAGGTTTAGTTCAAGGTTTATCTGAGGCTATAAATTTTGGAATGAACGCAGGATTAAATATGCATGATGTAATTGAAGTAATTTCAAAAGGTGCTGCTCAATCTTGGCAAATGGATAATAGACACAAAACAATGATTGAAGACAAGTTTGATTATGGTTTTGCCGTTGATTGGATGAGAAAAGATCTAAAAATAGCAATGGATGAAGCTAAGAAAAATAATTCTCCCCTTCCTATAACTAAAGTAATTGATGAGTACTATGCTGAAGTACAAAAGATGGGCGGTCAAAGATGGGATACTTCAAGCTTAATCAAAAGATTTAGAAAGTAAAGTATGCAACCAGCGTACTACGAAAACTTTGAGGAAATCCAAAAAAAGTTATGGCTCATGTTAGATGATGCCGTAATAAATAGAAGTTCACCTTTTAGGATACCAGTTTTTATTTGTGCTAATCAAAACGACATCGATGGAAGAATAGTAGTTTTAAGAAAATCAGACAAAAGTAATAACGTATTGCAATTTCATACAGATCTTAGATCTCCAAAAGTAGATATACTTAAGAAAAATAAGAATGCTTCTTTAGTTTTTTACGATAAAGAAGAAAAAATTCAATTAAGAGTTAAAATCACTTGTGAAATTAACAATAAAAATTCAGTAGCTGAAGAAGCTTGGAAAAAAACTCAACATATTAGTAGACGATGTTACCTTACAGATGATGCTCCTGGCACTACTTCAGAAAATCCAACTTCAGGTATGATTTCAAAATTAGAGGATTTTGATTATACAATGGAGCAGAGTGAAAAAGGTTATGAAAATTTTACGGTAATCAAATGTAAAATTAAATCTATTGAGTGGCTATACTTAGCTGCGAAAGGTCATAGAAGAGCTATTTTTAATTTAGAAAATAAAAAAAATAGTTGGCTAGTTCCCTAAATTATTTTTTATATTTTTTGTAATTAGAGACGTAATGCTCAGCATTTTCTTTGATGCTTTTTATTTCTTCATCAGTGACTTGTCTTATAATCTTTCCGGGGCTACCAAGAACTAAAGATCTTTCTGGTATTACTTTATTTTCTGTAACAAGAGCATTAGCTCCTATAATAGAATTTTTTCCAATCTTAGCTTTATTCAAGATCGTGCTACCTATTCCTATTAAGCAGTCATCTTCAATAACACAGCCATGAAGCATTACTAAATGACCTACGGTAACATTCTTTCCTATCATTGCTGGGCAGCCAGGATCCGTATGAATCACGCTGCCATCTTGAATATTGGAACCCTCTCCTATTGTAATAGTTTCTACATCTCCTCTTAGTGTTACATTAAACCAAATATTCGAATCTTTTTTTAATTCTACGTTTCCAATTACCACTGCATTAGGTGCAACCCAACTGTTTGGGTCTAGTTTAGGTGTTTTGCCTTCAAAATCATAAATCATAATATTGCTGTATAATCTTTTTATAACTCTTATAATATATTATGGCTTTAACAAAAACACCAATCTGTGACTTCGGTAAAAAAGCTGAAGATTTTAATCTCCAATCTATTAACAACAAATCTGTCTCTTTAGAGGAGGTTAAGGGCAAAAACGGAACCTTGATAATGTTTATTTGTAATCATTGCCCTTACGTAAAAGCAATTATTAAAGATTTAGTTGAAGATTGCAAAGATTTAAAAAATGAGGGAATAAATTCTGTGGCTATTATGTCAAATGATACGAAGAACTATCCAGAGGATTCTTTTGATAAAATGATCGAATTTGCAAAAAAAAATCAATTTGGTGAATTGAATTATCTAATTGATGAGACCCAAGAAGTTGCAAAAAAGTATGGAGCAGTTTGTACACCTGACTTTTTTGGCTACAATAAAAAATTAGAACTTCAATATAGAGGTAGAATTAGAGAGCTTAAAGACTTGAAGCCTGTAAGAGATGGAGATAGCGATTTAAAACTAGCTATGAAAATGATAGCTAAGACTCAAAAGGGTCCTTTAGAACAAATTCCAAGTATAGGATGTAATATTAAGTGGTTTAAATAATGTTTTTAATTTCAACTAGAAACTTTCCTCCCGATATTGGTGGGATTCAAAACTTGATGGAGGGACTATCTATCGCTCTTCTCAATCATGGTCCTGTAAAAGTTTTTGCAGATAGTTTTGAAAATTCTGAAAGTTACGACAAAAACTCTAAACTAAATATACAAAGAATATCTGGTTTTAAAATTTTTAAAAAATACAGAAAAGCAAATCTTGTAAAGGAATTTATAAATAATAATAATTTGAGAGCTGCTTTTTTTGATCACTGGAAAAGTATAGAAAATTTAGACTCCAGTATTTTAAATAAGACAAAAACTTTTTGCTTAATACACTCTAAAGAAATTAATCATCCTCCAGGGTCTTCATTGAATAAAAGAATGCTTAATGCTTTAAATAAAGCAACTTTTGTGATTGCAAATTCAAATTTCACAAAAAAATTAGTCATTAAATTAGGTTTTCAAAATAATAATATTAAAGTTATTAATCCCGGTTGTAATTATCCTATTAATGTGAACAACGAAGGCAAGAAATTTGCCGAAACAATTTACGGTGATTCTTTTCCAAAATTAATTACAATTTCTAGATTAGATGGTCGAAAAAGTCATCAGAATATCTTGATGACTATTAAAAATCTTTTACCTAAATTTCCAAAATTGAAATATGTTTCAATTGGTGTTGGAGATGAAAAAAATAATTTAGAAAAATTAACAAAAGAACTGGGCTTAACTAAAGAAGTAACTTTTATTTACAAATGTACTGAACAAGAAAAAATTGGCTTATTAGAAAAATCAGATATATTAGTTATGCCATCAATACTTTATAAAAAATCAGTAGAAGGATTTGGAATTACTTTTATTGAAGCTGCTTCTTATGGAAAGCCTTCAATTGGTGGCATATTCGGAGGTGAAGGTGATGCAATACTTGATGGGGAAACAGGTTATTTATGTGATGGCAATGATTTAAATGCACTTTATGACGTATTGATAAAAACTTTAGATAATGATCATTATAAAAAATTAGGTACTAACGCTTTAGAATTTTCAAAAAATTTTAGCTGGGATAAAATTGTGAAAAAATATATAGAATTAATTTAGTCTATTTTTTATTTCTCCAATAACTGTATCTACATTTAAATCAGCTAAGTTTTTTACACTTAAAGCTTTAAAATTTGAGTTTTCAATACTAACTTTTTTTGCTGAAGTATGGTTGCCAAACAGAGCTAATCCTTTTTTATTTAAATGAGAAGCAATGTGAGCTGGTCCTGTATCATTAGAGATAATAAATTTTGCATCATTAACTAATGAAATTAACATTTTAATATTAATAGGCTCTTCACCATTCATTATTATTTTCGCATTCAGCTGTCTAGCTTCTTTTATTTCGTCTGGACCGGGAGCAATTAAAACAGAATATTTATTTTTATAATCTCTTCTTATTCTTGAAATTAAATCTTTAAAAAAAGGCCATTTTTTATTTTGATGCTTTTTTGAACAAAAGGGAAAAAGTAAAATATAGTCTCTGTTTGTAAATTGTTGTGTGACATTTAATAGGTCATCTTTAGCCCAACTTAAATCAACGTTTTTTACATACTTAGTGGGAACTCCACTTTTTTTCAGCTGAGCTTCCATACGGTCCAAAACAGGGTGTTCATCAAAGTCTTTCTTTCTTTGTCCGGGTTCTAATGTGGTTTCAGAAGAGCACCAATCAGCATTTTTTATAACAAAATTTTTATAAAATTTTGTTCTACTTGAATTTTGTAGATCAAATACTTTACTAAAATTATATTTTGATAATAATTTTTTTAGATTATATAAAAAGAATAAATTCCAACGTGGTAATCTTTTATCAGTAATTACTCCATCAATGTAGGGGCATTCAGACATAAACAAAGAATATGGTTTTGAGGTTAATAGAAAAACTTTTCTATTGGAGTAAAAATCCTTAATATCTTTTATAGCACCATTAGCTTGTATTAAATCTCCAAGAGAACCGTGTTTAATTATTAATATGTTTGACATTATTTTGCCCGAGTATATTTATTATGTAGTATATCTAAAAAAAATATAATGAATACAAAATTAGACAAAATATTGGCAGAAATTTCAGCAGGAGAATTAGTTGATAAGATAACCATTTTAGAGATTAAAAAAATAAAGATTAGTGATAAAGAAAAGTTAAAAGAAGTAGATAAAGAACTAATTTCTTTAAATAGCACAATGAGTCACTTTATTAAAGACAAAAAAAATATCATTGAATTAAAGGAAAAATTGAAAAATATAAATTTAAAACTTTGGGATATCGAAAATGGAAAAAGAAAAGCAGAAAAAAATAATCAATTTGGAAAAGAGTTTATTGAATTAGCTAGAAATGTTTACAAGTTTAATGATGAAAGAGCTAAATTAAAGTTAGAGATAAATCAAATTCTTAACTCTAATATTAAAGAGGTTAAATCTCATTTCTAATGAAAGCTAACACTTGGTATAATTTTTCTTAATTTAATCACTAATTTTGGATTGACTGTAGTTGTTATAACCCCTTCCTTTTTCCCCAATTCTTTCAAAATTTTACCGTCTGGAGATACGATGAGGGAATGTCCATAAGTTCTCCTCCCATTGCAATGTTTTCCAGCTTGACCAGGAGCAAATACGTATGAAATATTTTCTATTGCTCTTGCTTTTAAAAGAGTGTGCCAATGTTTTCTACCTGTTGTTTCTGTAAATGCTGACGGTACACTTATAAACATAGCTCCAAGTTTTGACATTTTTTTATACATCCCTGGAAATCTCAAATCATAACAAATTGAAAGACCTATTTTTCCCCAGGGTAATTTTGCTAACTTAATTTTATTACCTGATTTAAATAATTTTGACTCAAAATATTTTTCATTTTTACTTAATTTTGCATCGTACATATGTATTTTATCATAATAACATTTTATTCTTCCTTTAGGAGAAATCAAAATTGACCTATTAACTAATTTATTTTTACCTATCTTAAGAATTAATGATCCAATTAAAATCCACTTTTTATATCTTTTAGCTAAACCTTTAATTTCATGTAAATACAAATCTTTATCCATAGATGTAGCGGTTTTTAAAAGTTTTTTTTTGTTTAAAGAAATTTTTGATGAAACTTCGGGAGTTAAAATGAAATTTGTTCTTTGTTTAACAGCTTTGAGAATAAGTCTTTTTGTTTTTATTAAATTATACTCAACATTGTCACTTGAGCAAAGCTGAATACAAGAAACTCGAAACATTACTTCATTATAGATGAAGCAAAATTCCAATTACAGTCAAAACTAGGTATATACGTTCCCGAAACTCTAACATTTCCGAAGCTTTTATCCAGCACCTTGCACCAATTATCTACTTGTTTAGGTTTTTTATCTTTACTGCCTACTTGTGCGGTAATAACTCCGCCTTTTTTTAGAATTCTTTTAAGACCTTTCATGTTTTTTCTAGCTAAATCGATACAATATTGATCATCATTTAAATCTACAAAAATTTTGTCATATTTAGAGTCTTCTATTTCTTTTATGCTTTTAAATGCATCCCCCCAAAATGTTTTTATCTTATTACTTTTTTTTACTTTGGAACAAACTTTCGGTAAATGACGGTAACAAACATCAACTATTTCTGGATCAAGTTCAAACCAGTCTATGTAATTAGAATTATTTTCTAGGCAAGCTCGTGCAACTCCTCCGT
Source organism: uncultured Pelagibacteraceae bacterium (assembly GCA_902580485.1). Taxonomy (GTDB): domain Bacteria; phylum Pseudomonadota; class Alphaproteobacteria; order Pelagibacterales; family Pelagibacteraceae; genus Pelagilacustribacter. The sequence continues at coordinate 46,243 of CACHKS010000007.1, forward strand.
CTCCACCACCAATAATTGCTACATTATTATTTTTTTTGCTTAGATCGTAGCTCGATTTAAAGAAGTTTGAACTATAAATTTTTTCATCTTTTTCAGCGACTTGTATTTCATGATCAATAAATAAAGCATGTCCATACTCTTCTAAATCCATTATTTCTACAAATTGACCTACTTTAGAAGTAAATTTTTCTAAAACATCTTTCACTACGTAAAATTTCTTTTGACCCGGAGTACTGTAAATGTCATCGTATAGGCCTACACTACTTCTATCAAATGCATGGGTAACTACTCTAGTATGATCGATTTCTTTTCTAAGAATTTTAAGAGCAACTTTTGGATTAACTTTACCACATGTAAAGAAATCAAAACTAATTACACCTCTTTCCGGAAATGTATGAAAACTAAAGTGACTTTCTGCTAGTAAAGCAACTAGAGTAAATCCTTGAGGTTCGAATTTATGTGATGAAACATTTAATATTTCAACTTTTGCAGCTTTAGCGATTTTATAAATTACTTTTTCGTAAAACTCTGGTGAATAATCTTTTTTAACACCTAAGAAATCTATAGTTATGTGCTCACCTACTTTTATCATTAAAAATTACCTTTTTTTATAATTTTTAAATTTACCTAAAACAATTTTTATTTCTTTTTTTGAAAGAATCTTAGGTATTCCAATTCTTAGGGCATTTATATATTGATGGCAAATATTTTCTACTTCTTGAGCAAGCTCAAAAGCCTGTTCTAAATTTTCACTAAAGGCAACCTGACCGTGATTAGCGATTAAACATGCTGATCTATTTTGAAGAGCTTTAATAATGTTTCTAGATAATTTTTTTGTTCCAAATGTAGCGTATTTAGTACATTTTATGTCTTCTCCTCCAGCAACTGCAACCATGTAGTGAAAAGCTGGAATACTTTTTTGATGAGTTGAAACAGCAGTAGCACAAGTAGAATGTGCATGAACTATAGCTTTAGCATCTTTTTTATTCACATATATATCTTGATGAAATCTCCATTCTGAGGATGGTTTTTCTTTTTTTTTATCAAAAATTCCCTTTAAAGAAACAAAAACTATATCTTTAGGTTTTAAGGTTGAGTACTTTCTTCCAGATGGAGTAATGTAGAATCCATCAACTCCTTTTTCTTTTGCTCGTACTGAAATATTTCCTGATCTTAACGCAGATAAATTAGTTATATTTAATTTTTTAGAATATTTTATTACTTCAGCTCTTAATTTACTCACTATAATAAATTATCTTTAAAAAAATTTATAAATTGAGGCATATAAACGTCCGCATTATCTCCGCCTATAGTAACTCCTTTAGAAATGCATTTTTCTTTTTTCATAATTTTAAAACCAGATTTCCATGCTTTTCTTGGATTCTTTTGAGCCATCTCATAAAACGCTTCTACTGAAGGGTAAACTTTATGTTTATTTACCATCCACTCTACCCATGTAGGATTAGTAAATCGACCTTCGTTATCAACGTAAAAATCAGGACACTCATGAACAGTCATTGCCATTTTTTCTCTCCAAGGTTTTTTACCTGCATGCCATGCATGGTACCATCCCTCTTTAATATCAATTTTTACTTTTCCTGGTGGAGCTTTAATTCTCTCTGCATGCTCTTTGCAAAACTTAGCTAATGTGTAATCATCTGCTCCACCATGCACTACAAGCATTGTTGTATTAGAAGTTAATTCTGGTTCTGCAAAAAAACCAGCCATCCTACATTCTGCTGCTTCTGGGAGAATTGCATCAAAACCTTTTGTGCCTCCAAGGAACTTCGAAGTTAGTTTTACATCTGCTAAGAAAAAAGAATTAGTTCCACCTCTTGAATGACCAGTTGTTCCAAATTTTCCATTAGATCTTGGATGAGATTGTAAAAGTTTTAGAGCCATAAGTGCATCTATTGCACCATTTATCAGAGGAACTCTTGATTGATCTCTCCAAGTTTCTCTAGCGCCTCTTGGACAAAAATTATCAATATACATAACTCCTATGCCCTCTTTCAGAAGATTTTGTGCAGCGTGATATACAAAATCGTCCCAAACATAATCTCCAGGTCCTCCGCTACTGTGAGTATAAATTACTATAGGAACTTTGCCTGTTCCCTCTGGCAATCGAAGATATCCAGTAATTTCGATAGGATTATTCAAATGACCGTCTATCAAAACTGTTCTTTGGTCAAATCCAGTGTAAGAATTAAATTTAATAATTTCTCCCCCTCCATAACCTTTTAATTTTGAGATACCTTTAAGCATTGACAATTTCTTTCTACAATTGTCTTTGGAATTAAATTGTGGAGATGAATGAGCTAGGAGGCTAGTTGAAAATAAAACTGCAAATAAAATTAATAGTATTTTTTTCATTTAAATAATTCTTTCAATCCTTTTTCTGATGCTTCGCAAATTCCTTTTTCTGTAATTAATCCTGTTACCAGTTTAGCAGGTGTTACATCAAAGGCTAGGTTTAATGACTTACTTTTTTGTGGGTAAATTCTTACTTTTTTTATTTCATTATTTTCATCTATTCCCTCAACATGTGATAGCTCCTCTGGATTTCTTTCTTCGATAGGGATTTGTTTATGATCTTTAATACTCCAATCTATTGTTGAACTTGGTAAAGCAACATAAAACGGAACATTATTATCTTTTGCAGATAAAGCTTTTAAATAAGTTCCAATTTTATTACAAACATCGCCATTAGATAAAGTTCTGTCAGTTCCAACAATGCACATATCTACTTGTCCTCTTTGCATTAAAATACCGCCAGCATTATCAGTTATTACTGTATTTGAAATTCCCTCTTCGTTCAGTTCATAGGAAGTTAAGTTTGCGCCTTGATTTCTTGGTCTAGTTTCATCTACCCACACATGAACTTTGATCCCTTTTTGGTGTGCATGATAAATAGGAGAAGTTGCTGTTCCCCAATTTATTGTTGCAAGCCAACCAGCATTGCAATGAGTCAAAATATTTACTTTGTCTTTTTTTTTGTTAGATATTTCCTCAATAATTTTAAGGCCATTTTCACCTATGTTTTTACAAAATGTTATGTCTTCCTCTACAATTTTTTTAGCTTCATCTAAAGCCAACTTAAAAACTTCATTGCTATTTATACCTGATATTCTCTTCATCATTCTATCGACAGCCCATTTTAAGTTAATAGCCGTAGGCCTAGAAGCTATTAAATCTTCAGCTGACTTTTTTAAAAAAGATTGATCATTTTTTTCAAGAATTGATAAAACTAATCCATAAGCTGCAGTAGCTCCTATTAATGGAGCTCCTCTAACTTCCATTGTCTTTATAGCGTTAATAGAGTCTTTAACTGTTTTTAAATCTTTTATAATAAATTGATGAGGCAGCTTTGTTTGATCAATGATCTTAACAACATTATTTTCAAACCATATAGTTCTATACTCTTTGCCTTCTATTTTCATTTAATCCTTAAACAATTTAATTATGTTTAATTTTCGAATTTGATTTATTTTCTAATTTTGATATATTTTTCATTAACTTTATCAAATCTTTCTTTATCCATAGCGAGGTTAAAAGGACCTTGTTTGACTTCTAACATAGAGCAGTTCTTTAATATTTTAAAACCATGTGATCCCTCTAGGAGAATTAATATCTTTCCCTTGTTAACAACTTTACTAAACAAATACTTTCTCTTCGAATAAAAATCTACTCTTAGTGATCCTTTTTTTATTAATAAAATTTCTGTAGTCTTTTTTATTTTTCTTAAATAATTTTTATGTGCATGAGGTTTGATATAAGTTTGAGACTTGTGACGTATAAAGCCTAGTTGTAATGTTAAATTATTAGGAGTTATAAATTTAACTCCTGGTTTATAAAATTTATTTTCTTGAACTATCATTGCTAAAAGTTTTTTTTTATATAAAATTTTTTGAATCATCCCTAAGTATTGCTCTCTATTTTAAGATCATTCTCCATCATTATAGAAATAATTTTATTAATATTTGTTTTGTTTTTAAATTTAAAAACTTTTCTAGCTTTTGAAGTATTGGCGATGAGTGTAGAATTTTTAATAGGTCTTATTAGTTTCCTATTAATCTTTACATATTTTTTATAGTTTAAGCCAACATACTCGAATGATTTTTTTAGAAAATATTCAACTGTATAAGCTTTGCCTGATCCAATAATAAAATAATCTGGTTTTTTCAGTTGCATAATATTATAAGCTGCTTCAACGTAATCTTGAGCATAACCCCAATCAATTTTAGCTTTAATGTCTCCTAAGGAAATTTTTTTTTGTTTTCCTAGAAAAATTCTAGCAGCACTTTTTGTGATTTTTCTAGTTACATATTCTTCTGGTCTTACTTCAGACTCATGATTATAAAAAATAGCGCTATAAACTTTCAGATTATGTACTTTTTTATACATCTCACAGGCGTAAAAAGCAGACACTTTTCCTAGTGCATAAATGCTTAAAGGAGTAAATTCTTCTTTTTCACTTTGTTTATTTTTTTTGTTTCCTCCAAAAACATTGGATGACAAAGGTTGAAAAAATTTTGATTTTGGAGAATGATTTTTAATAATCTCCAGCAATTTCACTACTGAAGAACCAGTAACATCAAAAGAATAGCTGGGTACTTCAAAACTCCATCTAACATGATCTTGATCTGCAAAATTATAAATTTCATGAGGTTTGATTTTTCTTATAATTTTTTCAATGGAAATGAGGTCAAGAAGATCACCGTGAAGAATTTGAAAATTAGACAAATTAATAATTTCTTTTAAATTTTTTAAATTTCCTGTAGCAGATTTTCTTGCTAGTCCAAATATTTTAAACTTTTTTTTGACTAAGTATTTACAAAGTAAAGATCCATCTTGGCCTGTAGCTCCTAAAATTAGTATTCTTTTTTTGCTCATTTTCTTCCAATTATTTTCATGTTTGGAAATGGTAATATAAACTTTCCACCGTTATTTAGCCAATTTTTTTCTCTTTTAATAAATTCTTTTATAAAGCCCCATGGAGTAACAAAAAAGAAATCTGGCTTCATTTTTTTTGCTTTTTTTTCAGATATAATTTTTATTCCTGTTCCTATGGTATATTTTCCCCATTTAAAGTCTGATCTTTCTGCTGCATAAGGAATCATTTCTTTATTTAAACCATAATATTGTAATACTGTGTTCCCCTTAGTAGAGGCTCCATAAAGAAATATCTTTTTATTATTTTCAATTTGTTTTTTAATAAAATTCACTGTAATTCTTTTGTTCATTTTTACTCTATAAACAAATTTTTTCATCTTTTTCAAAATATTCTCTTTTGGAAGACGAATACTACCTCTTTTAAATTTTCTACAATAAAATCTATAACTTCCTCCATTAATATCATTACTTGAAATCTTAAATATCTCTAATCCATTTTTTTCAAACAAATATTTGATTGATTTAAATGAATAAAATTCTATGTGTTCATGACAAATATTTCCTAAATCATTTTTTTCTATCATAGATTTCAAACTCATAAGTTGAGCTACAAAAATACCTCTATCATCTAAACTGTCTGCAGCATCTTTAATAAATTTGTTCGGATCTTCTAGATCATAAAACATTCCAATTGCAGTTATAAGTTTTGGTTTTTTTAATCTTTTTCTTTTTAAAAGTTTAAAAAGTACTTTCTTAGACCAAAAATCACTAATTAAATAATTACAATTTTTTTTAAGTTCAGATTTTAAATTTGTTGCAGGCTCACATCCTATAGTTTTAAATTTATTTAATTTAAAATATTTTAATAAAGTTCCGTCGTTTGCACCAATATCAAGTATAACGTCATTTTTTTTTAATTTAGCTTTTTTAACACAATCTAAAAATAGTTCTTTTAAACCTTCTCTCATAGTTTTAGTTACTCCTGACTTATACCAATAAAATCTTCTATACATTATTTCTTGTGGTGCTAAGTGAGAGAGTTGAATTAAAGTACAATTATTGCAATAAAGTAGATTGAGTTTTGACTTAGTTCCATTAAAAATATTCTTTTTAGTTACAAAATTACTTACATATAAATTTCCAACATTAAATAGAGATCTAAGCTTACTCCTTCCGCATAATAAGCATTTTTTAACTTTCTTTATTTTTTTCGACATCTATTAGATAAGATAATTGAATATATTAATATTTAATAAACTTATTTAATTGCTATATTGAGCAAAAAAAATTATTTATAAAGATAATTATACAAAAAAAATGAAAAAAGTATACATCGAAACTCCTATTGGTGACATAATTGATAAATTAACCATATTAGAAATTAAAAAAAAAAAGATTTCTAAAAAGTCCCATTTGAGTCAAATTAATAAAGAATATTTATCTCTAAAAAAGACATTAAGACAAAACATTAAAATAGACACAAAAGTAAAAAAATTGTGGAAAAATTTGTATAAAACTAATTTAAAAATTTGGGAAATGGAAAATTTTAAAAGAGAAACTCAAAAACAGTTAGAAAAAATTACTGAAGTTGCAATCAATGTTTATAAAAATAATGATGATAGAGCTCAAATCAAACTGAAAATTAACAAATTAACTGGTTCAAATGTAAGAGAAGTTAAAAAATATTCTAAATATTAAAATTATTTATTATAAAAAAAATTAAAATATTTTTCGAAATGAGATTGAAAGTAAAAATCAAAACCATTTTCTCCATGCACTTGTCTTGCAGGAAAATGGGGAGAGCCCTCTAATAATCTTGGAATTTTTAGTCCGTCAGCTATATCTATACCTAAAGAGGAATTGCCAATAAAAACTTTGCTTGATTTTATTATAGATGCCATTTCTAAAAAATCTTTACATTCATAAAATTTTAAATTTTTTAGTTCCTTTTTTAAATGATTGTATTCTTCTAAAGTGCCCAGATAATAAGGATCTTCCTTTTTTTCAAGAAAACTATAGCTTATGAATGGGTTTTGATATCTTAAAGATCTCAATATTGTAATCTTATTTTTTAAACTCGGATGCTCTTCTACATCTAAAAATTTCTTACTCAAATCTACTTGTACTCCAGCGATATGGAAACCATATCTTGCATTATCAAATAATAAATTAATTGGCAGCTCTCTAATTAAATCAAAATTTATATCGATTTCTTGTTTATTAAATATGTCAATTTTATCAATATACTTTTGAGATTTTAATAATGGATAAAGCATATCGTAAATTTTTTTGTTTAGAAAAAATTTTCCACCTGGATGATCGTTATATTGAACTGGCAATGGAACATTTATACCAATAAAAAGTGTGCATTGATGAGTTTTTGAAATTTCTTTAATAATCGGTAATATATTAATTACATCTCCTATATGGCCCGAATGAAGAAATGTGATTTCTTGTTTTTTCTTTAGTGTTTTTTGTATACTGTTTATATAACTTTCATATTTATTCCTAAAAATTTCAACATCTTTTTTTTGTTGTAAATCAATTTTTATTTTTTTATGTTTATTTTTGTTAAAAATTTTTGAAAGAAAATTTTTCATTTTTTTAAAACTCTCCCTGCAATATATTTTAGTTTTTTAATCGTCTTTTTAGTTCTTAATTTTGGATCAGTTATTACTGCAACGTCTAAACAATTATTGGCAGGATCTTTATCCACAGAATAGTCCTTAAAGGTTTTAATTACTTCTTTGATCATATTTTGTGCATTAGATGCATTTTGTTGTAAAGTTTTAATCACAATTGATACATCAACTTCTTCATGATCTGAATGCCAACAATCGTAGTCGGTAACCATAGCGACTGTGCAATATCTAATTTCGGCTTCTCTAGCCAATTTTGCTTCAGGCATATTTGTCATTCCAATAACATCTGCGTTCCAAGATCTATATAAATTTGACTCTGCTAATGTAGAAAATTGTGGACCTTCCATCACAATGTAAGTGCCTCCTTTTTGATAAGTAATATTCAATTTTTTTAAGGCTTCCTCACAACATCTTGATAACCCCGGGCTAATTGGTTTAGCCATTGAAACGTGCGCGACAATCTCTTCATCAAAAAAAGTTTTAACCCTTGCAAAAGTTCTATCTATAAATTGATCAACTATTACAAATTTACCTGGTTCTAAATTTTCTTTAAGAGAGCCCACCGCAGAGACAGAAATTATATCTGTAACTCCTAATTGTTTCATTGCATCTATATTAGCTCTAAAATTTATATTAGTTGGGTTAATTTTATGTCCTCTAGAATGCCTTGGCAGAAAGCAAACTTCTTGGTTGCCCAGTTTAGCAATTAAAACTTCATCGGATGGTTTGCCCCAGGAAGTATTCACTTTTTTCCATTCATTTTTCTGAAAACCATCCATTTTATAGAGACCACTTCCACCAATTATCCCAAGTTTTCTTTTTTTCATTATTTAATTATTAATCCTTTTTTGTTAAAACTTGAAGCTAAATATGGATTTAAAAAAATATATCAGATCAATTCAGGATTATCCAAAAAAAGGTATATTATTTCGAGATATAACTACTTTAATAAAAAATCCCGATGCTTTTAAATATACAAATAACAAAATAATCGAAATTTCAAAAAAATTAGAATTCGATAAAGTTTCAGCTATTGAATCTAGAGGTTTTGTGTTTGCCTCGACAGTGTCTTATGTTTTGAATAAACCATTTGTTTTACTTAGAAAAAAAAATAAACTTCCAGCCGAAACTCATTCCGTTGATTTTAAACTTGAGTATGGAGAAGCAACAATTGAGGTACATAAAGATTCTATATCCAAAGGAGAAAAAATTCTTGTAATTGACGATTTAATTGCCACAGGAGGAACTGCTGAAGCAGCGGCTAAGTTGATTGAAATATCTGGAGGAATAGTTGCTGGATTTATTTTTGTAATTAATCTCTTTGATTTACCAGGTAGTAATCTTCTCAAGAAAAAAGGTTATAAAACTGAGTGCTTAATCGAATTTCCTGGCCATTAAGAATTACGATTAATGAAATTATGAATGTAATCTTTCAATTTTCGTTTTCCAAAATATTTATAAATTTTATTTGATAAATTTTTATCTGCCAGTGAAGAAATGTATCTTTCCCCGCTTCTTTTAGGCAAATATCTAATTTTTGACCTAAACATTCTAGCTACTTCATTTATTGAATATGACTCGGTATTTGAAATTATATAGTGCCTATTTAAATTTTTTTTCCAAGCTAAATAACAAGTTTCAATTGTGTCATCTATATGTGTAAATCTCCTTGACTGAGTACCAGGCTTAACAACTGGTAAAGGTTTTTTTCTCAAATAATGATCTTCAAAAATACCTATTACAGTTGACATAAACCCCCTTGATATTTGATGAGGTCCATAAACATTATAAAAATATATAATCTCATATTTAAATTTGAAAGATTTTTTAAAAAATTCTAATTGCTCAAGATTCGTAGCTTTAGAGAAAGCGTAAGGAGATAAATTCTTGTCCTCACCTTTATTCCCTAATGAAGCAGATGTAGCTGAGTAAATAAGTTTGATATTATTTTTTAAACAAAAATTAAACACAGCATTAGAACCTGCAAAGTTTGAGTCAACACACTCGCTCATTTTGATAAAGCTTTGATAAATTCTTGCAAATTCACCAAAATGGAAAATTGAATGAATACTTTCGGGATTTTTTATCAAATGATCTATATGTTTTGTATTGCCTCTTATATATTTAACTCTTTTGCTTTTAATGTGATTTTTTTTATCTCCTGATGAATAATTGTCTAAACTAATGATATAAAAATTTGTTTTTTTCAAAAAAAATTTAATTAAATTTGTGCCAACAAATCCTGCACCACCTGTTACTAAAATTTTTTTTTTACTTTTTAACATTAGCACTAAATATATCTTTGAAATAATTAAATCAATCTAATCTTGGCCTAAACCATGAACTTTTGTTCAATGCTGCGTTCATGAATCCTGATGCTCTGTAATAATACAATTTACTCTTAAATTTATTATTAATTATTAAAAAAAAAAGGCTTTTGAAAATTGATTTAATGAACACTAAAATTCCAAAAGAAAAAGCTTTTATAAACCCATAATGTTTTTTTCTAAAATAAAACTTTGACCAATTCCAATGCCAGTTTCTTGAAAACTCTAACTGATCAAAATACTTTTCATCTACTGCTTTTGCTCCCAGATGTGAGATAAAAGATTTACTGTAAATATAAATCTTTTTATTATCTTTTTTACTTCTCAAACAAAGATCATCATTTTCTAAATACATAAATATTTTTTCATCAAAAAATTTATCATTAAATTGTTTTTTATCTAAAATCATCGAGTAACCATCAATTTGATCAACTTCAAATAAATGGTTGTTATTCTGTTTTGAATCATTATCTAACTTG
>CACHKS010000008.1:0-56239 GCA_902580485.1 uncultured Pelagibacteraceae bacterium
ATTACTTCAAGATAGGGTTGCTCATATAAAAAAATCAATGAGCAAACTAGGCTATAACAATAATAAAATTAACAAAGAGATAGAGATTGTAAAATCAACTGGAATAAACTCAGAATTATCTCAAAATATTTTGACCGCTAGACTAATGATGATTTCTGGCGCAAGTGATAAAGAAATTCAAGATGAAATTAATTTATGGAGCAGCATTAACATTTCGAGTCTTCAAAATGATGCTTATCTAGTAGCATTAAATGCTAGGTCGCAAGGTATACCAGCAAAGAATGTAAAAAATAAAATACAAATCATTAATGCTGTAGAAACATATAGACAGGTAGATAAATTGTTAGGCCAGGTTGAAAAACAAATAAATAAGTCAAATTTAGTACCTAATGATAAAGATATCGATGAAAATACTCAGTTATTCGCTCAAGCAGGAGGATCTGGGTACACGAACAATTTTTTTTCTGATGGAAGTAGAGATATGTTCTACGATAAATTTTTAGAAGACCAAAAAAATAAACAAAGAGAAATTTTTCAAAAGAAATTTACTGCAGGAGAAATTTATAAAGAAATTAATACACCCCTGACTATAGTGTCAGTAATAGTTTCGCCGTCCCCCTTAAATATCTTAAAATTAGCTAAAATAGCAAAAGAGCAAGCTAATGAAAAAAAAGCTAGAGTTTTAGCTGCAGCTAGTTTTGGAACCGGGGAAGACGAGTTAGGTGCTGGAGACTACGTTGACCCAAGAATATTTGAGAGAACAATGAAAGTTTTAAACTCAATACAAGTAAAAGATGTTCAATCTAAAAATTTAGCAAAGAAATTTAATTACAGTATTAGCATCATATCGTTAGAGGCAGCTACAGATGAAATTACAGATCAATCAGATGATATTAAAGAGACAATTAAGGAAAATAAAAGAGTTAAAGATGATATACCAAAAGATATTTGCGTAGCTGAAGATTGTTTTGTTCCTAGTCCGCCTGTTAGACCTATTCCAATAAATCCCATTATGCCAATAGGTGTTTATATGAAAAAAGCAGAAAAAGTTAAAAAAGTAGAGCTCATTCAGAACTTTCAGACAATGATCCAAGATAAAAATATTTCTAATCTAGAAATTTCAAATAGAACTTTGAGCAATAGTAAAGTTATAGATATGCAATTATATTTTGAGGAATTAGGAATAGCAGATGCTTCAGATAAAGTTTCAAAAGCATATGAGGAAGTTGGCTTGAGCAGAGACGGTTTGCCATCAATTGATGCAATTATGGATCCTTCATTTGATGTTTCCGCACATTTAGATGCAATGAGTACAGTAGCTTCAGAAGCTGGTCTTCAAGCAGATATTGCTTCTGCAAGTCAAGCAGCGGCTGATATTCAAGATGCTATTAATGAAGCCGGCGGTCAAATATCAGAAGGATTAGCTCAAGCTAACGCAGATGCTCAACAGGCACTAGCAGATGCTCAAAAAGCATTAGATGAGTCTAGAAAAGATCCTAATAGGGATCGTTCAGGCGAGGGTTGCGGTACTGGTGGAAGAACTTGTTAATTTGAACATTACATTTTTCATCGTCTTGCTTTCTACGTTTTATACGGCTAAACTTTCAGGATTAAAGATAAGCGGGCATAGCTCAGTGGTAGAGCGTCTCGTTGCCAACGAGAAGGTCGAGGGTTCAAGTCCCTTTGCCCGCTCCATTTTTAAATTTTTTTCTTAGATTTTAAGTAGATCTTACCAATTATTTTTTTGTACTCGAGATTGCCATCTACATCATCTGAGTCAGGTCTTTTTCTAAAGATAGTTGAATGAAGACCTAGTTTTCTTTCTGAGTTCGGCCTTCCATTTGAATAATAATATAATGCTATTGATTTTCTTGAGTTATTTTCTTCAACTTTAACTTTATTTGGATTTCCGTGATAAGAAAAATCAGTGGTGCTGAAAATTACCATTCTATTAAAGATAGGTAATACTTTTTTTTCGCATTTCTTCATTTCTCTATCCCATAATTCTAAATGACCACCATTATTTTCTTTCCAATTGTGGTTGAGGTATATGAGAATATTTAATCTTCTATCTAATTTCATTTTAGGATGTTGGTTGAAATCTGCATGAATATTCAGGAATCCTCCATCCTTTAATTCATGAAGTCCTCCTCCAATTAAATAAGGGTCAGTAATCAAAGTTTCTTTTATTCCTGTAAGTTCATTTAGAAATTTTACAAATGGTTCTGAATTTAAAAAATTTATAAAATTATTAGTTTTAAGAGATAGTTTTTCAGCAGAGTTCAAGCTAAGTTTCTTCTCAGCTTTGTTATTAAACTCATTTCCAATATCTTTAATATTACTTGGAAAATCATTTAAAATTTCATTTAAAATTTCTTCCTCAAAAAAATTATCAAAAACTATGCTGGGAAAGGGCTTTGCATGCAAATAATTAGAGCTATTTTCATCTGCGACTTTTTTTAAATTTGAATAATTTTTGTTTATAAACATAATTTTAATTGCTAGTTTATATTAATATAAATTAAAATAATACTTTATATATAAATATGAGTGAATTACATAATAAAAAATGTATTGCATGTGATGGTTCTATACCTGCATTTGATGTTGAAGAAATACATAAATATTTAAAAAAAGTTGATGGCTGGGATGTACTTCAAAATCAAGAAAAAAATTATTATATCGAAAAGAATTTCAAATTTAGTAATTATGTTGAAAGTGAAAAATTTGTTACTACCGTAGGTAAAATCGCAGAAAATGAAGGTCACCATCCTGATATTTCTTTTGGATGGGGATACGCAAAGATTAAGATTTCAACTCATGCAATTAAAGGTTTGGCTGAGAGCGACTTCATTTTAGCAGCTAAAATTGATAAGATTTAACTAATGATTAAAATGTCTAGTACCAGTAAACACCATTTTGATATTGGCTTTATTAGCTACTGCAATTACTTCTTTGTCTCGAATTGAACCCCCAGGTTGAACAATTACTTTTACCCCAGCATTAATTAATGTTTGCATCCCATCTGCAAAAGGAAAAAAAGCATCCGAAGCTGCAATCGAATTATAAAGTTTTTTTGGCTGAAACTTTTTTGCTTTTTGTGTTGCTATCTTGCAGCTATCAAGCCTGTTTTGTTGTCCTGCTCCAATACCTATAGTCGCATTATTTTTTGTAATAACAATTGCATTAGATTTTACGTATTTACAAATTCTAAATGCAAACTCAATATCTTTTATCTCACTTTTTGTTGGTTTAATTTTTGTCACAAACTTCAATTTTTTTCTGTCAAAAACTGTTTTGTCTTTTTCTTGCAAAAGAAATGAATCATCAAAAATTTTAGTAGTGGTATCAGAATTATAACTTATTTTAGATATATCAATTACTCTCATATTTTTCTTCTTTTTCAATATTTTTAAAGCTTTTTTATCGAAACCTTTAGCTAATATTACTTCAAAAAAAGTTTTATTTATTTCTAAAGCAATTTTATTGTTTATCTTATAGTTGCACGCAACTACTCCTCCAAAAGCACTTACTGGATCGCTAGCTTGCGCATTTATAAAAGATTTAAATGAAGATTTATTCAATGCAACACCACATGGATTTGCATGTTTAATTATAACAGTCGATGGCATTTTCCTTTCAGAAAAAAGTATATCTAACCCAGCAAAAATATCGTTGTAATTGTTATAACTTAAATCTTTACCACTCAATTGTTCTAGATTACTTTCATCATGTTTAAGATCACTTAAATAAATTGAACTTTTTTGATGAGGATTTTCACCATAACGCAACTGGTTAATTTTTGTTCCAAAAAAAGTCTTTTTTTCTGGGAATTTAATTCCAAGCTTTTGGTTGTACCATTCAGCAATAATAGAGTCGTAAAATGCAGTTACGCTAAATGCTTTACTTGCAAAGTTTTCTCTAAATTTATGACTTGTTTTGCCTTTGTGTTTTTTTATTTCTTGTATAAATTCTGGATAGTCTTTTTTATCAGTTATAACAACAACGTCGTTGGAATTTTTTGCAGCTGCCCTTACCATGCTTGGGCCACCAATATCAATGTTTTCTATTATTTTTTTGTTATTAGAGTTTTTTTTTAAAATTTCTTTAAAAGGGTAGAAATTGACCACAACTAAATCAATGGGTTCAAATTTTTTTTTCTTCATTTGTTTTCTATGCGCACTCTTTTTTCTATCGAAAAGAATTCCAGAATGAATTTTTGGATGTAAGGTTTTTACTCTTCCATCCAACATCTCATGAAAATCAGTATATTCAGAAATTTCCTTACATTTAAAACCTAATTTTTTTATCATGTGATAAGTTCCACCAGAGCTAATGATATTTATTTTAAATCTTTTTAAAATATTCAAGAGACTTTTAAGATTTTCCTTATCCGAAACAGATATAAGCGCGTTTTTAATTTTTTGATTCATAACTAGATATTTTTTTTAATTTCCCAAAGAATAACTTTATTCTTATTAACTAAGTTACCAGATATTGTTATACAAGTATTATCTAATATTTTATTTCCTCCAAGAAATATACTTTTTTCTATAAGTATAGACTCGTTTTTAATTGTAAATATAAGCGATTTATTTTTAGATAATTGGATTAGTACACTATTGCCACTCATTGTTTTTATTGCAGCCAGCCCAGGATAAAGATGAAATCTAAAACTATAATTAATTGGTTTACCATCTCTTTTCTTTATTAACTCATCACAGCCAAATAAACTATTTGTAGGTTTGTCTATAGAAATTTTTCTTTTATATGTACAGCCAAATTTTTTTTCATAGCCATTATGGGAAGCAATAGATTTAATTTGATCTATGTTTTCCTCAAAATCCAAATCAGAAATTTTAAAAGTATTTTTAATTGAATTTCCAAATATTTTATTTATGAGCTTGTTTCTTTCAAACTTGCTTACAGAATTATCATTTAGAGTCAAAGTAGATTGCGCAGATGTCAGGCGACTCAAAAGTTCTGCTTTTGGGGATATATTTGATCCAAATCCACAATTAGTAATAATTTTTCTTCCATCTAAATAATATTCAAAAGATAAAGGTCCAGATTGATAACTATTAGAGAAACCTTTGTCAGGAGGTTTTCCTACATCAAAAAAGATTACACTATTTTTAGACTTAAAAATTTGAATACCGCCTACTAAATTTTTTTTACCTTTTAATTTGTAATCTAAATCATTAATAAATTTATTAAATTGTTGCAAATCTTCCTCCTTGCCACCATTGAAAAGAGGAACTTGGTCATTAGGGGTTAAGATATTTTTTATACAAATAAGATTTTTATCTATTATATTTTCTAAAAATTCAGGAACATATTGTTGAGCATCTTTGATACATTCTTTGCAAAGTATCAGATGTTTGGAAAAAAAGATTAAATCACTAGGATTTCTAGTTAACGGAAATCCATCTTGGTCAAAATAATTTTTCACTAGTTTTTCTAGTTCTTTAATAGCAATATTATAATTTTCTTTGTATTCTTTAAAAACTAAACCAGACAATAATAATGCGGTTAAGATCTCTATCCTGTTAGAATAATCTTTTTCAAATTTAATATTTTTTTTTAGGTGGTTAGATTGAGCAATTATACTATCTAAGAACTTTTTTTTAAATTCAAATAATCCATTATTAAGAATAATATCAACATTTAATATCCAGCTTATAATTCTTTTACTAAGAACTGAACTATCCCATATATTTTTTTTATATTTGGAATGTTTCGTTATCCAAATATTAATTATTTTTTGTAATGATTTACCATCATTTTTTCTGTCCATTAGATTAAGCCATAAAAAACCATGGAGATCTTTTTCTTCTTTAAGATTTTTTTGTTTTATCCAGAAAATATTTGGGTCAATTTCACTTATTTTAAAAGAGTATCTTTTATAGTTCGTAATTGATGAGAGCAAAAAAGGGTTTGGATGAAAATAAAATTGTTGAGGTGTTTTGGATAAAAGTGATTTATTATAATAATCAGTTGAAAAATAAATTTTTTTTAAAAATTTAATTAAACTTATTTGAAGGGCTAAAAAGTAAAAATAGACACTTTTTAAATTAAACATCTATTAATTTGTTCTTAGAATTCCTATGTTTTTCTTTAAGTCGCCTTGATTCTCTTTAAATATAGTAGAACCCGAAACAAGTATATTTGCCCCAGCTTCTTTTACTTCTTTGCAATTTTCAAAATTAATTCCACCATCTATTTCAATATCAATTTTCAAATTTTTTTTATTAATTAGTTCTTTAACCTTCCTTGTTTTATCCAAGACTTCTGGAATAAACTTTTGACCACCAAATCCTGGTTCAACACTCATAATAAGAATTAGATCTACTTGCTCTATATATTTTTCAATTAACTCTATTTTTGACTTTGGTTTTAAGGATAATCCAACTTTTTTTCCCTCTTTTTTAATTAGACTAATTGTATTAGAAATATCTGGAGTAGCTTCTGGATGAAAAGTAATAATGTCTGCTCCAGCTTTAGAAAAATCTTTAATAAAATTATCTACTGGAGATATCATTAAATGGACATCAAAGACCTTCTTAGTAAGAGGTCTCAATTTTTTAATTACCTCTGGTCCAATTGTAAGGTTAGGAACAAAATGCCCATCCATAACGTCAATATGTATATAATCAGCTCCAGCTTTTTCTAATGCCACTACTTCTTCGCCTAATTTACTAAAATCTGCCGAAAGTATTGAAGGTGATATTTTGATTAGACTGCTCATTCTTTATTTATATTTTAATCGACAAATTTGTCAAAAACATTAATTGTTAATTAAAAAGTTGATAGAGTTGTTTTGAAAAATCACTTTCTAATGGAAAAGCCAACATTCCCCATACATCATAACCAAGTAGGTACGGCATAGCATAAAATCTAAATAAATAAAAAAACCATGCAACGTAAAGAGCGATAAATCCTCCAAATAAAAAACTAGGGGTGATAGGTTTAAACAGTTTTATTATAGGGTTTGTGTATTTTACAAAAACTCTCATAAAAAAAAAAGTAGAGTCCTCTCTTTGAAAAATATTCATGAAAGCCCTTCCTATCAAGGTCCACATTATCATCCCCATTATGTAGTCTAGAACAATTGCCCAAGTTGGTACCATTTTAAGACAATATCATTATTTAGGTAAAAAAAAAGGGGCGATAAATTCGCCCCTTTAATTTTTAAAAGTTTTTTAACTAGTGTTGTCTACCTAAGATAGCTTTACCTGTAGGTATTCTAGTGTCGTCTACCATTTTTTGAGTAGCTGCATCTGGTTCTTTAGTCATTAAACTAACAACAACCATTACAACTAAACAAACTGGAGCACCGATTAAACCAAATCTTAAGTGGTCGATACCTAAGAAAGGAGTGTTCACACCACCAAAAATTGGTACTGAGAACTTCGGATATACCCATAACAAGTAGAATAATCCTGAAAGTATTCCAGTCATTATACCTGCTATAGCACCAGCTCTAGTAGCTCTCTTCCACCATACACCAAGTACAAGCGGGAAGAATAGACCTGACATTGCAAAGTCAAATGCCCAAGCAACCGAACCTAAGATACTTGTTAACCTAAACGAGGCTATGTAAGCACCAGCGGCTCCGATTATTACTAGAAGTACACGAGCAACTAATAGTCTTTTAGCAGTATCAGCTTTTGGATCTATGATTTTGTAGTAAATATCATGAGATAAAGCGTTTGATATCGCTAACACAAGACCATCCGCAGTTGACATGGCTGCAGCCATACCACCAGCAAACACAAGTCCAGAGATTACGAAAGGTAGTCCTGCTACTTCTGGAGTAGCTAACACTACAACGTCACCTCTCATGAACCATTCGTTCAACTGAAGTATACCGTCACCATTAAAGTCTGCGATAAATACTTGTTTAACTTCAGACCATCTTTGTACCCATTCTATCGACTGAACATCAGAAATAGATTTTCCGATAATTCCAGTTGGTAGATTTGGATCCATCAATGCTAATTTAGACAACGTCGCTAACATAGGCGCTGAAGAGTAAAGTAAGAAAATAAAGAATAGCGACCAAGCTACTGATTTTCTTGCTGCTCTAACTGTAGGAGTTGTAAAGTATCTCATTAAAATATGAGGTAACGATGCAGTTCCTACCATCATACAAATCGCAAGCGATAAGTATTTCCAGACAGCCATCCCACCTTCAGGCACTCCAGAGTGAGATCCTGAGATATATTTCAATCCTCCAGGAACCCCAGCTGCTTTCATGTCTGCGGCGCTGTTTTTAACTAGTCCAAATTGTTGTTCAAGTTCACCAAGTCTTGCAACTTCGTCACCTAACATCAAGTGAGGGAATACTCCTCCACCTACTTTGTTACTAATCCAGAAAACTGGAATTAGATAAGCAACGATTAATACAATGTACTGAGCAACCTGAGTCCAAGTTACGGCTCTCATTCCACCAAGCATTGAACAGATTAAGATACTAATTAATCCAACCCATACACCTGCTTCAAACGGAATACCAAGAGCTCTAGAAGCAATTGTTCCCGTAGCGTTAATTTGTGCAGTTACATAAGTAAATGATGCTATGAAAAGCACGAACACTGAGCAAGCTCTTACGAGGTTACCACCGTATCGTGTTCCAATGAAATCAGGAACAGTGTAACATCCAAATTTTCTTAGATATGGAGCCATTAAAGTTGCTACAAGCACGTATCCGCCTGTCCAACCTACTAAGAAAGCCATATAAGTATAGCCACCAAAGTATACTCCACCTGCTAAGGCTACGAATGAAGCACCTGACATCCAGTCAGCTGCTGTTGCCATCCCGTTAAATACGGTAGGCACCTGTCTTCCTGCAACATAATAAGCATCTACTTGTATGGTTCTTGATAAATAACCAATCATGGCATAAATCAAAACCGTGAAAGCAACAAACATTACTCCAATGTTTTTTGCCGACACACCTGCTTGCTCAGCTATCGCCATCAATATGATGAAGACAAAAAAGCCACCAGTGTAGGTACCATATATTTTAGGAAGGTTTTGTATAAAATTTCCTTTAAACATTAGTCCTCCTCTCTTTCAGAGTAACCATGTTCTTCGTCAATTTTTTCTTGTTTGTTGGCAGTCCAAAACAACATTACAACGAATGCAAGAAGAGAACCTTGCGCTGTCATATAGTATGCTAATGGGTACCCAAGAAAAGACATCGTGTTTAGTTCAGAACCAAACATGAATATGACTAAAGAGAAAAAAGCCCAAAGAACCAATGTAACTATCATATGGTTTTTGGTCTTATTCCAATATGCGTCTTTGTTTGACATATTTCCCCCTATTATTATTAACTTTAACTTTAACTTTTTACGTAAAAAGTACTGTTATTGTCGGAGAGCATACTGATTATGAGTTGAATTAAAAGAGAAAAAAATCTCCTAAAATCCCAATGAAATGCTACAAAGTACTATAATTAAGGACTTTTAAAATACAACGTGAAATTGAATTTAGAAAATATAGTAAATACCATAAAAGCCATGGGAGAATACTTATTCCCCATAAAAAAAATTACAGGTAAATTTAAATCTATCCGCACCAAAGAAGATTTGAAAGATTTTATTCAAGCAAGATCTGCTCATGTAACTCAAACTACATTATATGGCTATCTGAAAACTCGTATGGGACATAAATTTACTTTAATGGTTGATGACGAGAAATTTTCTAAATCGATTAATCTTGCTAAGTGGAATATTTATATGGTTGCCTTGGCAGACTGCGCATTTTATGTATTTTCTTATTTGATTAAAGAAAAAAATCTTAAAGAAAACGATTGCAAAGATATTTATATAAATATTATTGAAAGTGAAAAAAAGAATGGTCTTAGTGATGAGATATATGAAAGAGCCAAATCAGATTTCTTAAAAAAATTAGATTTAGTTGATTTTAACAAATATTACTTAGACGGCCCTTTCAAGGAAAGTGGTCTAGCGCTATATAATTGGTCTCCTATTGCTGATGATCTTAAAGTTTTAGATAAAGAAATAGTTTTAAACTCAATTAAATTAAAATGGAATATCGTAGAAAATGAATTTAAAGATTTAACTAAAAATCTTAAATTTAACTAACCTTTATTTTGTCTATTTTGAACTAGAGATTCAACAACACTAGGATCAGCTAAGGTAGTTGTGTCTCCTAAATTATCAGGATCATTAGCTGCAATTTTTCTCAAAATTCTTCTCATAATTTTGCCTGATCTTGTTTTGGGTAAACCAGGTGAAAATTGAACAACATCTGGCGTTGCAATAGGACCGATTTGTTTTCTTACCCAGAGCTTAAGATCTCTTTCTAGATCACCTGTAGCTTTTTCACCCATGTTTAAAGTAACGTAACAGTACAAACCATTACCTTTAATGCTGTGTGGAAAACCAACTACTGCTGCTTCGGCAACTTTTGGATGAGCAACAAAAGCACTTTCAATTTCTGCTGTGCCAAGATTGTGACCTGATACAATAATTACATCATCTACTCTACCAGTAATCCAATAATAACCGTCTTTATCACGTCTACATCCATCTCCTGTAAAGTATTTTCCGTCAACTTGAGAAAAATATGTATCTATAAATCTTTGATGATCACCATATACCGTTCGCATTTGACCTGGCCAAGACTGAGCCATGCATAATCTTCCTTTTCCCTCTCCCTTTATGACCTTTCCATCTTTATCTACCAATACAGGCTTTATTCCATAAAAAGGCTTAGTCGCAGATCCAGGTTTTAAATCTATAGCTCCTGGTTGAGGAGCAATTAGTATACCTCCGGTTTCAGTTTGCCACCAAGTATCAACTATAGGACATCTAGAGTCCCCAACAATTTTATAATACCACATCCAAGCTTCTGGATTTATAGGCTCTCCAACCGTACCTAATAATTTTAATGATTTTCTGCTTGTTTTCTTAACTGGCTTATCACCCTCCCTCATCAAAGCTCTGATCGCAGTAGGCGCTGTGTAAAAAATATTAACTTTGTATTTATCTACAATTTGCCACCAACGAGAGCTGTCCGGATAATTTGGAATTCCTTCGAACATAATGGTAGTTGCTCCATTAGCTAATGGACCATAGATTATATAACTATGTCCTGTTACCCAACCAATATCAGCTGTGCACCAGTAAATATCATTACTTTTATAATCAAAAATGTATTGATGAGTCATGGATGCATAAACCATATATCCACCAGTTGTATGTAAAACACCTTTTGGTTTTCCAGTAGAACCTGAAGTATAGAGTATAAATAACGGATCTTCGGCGTTCATCTCTTCAGGATCACATTTGTTCGAAGCTGTAGAGATCATTTCTTTATAAGAAATATCTCTTTCGTTATTCCAATCAACTTGATTACCAGTTCTTTGAACTACCACACATTTCTTAACTTCAGGGCATTGAGTTAAAGCTTCATCAGCTATTTTTTTTAATGGAATTATTTTACCTCCTCTAATACCTTCATCTGCAGTTATTAGATAATCTGACTCACAGTCATTTATCCTTGTTGCAATCGAGTCAGGAGAAAAACCACCAAATATTATTGAATGCACAGCTCCAATTCTTGCACAAGCTAACATTAAATAAGCTAACTCAGGTATCATTGTAAGATAAATTGTCACTCTGTCACCTTTTTGAACGCCAATACTTTTTAGTCCATTAGCCGCCTTACATACATTTTGGTGAAGTTCTTTATATGAGATTTTTTTGGAATCAGCTGGATCATCGCCCACCCAAATTATAGCCGTTTTTTTTGGATTTTTCTTTAAATGTCGATCAATACAATTTGCTGATGCATTCAATGTGCCATCGTAATACCATTTAATTTTTACTTCTTCTTTGCTGTATTTTACATCTTTAATTTTTGTATATTTTTTTATCCATGAAATTCTTTTTCCTTCTTTAGCCCAGAATTTTTCATTCTCTTTGATAGAAAGTTTGTATTTTTTTTTATATTTAGACCCATTAATATAAGCTTGGTGAGCCCAGCTATCTGAAACCTTAACTATAGTATTGCCATCACTATCTCTTGATTGAACTAATGTTTTAAAATTCTGTTTTTTTCTTGTATTCTTTTTACCTTTGGTTCTTCTTTTAGATCTTTTTACTTTTCTAATTCTTCTTCTAGGCTTTTTTACTTTTCTAGTTCTTTTTCTAGATCTTTTTACTTTTCTAGTTTTTCTTCTAGATTTTCTCACTTTTCTTTTTTTCTTTTTTGCCACAGATTCTCCCGCTTAAATTTTTCTGATCTTACCCATGTTAGATATAATTTTCCAGCTTTTATAGTCTATAGGCATGACTGATAATCTGCTCTGTTTAATAAGAGGTAGGTGAGAAATAACCTTGGTTTTTTTAATTTTTTCTAAGGAAATAGGTATATTGAATTCTTTAACAAACCTAACCTGAACGGCTACAAATCTTTTTTTTTTATCTGTTTTATCAATAAAAGCTTTTTTTATTACTTTAATAACCCCCACTATTTCTTTGCCAATATTTGAATGATAAAAAAAACAAAGATCTCCTACTTTCATTTTTTTTAAATTATTTCTTGCCTGATAATTTCTTACCCCATCCCATGCTACTCCTTTTTTACCAGCTTTTCTCTGTTGTGATATAGACCAGACGTCTGGTTCTGATTTAAGCAACCAATAATGCATTAAAGTTTTAAACCTGGACCTTTCATGTAAGGAGCATTTTTATCAAGAGGCCATCTTGATTTTGCAGCAACATCAATATTATCAATTAAATTTTTTTTAAATCTCTTTATTCCTGCCCAAGCTATCATAGCTGCATTATCACCACAGAATTTTAGGTCAGGATAAATAGTTTTAAAATCCATCTCTTTTGACAACTTTGTTAGATTTTCTCTAATAGATTTATTTGCTGCCACACCTCCAGCTACAACTAATTTAATTTTTTTTTCTTTAGTCTTTTTTCTAAATTCTTGAATTGCTATTTTAGTCTTTTTATATAATATTTTATTAATTGTATTTTGAAAAGATGCAGCAAGGTTATACTTTAATTTTTCATTACCACTTATTTTTTTAGACTCTCGTAACACTGCTGTTTTAAGCCCAGCAAAAGATAAATTGCATCCAGCTTTATTGATTATTGGTTCTGGTAGTTTAAAATAATTTTTTTCACCTAATTTAGAAATTTTTTCTACTGCTGGTCCACCTGGATATCCTAAATTTAACATCTTTGCTGTTTTATCAAATGCTTCTCCAAGCGCATCATCTATTGTAGTGCCTAATTGTTCATAATGATTTACATCTTTAACAATTAAATACTGAGTATGACCACCTGATATTAAAAGAAGTAAATAAGGAAACTCTATTTTATTTTCCAAACCAGGACTAAGTGCGTGACCCTCTAAATGATTCACCCCTACAAATGGTTTATTAGAAAATGCTGCTATAGATTTTCCGATATTTAGTCCAACTGTAAGACAAACAATTAATCCTGGTCCAGCAGTAGCAGCAACTCCGTCAATTTCTTTTAAGGAAATTTTGCTATCTTTTAAAGCTTTATCAATAATAAAATCTATTTTTTCTACATGAGCTCTTGCAGCCAATTCAGGGACAACGCCACCAAATTCTTTATGTTCCTCTATTTGGCTAGATACTACATTAGACAATACGTCTGCTGCCCCTTTTTTATTTTCTCTAATTACTGCAGCGGCTGTTTCATCGCAGCTTGTTTCGATTCCTAAAAAAGTAATCATTTTTCCCATGATTTATATTTATACGTTAAAATTTAAAATAGTATAAAATACATTCATCAAATATATAAATTAATAATGAAAAAAATTATAATCGGTGCTAGAGGAAGCAAATTATCCTTAGCTTATGTACAAATAGTTAAGAATCTTATTTTAGAAAAATCACAAGATCTTAAAGATAGCGATTTTATTATAAAAAAGATTAAAACTTCAGGAGATAAACATTCTGATGTAAAATTGTCAGAGATTGGTGGAAAAAACTTATTTTGCAAAGAGATTGAAGAAAATCTGATAGAAAAGAATATTGATATTGCCGTCCATTCCTTAAAAGATATGGAGTCTGAGCAAAATCAAGATTTAATGATCGGTGCTTACGTTAAAAGAAATGATCCTAGAGATGTTCTTATCTGTAATAAGATTAAAAATTTAAATGAAATTTCAAAAGGAGCAAAAATTGGATCTAGTTCAAGAAGAAGAGAACTTCAATTAAAAAAAATTAATAAAAACATTACTGTATTAAATATTAGAGGAAATATTGATACTAGGATTCAAAAGCTAGAGGATCAAAAATTAGATGCAATTATTTTAGCTGCCGCCGGCGTAAAAAGTTTGCATTTAGAAAATAAAATAGGTTTTATCTTTGATACTAGTCAAATTATTCCTGCAGTCGGGCAAGGAATAATCGCTGCTCAATGTAGAAAAGATAACCAGTCAATTAAAAAAATTTTAAACAAAATTAATGACTCTGAAACAAGTCTTTGTGCTTTGGCTGAGAGAAAAATGCTTCAAACTATAGGTGGTGATTGTGAAACAGCTATCGGTGGACTAGCTGAGATTGTCGATAGTAACCTTATATTAAAAGCACAATTATTTTCAGATGAAGGAAATGAAAGTTTTGATTATAATTTTACAGGTCGAGGCGTAGATGCTGTCAATATCGGAAAAACAGTTGGAGAAAAATTGTTAAAATTAGCTGGGAACAAATTTAAAACAAGATGAATATTTTGATAACAAGACCATTAATTGACTCGGAGGATTTAATGGGAAAACTATTTTCTTTAGGTCATAAGATAATTCATATTCCCACTTTAAGAATACTGCCCATTAAGTCAGATTTAATAAATATTAACCAGTATGATGCTCTTATTTTTACCAGCGCAAATGCAATAAGGAATCTTAAAGCAGAAAGTAAAGAAAAGAGTAAGCCTTGTTTTTGTGTTGGATCTATTACAGAAAAAATAGCCAGACAATTAGGTTATAACAACACTCTTTCAGCAGGCGGAACAGTAAATGCTTTAAAAAATTTAATTACGAATTCTAATCAAATTAGTGAAAAATCAAAAATAGCTTATTTTTGTGGAGACAATATTTCTTATCACTTAGATTTAGAGCTTAAAAGAGAAGGTTTTAAAATTAATAAATTTATAAATTATAAATCTGAAAAAATTACCGATCTAAACGATAAAAATAAAGAAATAATTATTAACCACTCTCCTGACATAATTTTCATTTATTCATTGCGAAGTGGAGAAAGCTTTATAGAAATAGTAAGAAATCATTCTCTTTATCCATTAATGACAGGATCGAAAGTTATGTGTATAAGCGAAAAGGTAGCTAGTTTATTTAAATCTGATGGATGGAAAAAAGTTGAAGTTTTTAATCCAGGAGAAGAGCTATTGAAATTATAGAAGTATATAAAATGAATGTATTAGAAAATTTTAAAGACTTATTTTTAGAAATTTGGCAACAAGGTATTGCTGGAGTAAATTTTACTCAAATTGGATTGGCAATTGCAATATTCTTATTTTTTTTATTATTGCGAGGATTGATAGCAAAATTTATTCTCCAAAGATTAAAAAATTATGTTGCTAAAACATCAAACAAGTTTGATGATGCTTTGGTTGCAGCATCGGTCGGGCCAGTAAAATTTTTGCCAATAGTGCTCGGGATATTTATGGCTACATCTTACATGGACTTTGAAGGGAAAATGTCTACTTTCGTAGATAATGTAAATCGTTCTTTAATTACAATTTTAATATTTTGGTTAATTCATCAAATAGTCGAACCTATAACCTTTTTAATAAAAAGAGTTGAGGAATTGCTATCTAGAGATTTGCTTAACTGGGTTATAAAAGCAAACAAAATTTTAATTATTTTTTTCGGTTTTGCAGCTACTCTAGATATTTGGGGAATAAAAATTGCTCCCATAATTGCTGGTCTTGGTTTATTTGGAGTTGCTGTAGCCTTAGGCGCTCAGGATTTATTTAAAAATTTAATTTCAGGCATCTTGGTTCTGGTAGAAAAAAGATTTAAAATTGGGGATTGGATATACGTAGAGGGTATAATAGAGGGAGTTGTGGAAAGAATAGGCTTTAGATCAACTGTAATCAGAAAATTCGATAAATCAATTGCAACTATACCCAATGCTTCATTTGCCGAAAATGCCGTAGTTAATATTACCGAGACAACAAACTGGAGGATTAGCTGGATTATAACTTTGCAGTATAGCTCTACAATTGAACAATTAAAAAATATAAGAGATCAAATAGAAAAATTTATAACTACAAATAAAGATTTCAAAATTGGAGAAGATACAGAACATGCCGTTAGAATTGATAAGTTTTCCGACAGTTCAATAGATTTGTATGTAAGATGTTTTACTGTAACGGATGAATGGGGAGAGTGGCTCAAAGTTAAGGAAAGATTGGCAGTTAAAATAAAGGAAATAGTCGAGAGTAATGGTGCCTCATTTGCTTTCCCAAGCACATCTATTTATGTGGAGAAGAAGTAATGAAATCAATCTTAATATTATTTGATAATATTATAAACCTTTATATCTGGGTTTTAATTATTAATGTGATAATGAGCTGGTTAGTAGCTTTTAATGTTTTAAATACCAGCAACCGATTTGTTTTTTCTGTTTTGGATGTTACTCATAAGTTAACTGATCCTCCCTTGAATTTTATAAGAAGATATCTACCTAACTTGGGTTCAATAGATATTTCTCCAATTATACTTATTTTAGGACTAATGTTTCTAAGAAACTTAGTCTTTGAAATGTTTGCACCTTCGTTATTTTGATTATGATTATAGATGGAAAAAAAGAAGCAGAAGTTTTAAGAGAAGAAATTAAAAAAGAAATTATATCAATTAAAAAAAAGACTAATAGAGTTCCAGGATTAGCAGTGATTTTGATTGGAGAGCATATTCCCAGTCAAATATACGTAAAAAATAAAGAAAAAAATTCAAAAGAAGTCGGAATAAATTTTAATTTAATTAAATATTCACATGATGTTTCTCAGGAAGAGGTTTTAAACAAAATAAAAGAATTAAATAATGATAATAGTATATCAGGTATTTTGGTGCAGCTTCCTCTACCAGATCAAATCAGACAAATGAGAATTATTAATTCAATCGATCCATCAAAAGATGTAGACGGATTTAGTCCAATTAATGTTGGAAATTTAGCCTCAGGATATAATGGAATTGTTCCCTGCACTCCTAAAGGATGTTTAATGTTAATTAAAAAAATTGAAAAAAATCTGTCTGGTAAACATGCAGTGATTATAGGTAGATCTAATTTAAATGGTAAGCCAATGGCACAACTCTTATTAAAAGAAAATTGTACGATCACAATTACTCATTCAAAGACAAAAAATTTAAAAGAAAAGTGTTTAAAAGCAGATATTTTAGTTACAGCAGTTGGGGTAGCGAACTTAGTTAAAAAGGATTGGGTTAAAGATGGATCAATCATTATTGATGTAGGAATAAATAAGCAAGGAGATAAAATTGTAGGTGATGTTAGTTTTGAAGAAGTTAAAAACAAAGTGAAAGCGATCACCCCAGTTCCTGGAGGTGTGGGACCTATGACGATTGCCTGTTTATTAAAAAATACTTTAGAGTGTTTTAAAGCTCGTTTGACTTAGAATTATCAATCTTTAAATATTTACTATTTCTGAATCTTATTACTACTGTCGCTATCGCAACAATTAATATAGCAATCGAAATATAAATCAGGTTTGACGGATCACTATCTTTATCTTGTAATATAATAAATCGAGCGAGCGCAGTTATTGCAATAACTAAAGGATAAGTTATTCTTACAGATCTTGTTTCCCAGTATGACTTAACAAGACCAATAACCTCAATGTAAATGAACATAAGCAGCAAGTCTGCCAGCTCAATGTTTTTGTTATCATACATTTCTTTTACTTCTAGAAAAAATGCAATTATGGTTGATACCAATACAAATAAAACTGCCGTTAACTGAATATTTCGAATCGTATTATTCATTAATTAATTATTACCAGAATTTTAAGATTTGTATAACTGTTTAGAATGGTATCTTATAAATTTTTCTATTTTAGACTTTTTAAAAGATTTATTTTCCTCAAAAGAAACTTTTTTCATAGAATAAGCTTTATTTTTTGTTCTTCTGGATAAAATTGTCACGTTACCTTTATACAAACTTAATAGAACGTCACCTGAAACTTGATTTCTATTCTTATCAACTATTTTTTGGAGATTTATTCTTTTTTTAGAAAACCAGTAACCATTATAAACTAGTTCAGCATATTCAGGCATAATTCTTTCTTTTGCATGGACAGCATCTTTATTTAAAGTGACAGACTCTATTGCCCTATGTGCTATATATAAAACTGTTCCACCAGGTGTTTCGTAAACTCCTCTAGATTTAATGCCGATAAATCTATTCTCTACTAAATCAACTCTTCCAACACCGTTTTTTCCAGCTAATAAATTTAATTTTTGTAAAAGTTTTTCAGGGCTTAACTTTATACCGTTAATAGAAATTGGGTCTCCATTTTTAAAAGTAATTTTAACTTTTGTTTTTTTATTTGGCGCTTTTTCAGGAGAAACAGTTCTTTGATAAATATACTCTGGTGGAGAATTTTTTGGATTTTCTAATACTTTTCCTTCGGTCGAAGTATGAAAGATATTATCATCGACTGAAAAAGGAGGCGCTCCTTTTTTATCTTTAGGAATAGGAATATTATTTTTTTTGGCATAATTTATTAAGTCAGTTCTAGATTGTAATTTCCATTCTCTCCAAGGAGCTATAACTTTAATTTTTTTTCCGCCAAAAAATGCATACCCCAGTTCAAACCTTACTTGATCATTACCTTTTCCAGTAGCCCCATGGGAAACTGCAAAAGCTTTAAATTTTTTGGCTATAGCCACTTGTCTTTTCGCAATTAATGGTCTCGCTATAGATGTTCCTAATAAATAAACTCCTTCATAGACCGCATGAGCTCTAATCATTGGGAAAACAAAGTCTTTTACAAATACATTTTTTAGGTTTTCAATGATGATTTTTTTAACACCCAATCTTTTTGCATTCCTAATAATTTTTTGTTTGTTCATTTCTTGACCAATGTCAGAAGTGTAAGCAATAACTTCAGCTTTATAGTTTTCTTGAAGCCATTTAAGAATTATTGAAGTATCAAGCCCACCCGAGTAGGCTAAAACAATTTTTTTCATTTAACTGCAAGTTTTTTTTGCGGTGTTATATGCTTTAGTAAATCCCATCATTGAATAATGATCCGTAGTTTCAGCACCTTTTGTTGTTCTTGCTTTAACGATTAAGTTTGTTGCTCTTTTCATTAATTTAATAAACTTTTGTTCTTCTTGATCATCTAACAACCATGCAAAATTTTTCTGAGAAAAAAAAGAATATCCTTTTTTTCCAGAGCTAGCTGTAACTGATGAAGATTTATAATCATGCCCACTTGTTAAGCTAACTTCATCTTTAATGTTTTCAGATGGTCTAAAAGTAACAAATAATTTTGATTTTTCTCTTTTAATCGAAGCCGGAGCTCTTTTTGTTGGCATAGTTTGAGCAAAGCAAATTTTCCCTTTATCTGTTTGAGCAGTGAAGCTTTCCCAATTTTTATATTTTCCGGTTGATCTTGGGGTGTTAGCAGTCGCACTTAAAGAGAATAATATAAGAAAGACCAAAATAAAAAATTTTTTAAATAGCATAAATTTATTTTTATACTAAAAATAAGCTATTTCAATGGTTTGGATTAAGGCGCAGGATTTGGATTGTTATTATGTATTATATTGATCTTTTCTAATATTTCTTCGGTCAATTCGATATCCATGCTTCCAATATTTTCTTTCAGCTGATCCATTGTTGTTGCTCCAATTATATTGCTAGTTACAAAAGGCCTAGAATTAACAAAAGCCTGAGCAAGTTGAACCATCGTAATATTGTTTTCTTTAGCTAGTTTATGGTATTCCTCGTATGCTTTCATGGCTAAAGGATTAATCATTCTTTCCCAACCTTTAAATAAAGTCATCCTTGCGTTTTTCGGCATTTGTCCTCCTCTGTATTTTCCAGATAAAGCTCCCGAAGCCAAAGGATAATAAACTAATAAGCCACACTTTTCTCTTATCGATATTTCTGACATGCCTACTTCATAAGTTCTATTTACTAAACTATAAGGATTTTGTACTGACATCATTCTAGGTAAGTTTTTGTTTTTAGATATTTCTAAATATTTTGATAGACCATAAGGGGTTTCATTTGACATTCCTATGTATCTAATTTTTCCACTTTTTATAAATTTCTCTAACGCCTTCAAAACATTTTCAAAATCGTTCCATTCACGTTCATTCTTATTTATAGAATACTCTCTTCTACCAAAAGTATTTGTTGATCTTTCTGGCCAATGTAATTGATATAAATCTATATAGTCTGTTTTTAATCTTTTAAGACTGCCTTCAATTGCTTCTCCGATACCTTTTTCATCAAAGCTATTTTTGCCATCTCTAATCCAATCTAAACCAGGTCCAGCAATTTTTGATGCTAAAATGATTTTGTTTCTATTCTTTCTTTTTTCAAACCAATTTCCAATCATTACCTCTGTTTTTCCATATGACTCTGCAGTTGGAGGAATTGAATAAAGTTCAGCTGTATCAAAAAAATTTATGCCTTGATCAACTGCATAATCCATTTGTTCAAAAGCATCTTTTTCTGAATTTTGAGTTCCCCAAGTCATAGTTCCAAGACAAATTGAACTAACGCTAAGATTTGTATTTCCTAATTTATTGAATTTCATAAATACCTATTATTAAAGGTTTTTTTAAAGTAATTATTGACTATTGAAAAGTTAATAAAAATTCATATATTAATCTTATGGAATTTAATAAACAATCAACTTCAGTAAGATCCTCAGCATCAGAGGCTATTATAGATCAGGGTTTAAGAGCCTACATGCTAAAAGTTTATAATTATATGGCTTCAGGAGTATTACTAACTGGATTTATTGCGTTAGCATTTTTCAAAATGGCAGTCGTTTCAGAAGGAAGTCAAATTATAGGGTTAACTAACTTTGGTAATACAATTTATGCCTCGGGATTAAAATGGGTAATTATGTTAGCACCTTTAGCAGTAGTTTTTTATATGAGTTTTGGTATTGCAAAGATGTCTGCTACGAAAGCTCAAACAACTTTTTGGGTTTTTGCAGCTTTAATGGGCGCTTCGCTTTCTTCAATTTTTTTAATTTACACAGGAGCTAGTATAACTAGAGTTTTCTTTATTACTGCGGGAACTTTTGGAGCGATGAGCATTTATGGTTATACGACTAAAAGAGATTTAACGAAAATGGGATCTTTTTTAATGATGGGTCTTTTTGGAATTATCATTGCATCAATCGTTAATATTTTTATGAAATCTTCTATGATGTATTTTGTAATCTCTATCATTGGAGTTTTGGTTTTCGTTGGACTAACTGCTTACGATACCCAAAAAATTAAAAATATGTATTTAGCTAGTGACAGCGGTGAGCTTATGGGTAAAAAAGCGGTGATGGGAGCTTTAACATTATACTTAGATTTCATTAATCTATTTATTATGCTTCTAAGACTTTTTGGCCAAAGAAGATAATTATTTTACTAATCTTAAATTATTCCAGCTAGTTTTATTAATTAGTTGTTTTAAATCTTCCGACTTTTTAAGAATATTTCCATTTTTATCTTTTATTAAGAACTTTTCATTGAAATAATTAGGCTTGAGATTTTTTAATATTCTTAACACAGGTTGGTCAGACGCTCTTTGATAAACATCAAAAGATATTTCTTTTGTACCTGATGAAAAAGAATAATCTTTCCAAGTTCCATTTGAAACCATCTTTGCATATAAATTTAATATACATTGAAGTTCTTTTTTTATAAAAAATTTTTCTTTTTCTTTCTTCAAGTCATTATTGATAACTAATTTTATATTTTTCATAGTTTATGTTTATTTATCATTGGTAGTTGTAAGGCAGTAAATATAAAAGTTAAAGGTATTATGCCCCAAACTTTAAAATTCACCCATGTAGTTTCTGGTTGAGTTCTCCAAACTATTTCATTTAAGATTGCTAAAAATATAAAAAAATAAGCCCATCTGTTATTTAATTTAGCCCATCCTGACTCATCTAGCTGAAAAGCTGCCTTAAAAAAAAATTCTAGAAAATTTTTATTAAAAAAAGCTTTTCCGATAATTAATGTAATTGCAAAAATAAAATTAATTATTGTAGGCTTCATATATAAAAAAACTGGATTATTAAAATACAGTGTTAATCCACCAAATAAAGTTATAAGAACGCCTCCAATTAGAGGAATATAAGGTATTTTTTTTTCTAAAAAATAAATTCCAGACACCGCAATAATTGTTGAGATTATGAGTGGCGGTATTGCAACACTAAGATTATTTCCACTTTTATAATAGATTGTAAAGAAAATTAATAAAGGACCGAAATCAGCAATAAATTTTAAAAATGACTTATTCACATTTAATGTTTAACATATAATAAATTTTTAATAAATTAGATATTGATTTTAATAAAAAAATTATTAATTATTAGATATGGCATCTAGCAATCATGCAAAATTTTCAATAGGCGAAGTTGTTAAACACAGACACTTTGATTTTAGAGGTGTCATTTACGATGTAGATTTTGAATTTAATAATTCAGAAGAATGGTATCAATCTATACCTAAAGACGTCAGACCTAGAAAAGATCAACCTTTCTATCACCTTTTAGCTGAGAGTAATGATGTGACTTATGAGGCTTACGTTTCAGAACAAAATCTTTTGTTAGATAAATCCAAAGAACCAGTTAAACACCCATTGATAGAAGAAATATTTTCTGGAAAAAAAGGCTCGAATTATTTTAAGGTTTCAAATTAGATAATTTTAATATTGCCTCAAATTTAACATTATTCATTCAAATCTAGGACACAGATTTATACTAGCTTTAGATGTTATTGCCTAATTGGGAATTAACTCATACTTCTTAACTCCCTCTCAATTCTCAGTTAGGCTCATATTCACTCTTCACATAAAAATAATATTATAGTAGTCAGTAGATATGTTTGACCTAATAAATCCAAGTAGAATTTTTTATTGGATCGAAAAATTAATTAAATTTATCAATTCGATTTTTTTTGTCCTTCTAATTATTGCTTTAACATTTGCTTTAATATTATCACCGCCTGACTATTTACAGGGAGATAGTGTAAGAATAATGTATGTTCATGTACCGTCTGCATGGATAGGTTTAGCTTCGTTCACAGTTATTGCTTTATTATCAATACTAAGTTTTATCTTTAAAATAAAAAATTTAAATTTAATTACAAAAAGTATTGCTCCAATAGGACTTTTGTTTACTTGTTTAGCAATTATTACAGGATCATTATGGGGTCAACCAACTTGGGGTACTTGGTGGGCTTGGGACGCTAGAATAACTTCAATGTTAGTACTTTCCATTTTTTATATTTTGTTTATTCTTGCTCATAAGTTAATTGAAAAAGAAGACAAAGCTATCAAAGTTTCAAATCTTATTGCCGTTATAGGGTTAATAAATATTCCAGTTATTAGATATTCAGTTGATTGGTGGAATACTCTTCATCAACCTTCAAGTATTAAGATTGATGGAACTAGCTCAATACATTCCTCTATGTTAATGCCTTTAATGTTGATGTTGTTAGTTTTATTATTGTATTGTGCGTTAATTTTGCTAATGAAATACAAGACAGAAATCATTAGAATAAAGAAAAAGAATATTAAAAGAATATGATCCAAAATTTTATTTCAATGAACGGTTATGGCCTTTTTGTATGGCTATCCTTTGCTATTACTTTTTTAGCTTGTGGTATTGTTTATTACAAAACTTATAAAACTTTGAAAAAATACGAAAAAGATTTTGCAAAAGAATTAAGCCAGCTTTCTGAGGTGGAAAGAAAATTAGTTTTAAAAAAATCAAAAGTAGCCTCTCAGTTTTTAGCTTCGTATAACAAATCGATCTAAAGCATTTTAATGCTTACAAAAAAAGTCAAAAAGAGAGTATCTTTTCTTAGCCTATTACTTTTATCTTTAGTTCTAGCAGTTTTTTTTATTCTAAAATCTTTAACTAGCAACATTCTTTATTTCAAATCTCCTACAGATATTCAGCTAAGTCAGGATATTATTTCTAGCAAAAAAATCAGGGTGGGCGGTATGGTAAAAAAGAACTCTATTGACATTAATAAGCAGGAGATCAAGTTTATTATAACAGATTTAAAAAATGAAATTTTTGTTAGTTATAGGGGTACCGTACCAAATCTCTTTTCTGAAGGAAAAGGAGTAGTTGCAGAGGGCAAACTTAAAGATAAAAACTTTTTTATAGCTGATAGGATATTGGCTAAACACGATGAGAAATATATGCCTCCAGAATTAAAAGATTTAATGCAAAACAATGTTAAGTAATATAGGAAATACTTTACTATTTTTAAACATACTATTAGGAATATCTATAATTTACTTTTCATTTCAAAATTTGAAAAATAACAAAGTCATAATAAGCAAAAATATTTATCATATTTGCCTATTTCAAAGCACTTTTATAATAATTTGTTTTTTTACTTTAGTAACCGCTTTTATTGTTTCAGATTTTTCAATAATTACTGTTTATCAAAATTCCCATTCGTTAAAACCTTTTTTATATAAAGTTACTGGAACCTGGGGAAATCATGAGGGAAGTTTATTGTTATGGGTAATTATATTAACAATTTTTTCTTTCCTTTTTCTTTTATATAATAAACATCATGCAAAAAATTATAGAATTTATAGTTTAATTGTTCAAAATGTTTTAATTCTTGGTTTTTTATTTTTTCTTTTATTTAATTCAAATCCTTTCAGCATTATTTTGCCAATACCCAAAGAAGGTTTAGGTTTAAATCCAATTTTACAAGACCCAGCTTTAGCAATACATCCCCCATTACTCTATATTGGTTTTGTTGGTTCTTCGATTTATTTTTCAGCAGCTATAGCTTCTTTGCTAACTAACTATTCAGGAAAATTATTTGCTAAGTCGATTAAAACTTGGGTTTTAGTTTCGTGGACTTTTCAAACACTTGGAATTTTGGCCGGCTCAATCTGGGCTTATTATGAGTTAGGTTGGGGAGGTTTTTGGTTTTGGGATCCTGTTGAAAACGCATCTCTTTTACCGTGGTTTGCTATGTCAGCCTTGTTACATTCATTAATCGTATTAGAGAAAAGAAATTTACTTTATTTCTGGGTAATTATTCTCTGTCTTTTAACTTTTATTTTAAGTGTTACTGGAACTTTTTTAGTGAGATCAGGAATCTTAAATTCAGTACATACATTTGCTAATGATCCTTCAAGAGGCATTTATATCTTAATATTTTTAAGTTTAATGATTTTTGTTTCAGTTTTACTTTTTTTTAACAAATTTAAAAACAGCAGTTATAATTTAAGCTCAAATAGCAAAGAGACTTTTATTTTGATCAACAATTGGTTCATGATTTTTTATTTAATCACAGTTTTAATAGGAACCGTTTATCCTATTTTTACTGAGGTTTTAACTGATCATAAAGTTTCGGTTGGTCCCCCCTTTTACAATACAGTAATAATACCCATAATTGTATTATTTCTTTTATTTATGTCTGTAGGCCCGCAGACTGGGTGGATAAAGAATAAGTCTTATAACTTGAATTTATTATTTAGGATTTTAATCGGATCTATTTTTATTAATTTCTGTATTGTATATTTATTTAAGGGATATAGTCTGTTATCAAATTTTATAATAATTTCAGCAATCTTTCTTGTGATATCTTCTTTAATAGATCTTTATAAATCATATAAAAATTTAAAAATAGATTCTCCTAGAGTCGTATCACATCTTGCTTTTGGATTTTTGATATTATTCATAGGAATTAACTACAATTTTTCTTTAGAAAAAGATTTTAATTTAAAGTTGGGTGAGAAAAAAAATTTTGAAAATTATTCAGTGGAGTTTCAAGATCTAAAATTACAGGATTTTAAAAACTATAAAGCTGTAATTGGTGAATTTAAAATAAATAATTTCAAAGAAAATTCAAATCACTCTCTTTATCCAGAAATAAGAATATACGAAAACCCAAGCACAATAACATATGAAGCTTCAATAAGATCTGGGATATTAAAAGATTACTATATAACAATGAGCAATATTGATAGGTCAGATTACTACAATATTAAATTTCAAAAAAAACCTTTTATGATGTGGATCTGGATATCTGTGATTTTTATTTCTCTAGGTGGTTTTTTAAGACTTTATAAAAATGCAAAAAAAAATTATTAAATCATCTATAATTTTATTAATTATATTTATTATTGGAGTATTTTTTGTTGGTTTAAATAAAAGTTCAATCTATGATACAAAAAATTTAGTGGGTAAAAAAATCAGCAAGATACAATTAGAACATTTTGCTGAAAATAGAATAATTACTGAAAACGATTTAAAAAAAAATGATTTTACTTTAATTAATTTCTGGGCTTCTTGGTGTGGACCTTGTAGAGAAGAACATCCTATTTTGATTAAATTAAACGATGAAAAAAATCTCAAATTATTGGGTGTAAATTTTAAAGATAAAAAAAGTAATGCTTTAGCATTCCTAAAAGATCTTGGTGATCCATACGATGACCTAGCAAGAGATGAATTGGGTAAGCATTCAATCAATTTTGGAATTTATGGTATTCCAGAAAGTATATTAATAAATAAGAATTTAGTAATTATAAAAAAATTTATAGGACCTATTTCTAAAAATGACTATGATGACATCAAAAATATCGTAAGGTAATAATGAGAACAAAAGTAATAATTTTTTTTATTTTAATAAATTTTAATGTTGTAAATGCCACAACTTTCTCAATAGACTCAAATAAGATTTTAAAAAATTTACGTTGTTTAGTTTGTCAAGGACAATCTGTCGCTGACTCCAATTCTGACTTTGCTCAAACGATTAAAATTGTAGTTAAAGATCAAATCAACGAAGGTAAATCAGAAAAAGAAATTTATGATTTTTTGATTGAGAAATATGGTGAATGGATTGTTTATAAACCCCCATTTAATAAAGTTAATTTTGTATTATGGTTATTTCCTTACATAGCTTTAGTATCTGGCGGAGTGATAATTTTTTTATTTTTTAAAAAAAGGGACAATCACTAGTTGAAAGATATCTAGACATGTGAGATATTTGATTTAATTTTTAATTATGAAATTAAAACTTTTAGTATTTTTAGCACTGTTAAACTTTATGGTGAGTCCTGCTTTAGCAGAAGAAGGTAATAAAGAAATTTCCTTTTATACCGGTACTTTTGATGTCATTGATAAAGAAGGCGATGATCAAACAAGTTTATTTGGTATAGAGCATAAAAATCCTAATCTTTTTCGTAATACTTTCTTAGGAAAATTTTCTCCAGTTTCTGGAGGCTTTATGACAGGAGATAATTCAGTTTATTTGTATACAGGGGTTGAAGGCCAATATGGTATTGGAAAATTAAAAATCTTACCAAGTTTTACTCCTGGTTATTATGAAAAAGGAAATGGCAAAGATTTAGGAAGCGCTTTAGAATTTAAAAGTGAGATTAAACTAGGCATAGATATTTTTAAAAATTCTAAAATTGGATACAGTTATAGTCATATTTCAAATAACGATTGGGGTGAAACAAATCCTGGAACAGACAATCAACAAATTACATTTTCTAAAAACTTTTAATAGGAATGAATTTAAAAGATTGTCATAATTTTAAGGATTTTAGAAAACTAGCAAAAAAGAAACTACCTTCACCTATATTTCATTACATTGATGGCGCAGCCGACGATGAAGTTACTTACGCTAGAAATACAAGTGCATTTGATGATGTAGACTTAGTTCCAAACGTTTTAAGAGGTGTAGAGAATGTAGATTTATCCACTACAATATTCGGTA
Organism: uncultured Pelagibacteraceae bacterium; assembly: GCA_902580485.1. Classification (GTDB taxonomy): domain Bacteria; phylum Pseudomonadota; class Alphaproteobacteria; order Pelagibacterales; family Pelagibacteraceae; genus Pelagilacustribacter. The sequence continues at coordinate 28,012 of CACHKS010000008.1, forward strand.
AAAAACTTGATCTACCTTTTTATCTTGCACCCACAGCATTACAAAGACTTTTTCATTATGAAGGAGAGAGAGCAGTAGGAAAAGCTGCACAGAAATTTAATACTATGTTTGGTGTTTCAGCTTTAGCTACAGTGAGTGTAGAAGAGATATCTTCAATGATAGATACGCCAAAAATGTTTCAATTTTATTTTCATAAAGATAGAGGTTTGAACGATTCTTGCTTGGAAAGGGCAAAAGCTGCAAAATTTGATGTCATGGCTTTAACCGTAGACACAATTACTGGAGGAAATCGTGAAAGAGATTTAAGAACTGGTTTCACCTCTCCACCTAAATTAACCCTAGCAAGTTTATTTAGTTTCGCAACAAAACCAATGTGGGGAATAAACTATGTAACAAGAGGTAAGTTTGAATTACCTCATCTTCAAGATTTTGTGAAAGAGGGTACTAGCACCAACTCATCAATTGGAAACTATTTTTCAACTATGTTGGACCAATCTATGAATTGGAAAGATGCTGAAAAACTTTGTTCTAAATGGGGTGGGCATTTTGCACTTAAAGGAGTGATGAGTGTTGAGGATGCCAAAAGAGCTGTCGATATAGGATGTACAGGTATCATGGTATCAAATCATGGTGGAAGACAACTAGATGGATCTAGATCTCCTTTTGATCAACTTGCTGAAATTGTTGATGCAGTTGGCGATAAGCTTGATGTGATTTGTGAAGGTGGAATTCATAGAGGAACTCATATGCTTAAGGCATTATCACTAGGAGCCAAAGCTTGTTCAGGCGGTAGATTATATCTATATGCTTTAGCTGCGGCTGGTCAAGCAGGTGTTGAAAGAGCTTTAGGCCAATATAAAGCTGAATTAGAAAGAGACATGAAATTAATGGGATGTACAAAAATAAGTGACCTTAATAGAAAAAATTTAAGATTTAGAAGATAATGAGTTTAAAAAATTGTCACAATTTTGAGGATTTTAGAAAACTTGCTAAAAAAAAACTACCTTCCCCAATTTTTCATTACATTGATGGTGGCGCTGATGACGAGTCCACTTTAAGAAGAAATACTGAGTCTTTTAATGATTGTGATTTAGTTCCCAATGTCCTTGCTAGTGTTGGAAAACCTGATTTATCAACTACTTTATTTGGAAGAAAAATTGATATGCCAATTTTTCTTTCACCAGCTGCAATGCAGAGACTTTATCATCCAGAGGGAGACAGAGCCTCAGCAAGAGCTGCTGAAAAATTCAATACTTTTTACAGTATGTCTTCCATGGGTAACAATACTATAGAAGAGGTTTCAAATATTTCTAGCGGACCTAAGCTGTTTCAACTTTATGTTCATAAAGATAGAGCAATTTCTGATGATTTAATTGAAAGATCAAAAAGATCTGGTTTTGATGCAATGTGTTTAACGGTAGACACTTTAGTAGCAGGTAACAGAGAAAAAGATCATAGAACAGGATTTACAACTCCACCAAAACTTACGTTTCAAAGTTTAATAAGTTTTGCGATGCGACCCCAATGGGTTTTTAATTATTTAATAGGTAGAAAATTTGAACTGGCAAATGTTAAAAAGAAAACTGATAAAGGAACTAGCATAGCAAAATCAGTAATCGAATATATTAACGAACAATATGACCCGGCTATGGGCTGGAAAGATGCAGAATATTGTGCAAAAAAATGGAACGGACCTTTTGCATTGAAGGGAGTTATGTCTGTTGAAGATGCAAAAAGAGCTATAGATATTGGATGTACTGCTATCATGATATCTAATCATGGGGGACGTCAATTAGATGGGTCACGGTCTCCTTTTGATCAAGTCAAAGCAATTTCCGACGCTGTAGGGGATAAGCTTGAGATAATTTTAGATGGGGGTGTAAGAAGAGGAACTCATGTATTAAAAGCTATTGCCGCTGGCGCCAAGGCTTGTAGTTTTGGTAAAATGTTCCTATTTTCTTTAGCAGCTGGAGGTCAAAAAGGCGTCGAGCACTTATTACAAAACATGTACGATGAAATAAATAGAAATATGGTTTTGATGGGTTGTAAAAATTTAAAAGAGTTGAATAGTTCAAAATTAATTTATAGAAATAGAAATTAAAAGAAATATATAGATTATGAAACTTGCAAAAAGTTTAGAAAGATTAGGAACAGAAACTGCATTTAGCGTTCTAGCTGAGGCAAAAAAATTAGAAGCCACAGGAAAGCCAATGATACACCTCGGATTAGGCCAACCTGATTTTAAAACTCCAAAACATATTGTAGAAGCTGCAAAAAAAGCTCTAGATGACGGTCATCATGGTTATGTTTTGTCAAACGGAATTCTTGAATGCAGACAAGCAGTGACTAGAAAAATTAAAAAATTATATAACCAGGATATTGATCCTGAAAGAATAATTATAATGCCTGGCGGAAAACCTACTATGAGTTACGCTATCCAATGTTTTGGTGAACCAGGTGTAGAAATTATTCATCCAACTCCTGCATTTCCAATTTATGAGTCAATGATTAATTTTACAGGTGCAAAAGCTGTCCCGTATGATTTAACCGAAGATAAAGATTTAAAATTTAATCCAGAAAAAATTTTATCATTGATAACTGACAAAACTAGATTGTTGGTTTTAATCAATCCAAATAATCCTACTGGCAGTTTTGTTGAAAAATCAGATATTGATGTTCTAGCAGAGGGTCTTAAAAAACATCCGCACGTAACTATTTTAAGTGATGAGATTTACAGCAGACAAATATTTGATGGAAAGGAAATGCCATCATTTTTTAAATATCCAGAATTAAGAGAACGATTAATTGTTCTTGAAGGATGGAGCAAAGCATATTCAATGACAGGTTGGAGATTAGGCTGGAGTTTTTGGCCAAAAGAGCTAGTAGAGCATGTAAATAAATTATTAATTAATAGTGTTTCTTGTGTCAATGCAGCGGCTCAGTTCGCAGGAATTGCTGCTCTAGATGGATCTGACGACTCAATAGATCAGATGATGAATAAATTTACAATTAGAAGAAAACTAATTCACGAAGGTCTTAACAATTTACCTGGCGTTGAGTGTAGTTTACCTGGAGGAGCATTTTATGCTTTTCCAAAAGTAATAGGTACAGGAATGAATGGTTCAGAATTTGCAAAAAAATGTATGCATGAAGCAGGTGTAGCTATAGTTCCTGGAACTGCATTTGGAAAAACTGCAAAAGATTACGTAAGATTTAGTTTTGCAGCTTCCCAAGCCAACATTTCAGAAGCTCTTGAAAATATTAAAAAAATGTTGGCTAAATAAGCTGTATTTTCTCTAAATTTCAATTAATATCGCGATATGAATGAACAAGTTCAATTAGAACTAAAAAAGATTTTTAATGGCAGATTTTCTACATCTGTATCTACCAGAACCAATTATGCCAGAGGTGAGGATACTTATGACCCTGTTTTATCTCAGGCTGTAGTTTTTCCTGAAACAAATTCTGAAGTCTCTAAGATTTTAAAGCTTTGCAACGATCACAAAGTACCTGTTGTACCATTTGGAACAGGAACTTCTTTAGAAGGAAATGTTGTAGGGAATGATAAAGGTATTACAATTTCTTTAGAAAAAATGAATAAAGTTTTAAGTGTAAATGTTGAAGACTTTGATTGTAGAGTGCAGGCATGCGTTACTAAAGAACAATTAAATGATTATTTAAGGGAAGATGGAGTTTTCTTTCCTATTGACCCTGGAGCTAACGCAGCCATAGGGGGTATGGCCTCAACATCTGCCTCAGGAACAATGGCTGTAAAATATGGGACCATGAAGACAGTTATTACCGGTCTAACAGTAGTTCTTCCTAATGGAGATATTATTAATACAGGAAGCAGAACAAAAAAAACCTCTGCAGGATATAACTTAACAAATCTATTTATTGGTTCTGAGGGTACACTTGGAATTATAACTGAAATACAGTTAAGGCTATCTCCAATTCCAGAGAGCATTATGAGTGCAGTTTGTCATTTTCAAACTTTGGAAGATGCAGTCCAGACTGCTCAACAAATAATTCAGTACGGTGTACCGATCGCTAGAATTGAAATGTTAAATAAGGATCAAATGGATATTAGTATTAATTATTCAAAATTAAAGGATCTTAAAGTCCTACCAACTTTATTTTTTGAATTTCATGGATCAGAGTCATCTAACAAAGAGAATATTAAAGTCGTAGAAGAAATTTCTAATGATAATAACGGAAGCTCATTTAAGTGGGCTAAAGATTTATCAGAAAGAAATAAACTGTGGCAAGCTCGTTGGGATGTTTATTATTCTGTGAAAGCATTGATTAAAAATGGACGAGTTTATTCTACAGATGTCTGCCTTCCTATTTCAAAAATAACTGAGTGTGTAAATTTTGCAGAAGAAGAGACAAAAAAATTTGGACTAAGAGCGCCAATGGTTGGACACTTAGGGGATGGGAATTTTCATGTAATTTTACCTTATGATCCTCAAAAAAAAGAATCTTACAAAAAAATAAGAGAATTTAGTGATTTACTTATTAAAAAAACTTTAGAGCTTAATGGAACGATTACTGGAGAACATGGCATAGGGCTACATAAAAAAGATTATCTCTTAAAAGAGCATGGAGACAACATTCCTGTGATGAAATCTATAAAAAGAACTCTAGATCCTAATAATATCATGAATCCTGGTAAGATTTTTGATTTAAACTAATTATTCTAATGAAAAAAATTCTTATTACTAGAAGACTTCTTAGATCTAGTGAAGATAAGGCTTCAAAAATATTTGATTCAAAATTTAATACTAACGATGAATTATACTCTCAGGAAAAGTTAATAAAACTTAGTGCAGGTTGTGATGGAATTTTATCAGCGCTAACTGATAAATTAGACGCAGAAACAATAAACAAATTGCCTGATAGTATTAAAATACTTTCAAACTTTGCTGTAGGATTTGGAAATATTGACTTAGAGGCAGCAAAAAAAAGAAATATCATAGTGACTAATACCCCAGAAGTTTTGACAGATGCGACAGCTGAAATTGGAATTTTGTTAATTTTAGGAGCATGTAGAAGAGCACCGGAGGGTATCGAAGCTGCTAAAGGTTCTAATTGGAAATGGTCTGCCGATTACTTAATAGGAAAACAATTAACAGGAACTAGATTAGGAATTTTAGGAATGGGTAGAATAGGAAGAAAAATTGCAAGAATTGCTAAATCTTTGGGCATGATAATACATTATCATAATCGATCAAAACTTAGTGATGAAAAAGAGGATGGAGCAATTTATCACAAAGATCTTAAAAGTTTTTTAAGTGTTTCAGATGTATTATCAGTTTGTTGCCCTGCTACAAAAGAAACAGCTGATTTAATAAATAAAGAAACTATAGAATATTTACCACAAGGAGCGGTGGTAACTAATGTTGCTAGAGGGGATATTGTAAATGATGACGCATTAATAGAAGCTTTAAATAGACGAAAAGTTTATGCAGTTGGATTAGATGTATACAAAGGGGAACCAAATTTAAATCCTGGTTATTTAAAACATAAAAGTGCTTTTATTCTTCCCCACCTAGGAAGTGCCTCAAAACACACTCGTACAGCAATGGCTGATTTAGCAATAGACAACATGGATGAATTTTTTAAAAGCGGAACCTGCAAAAACAAAGTAAATTAAGTACAAATAACCTTATTCTAGTAAAAGTTGTAAGCGTCAAAATATTACAATTAAGGTGGGACTCTCAAAAATTTATATGTTTAAATATTTTAATTATTAATAATTAAGGGGGACATATGTCAAAAAAAACGATCAAAGGGGTTAAAACTCCTTCAAGACGTAAGTTCTTTAAAGCAGCAGCAGCTACGGGTGCTGCAGCGGCAGCAACAGTTGCAATGCCAAACATTGCGTTCGGTGCTCCGAAAACTTTAAAGATGCAAGCAGCTTGGCCTTCAGGAGCAAATATATTCTTCGAAATGGCTGGCGACTATGCAAAAATGGTTAGCGACATGTCAGGCGGTGAGTTGAAGATTGATCTTCAGCCTGTTGGTTCAGTTGTAAAAACTGGAGAAATAGGTCAAGCAGTAAGTTCAGGTGTACTAGATATGGGACACTGGGTAACTGCGTACTGGTATGGTAAAAATGCTGCCGCTTCATTATTTGGTACAGGTCCATCATACGGAATGTCATCTCAAGAAGTAATGGGATGGATGGAGTACGGTGGAGGTAGAAAACTTTATAACGAAACTCTTGCAAAAGTTGGTTTCGACTATATTGGTTTCTTCCATATGCCAATGCCTGCTCAGCCTTTTGGTTGGTTCAAGAAGAACGTAACTAAAGTGTCTGATGTAAAAGGAATGAAGTACAGAACAGTTGGTTTAGCGACTAACGTATTAACAGCTATGGGAATGGTAGTTAGACAATTACCAGGCGGTGAAATTCAACCTGCAATGAAAACAGGATTAATTGAAGCTGCCGAGTTTAACAACCCAACTTCAGACTCTCAGTTTGGTATGCAAGACGTTTCTAAGCATTATCACTTAGGAAGCTTCCACCAATCTCAGGAGATGTTTGAAATTCCAGTAAACAAAAAGACATTTAATGGTTTATCGCCTGCACACCAAGCGATACTAAAAAATGCTGCTTATGCTGCGAATACGGACAACTACTTCAAAGCGTTAGTGAGATACTCAGCTGATTTATCTAAGTTGATGAATCAACATAAAGTAAATGTGTATCAAACATCTGATGAAATCTTAGCTCAACAATTAAAAGGTTGGGATAAAGTAATAGGTGATTTCAATAAGAAAGATCCTTTCTTTAAGAAAATTGTAGATTCTCAGAAGAAATACGCTAAGAGAGTTATGAAATACTTACTGATGAACCAGCCTAATTACAAGCTGGCTTATGAAAATGAGTTCGGAAGTATTGCAAAAGTTAAAATATAATTAACTTTTTTATAATTTTAAAAGGGGGCTTTTTGGCCCCCTTTTTTTATGGAAAAGGATAAAATTTTAGAATAGTTTATTTTTATGAGAGGATTTATCAGCTTTGCAGATCATTTAAGCACTTCAGTGGGAAAAGCTTTTTCCTGGTGTATCGTAATATTAATGGGCGGAACATGCTATGAAGTTGTAATGGCATATGCTTTTAATGCACCGACTTTGTGGAATTTTGATTTCAGTTTACAAATGTATGGGGCAATATTTATGATGGCGGGAGCTTATACTTTATCGACAGAAGCTCATGTAAGAGGAGATGTAATTTACAGGTTATTTAAACCTAGAACTCAAGGATACATAGATTTAATTTTATACTTCATATTTTTCTTTCCCGGTGTATTAGCCCTAGCATTTTATGGATACGAGTATGCCGCTCTTGCTTGGAAGATTAAAGAAACAAGCTGGAATAGTCCGGCGCAAATTCAAATTTATATGGCAAAAGCTTTAATTCCTTCTGCTGGAGTTCTTTTAATCATTCAAGGTGTCAGTGAAGTCTTTAGATCAATTATTTGTATTCAAACTGGTCATTGGCCAGCAAGAATGGTTGTTGCTGAAGAAACTGAAAAAATGTTAATGAGAACTTCTCAAGACGAGGATCAAAAAGATGTTATTTAGTTTAACCAATCCAGAAGTTGCAATAATGATGATGGCAATATTTTTATTTGCTGTTCTTCTTGGATTTCCTATAGCCTTTACTTTAATGGCGATGGGAGTTGGTTTCGGTTATTACGCTTACTTTGACCCAACTCGAATGGAACATCTTTTGGATAATAGAATTTTTCAATTATTCGTTCAAAATACTTATACTGTAATGGATAACACAGTTTTAACAGCAGTCCCCTTGTTTTTATTCATGGGATATCTTGTAGAGAGAGCTGGAATTGTTTCTAGATTGTTTTTTGCAATTAGACTGGCGTCTCATAGATTGCCAGCTTCGATGGCAGTGGCAGCTTTAATTACTTGCGCACTTTTTTCAACTGCGACAGGCATCATTGGCGCAGTAGTTACCTTAATGGGTTTATTAGCTTGGCCTGCTATGATTAAAGCAGGATATGATAAAAAATTTGCTTCAGGAGTGATTTGTTCAGGAGGATGCCTTGGGATATTAATTCCTCCGAGTATTATGCTAATTGTTTATTCAGTTATTGCTCAACTATCACCTTTAAGACTATTTGCCGCTGCAATACTTCCTGGTTTATTACTCGCAGGATTATATATAGGTTACGCAATTACCAGAGCATATTTTAATCCTTCTATAGCACCCAAACCTCCTGCTGAGGAGATACCTCCGAGGTCAGAAATTTTAAAGGAAGTCTTAGTCTCTTTTCTTCCTTTATTCTCTCTTATAATTTTAGTCCTTGGAACAATTTTAGGAGGTTTAGCAACCCCAGCTGAAGCTGCAGGTGTAGGGGCTTTTGGCGCGATAGTTCTATCCTTTTTTTATAAAACTTTAAAATGGAAAAATTTTAAAGAGTCGGTTTTTCTTACAGCAAAAACAACAGCAATGATAATGTGGTTATTTATAGGTTCTTGGACTTTTTCATCTGTTTTTTCTTATCTAGGAGGTCATGAAGTATTTGAACATTTCTTTAAATCAATGGAGCTTGCTCCGTGGCAGTTCTTAGTAATTACTCAGATTATAATTTTCTTACTTGGATGGCCTTTAGAATGGACTGAAATATTAATTATTTTTGTTCCAATATTTTTACCACTAGTTGAATTTTTTGGAGTAAATCCATATTTCTTTGCAATGTTAATTGCTTTAAATTTACAAACTTCTTTTTTAACACCACCCATGGCCATGTCGGCATACTATTTAAAAGGCGTTCAAACAAAAAATGTTGAACTTTTAGATATCTTTAGAGGCATAATGCCTTTCCTAGCAATAGTGATATTTGCAATGGTATTAATGTATTTATTCCCCGGTATCGCACTGTGGTTACCTGATGCTTTATTTGCAAATTGATAATTTAAGATGATAGATACAGCCTCTTTAAACGCCAATGAATTGGTCTCCAAATTAAAGTCTGGCGATATCTCCTCAGTAGATTTGTGCAAAGCTTATATCAAAAGAATAGAGGAATTTGATAAAGAAGTTCAAGCTTGGGCTTTTTTAGATAAAAAGATTCTTTTAGAAAAAGCTGAGGAAGCAGATGAATATAGAAAATCTGGAAAACCTTTAGGAGCTTTACATGGTCTTCCTGTGGCGATTAAAGATATAATTGGAACATATGATATGCCAACAGAGTGCGGAACTGTATTTAGAAAAAAAATGTCTAGTTCACAAGACTCTGAAATAGTTAACTTATTAAAGAATGCTGGTGCAATTATCATGGGCAAAACAGTAACTTGTGAATTAGCATACATCCACCCAAGTAAAACAAAAAATCCCCACGATTACTCCAGGACACCAGGAGGTTCATCAAGCGGATCTGCAGCAGTCATTGCTTCTCATATGGCACACTTATCTATTGGTTCTCAAACAGGTGGATCAATAATCAGACCTGCTTCTTATTGTGGAGTTGTGGGATATAAGCCTTCTTACGGATTAATCTCAAGAAATGGAGTTTTAAAAACCTCGGATAAACTAGATACAATTGGAGTATTTGGAAAAACTGTAAAAGATGTGGCCTTGCTTGCAAAATCTTTAATTAAAAAAGATTTATATGATCCCGCTACAGTTCATTTTGCAGCCGACGATATGATTAAAGTTTGTGAAGAAGGCCCGATCTTTGAACCAAAGTTTATTTTTTACAAAACTGACTATTGGAAAAATATTAATAAAGAGTCCCAAAAAGCATTCGAATTTTTAATTAAAAAATTAAAAAAAAATATTGAAGTTTTTGATACACCTTCATATTTTAAAGAAATTCCAAAGTACCATCAAATTATTCATGAAACAGATTTAGCTAATAATTTTCAAGTTTATTATAAAAAAGATAAAGATAAACTTTCTAAAGAAATGAGAGATGCGATTGAAAGAGGGATGAAATATTCTGCTAAAGAGTATACTGATGCTATCGATTTCATGAAACAAAGCTACGAGTCATATAAGGAGGTTTTTGAGGATTATCATGGCGTAATTACACCTTCTTCAAGTGGAGTGGCTGACAAAGGCCTTAAATCCACGGGGAGTGCTGACTTTCAAAAAAATTGGACTTATCTAGGTTTGCCAACTATTTCATTGCCTTTACTAACTGGAGAAAATAACTTACCATTGGGTGTTCAGCTAGTTGGAAATAAACTTGATGATTTAAGATTTTTAGGAACAGCTAATTGGCTAGAAAAAAATTGTAAAGATGAATAAATTAACTTCAATAATAGGTTGCGTATTTGCTATAGCTTTTTTAATCGGGTTAGCAACGACTTTAACAAGATCAATGATGATTGGTTTTAAAGACGTATTGCCAGTTTACATATTGATGGGCTTAGTAATAGTAATGATGTTATATGAAGCCTTTGGTGACAAAAAGAAATAATTTTTACCCCTATCTCCTCCTATTTATACAGCCAATTTTTATGGCTTCAAATATCATTGTTGCAAGAGGTGGAGTGGAATATGTTCCCCCAGTTTCACTCGCATTCTGGAGATGGCTTACGGTTTTTGTGATATTGATGCCATTCTTTTTTGAAGAGATCTTTAAAAAGAAGAAACAATTCAAATTTGAAGCACCAAAGCTTTTTTTCTTAGGTTTAACAGGTTGTGGAATTTGTGGCGCATTCCCATTTATCGCAGGAATGTCAACTACAATGGCTAACATGGGAATAATTTACACTTCTTCACCAATATTTATTATTATTTTATCAGTTCTTTTTTTTAAAGATAAAATTAACTTTTCAAGAATAATGGGCTTAATTTTATGTCTTCTAGGGGTATTAATTATAATTTGTAAAGGTGATTTATCGTATTTAATTAATTTTAAATTTACTTCAGGAGATTTATGGATGTTAGGAGCCGCAATTGGGTGGGCAATTTACTCAATTTTTTTAATTAATTGGAAAAGCAGTTTTAGTCTTATGGCCAGGTTTACTTTGATAGCTTTTTTTGGAGCTATTTCCTTATTTCCTTTTTATATAATTGAAGAGTCCTTTTTCTTTAACACCGAATTCAACAATAATTTTTTATTTTGGGTTTTGTTTGCAGCTATATCTCCAGGAATAATTGCATTTACACTATATACTAAAGTACAAAAATATGTTGGGGCATCCCTAGCAGGTTTTACGCTTTACATATTTTCAATATATTCTGCTATTTATGGAATAGTATTATTTGATGAGAGTCTATTAACATTTCATTATTACGGGGCAGCTCTAGTTTTTATTGGGGTTTATTTGGCAAGAAAGATTGTTAGATGAAGTATTTATATTTGATTTTTTCTTCAATAATAATAGCTTATTTAGTATTATTAGTTTTTATTTATTTTTATCAAAGAAATTTACTTTATCATCCTTCAGAAAATAATTACCAAAATGATAAAGTAAAATTTAGCTATGATGAGATTTTTATTAAAGTTGATGACAAAATCAAACTTAAATCTTGGATAATAAATAAGAATTTAAAAAAATTTAAAACACTAGTTTTTTTTCATGGTAATGCAGGCGAACTATCCAACAGGATATATAAACTTAACGAGCTAAATAAATTAGATATTAATATTTTATTAATTTCTTGGAGGGGATTTAGTGGAAATGAAGGATCTCCAACAGAAGATAATTTATATAAAGATGCTGAAGCAGCAATACAATGGCTCAACAGAAAAGAAGTAAAAAATAATAGAATTATTTTATATGGAGAGTCCTTAGGAACAGGAGTAGCTGTAGAAATAGGCAAGAAAAATAATTTTAATAGTATTATTTTAGAATCACCTTTTACTTCAATGGAAAATGCTGCAAAAATTTATTACCCTTATTTACCAGTAAAATTACTTTTAAAAGATAAATATGACTCTTTAAGCAAAATTACAACAATTAAAACTCCAATTCTAATAATGCACGGTAAGAAAGATGATATAGTTCCTTTTTCAATGGGAAAAGAATTATTTGAAAAAGCTAATAATCCAAAACATTCTTATTTTACTTCTGATGATGATCACATGATGGAGTTTAATGATCAAATAATAACAATTATAAAAAATTTTATAAATAAATATTAAGAGTCTAATCCTAGTAATGCTTTTGCAAAAAACTCTGCTTTAAATGGATGTAAATCTGTATCTTTTTCACCCATTCCTACTGCTACGATAGGTAAATTAAATTTCTTACAAATGGCTAATATGATTCCACCTTTAGCGGTGCTATCAAGCTTTGTTATTACCAATCCAGAGATATTATGAATTTTACTAAATTCTTCAACTTGATTTAAAGCATTTTGACCAGTTGTAGCATCTAAAACTAAAATTACTTCATTAGGAAATTTTTCATCTATTTTTTTAAGAACATTAATAATTTTTTTATATTCGTCCATTAAATTTTTTTTATTTTGTAATCTTCCAGCTGTATCTATTAGGGCAATGTCTATTTGGTTTTTTTTTGCAAATTCTGCAGTTTTAAAAGCCACTGATGCCGGATCGCTATTAATTTCAGATTTAATAATGTCAACTTTCACTTTAGCGGCCCAGACTTGTAATTGATCGATTGCAGCTGCTCTAAAAGTATCAGCGGCACCAAAAACAACCGATCTATTATTATCTTTAAAATATTTTCCTAATTTTCCGATCGTAGTTGTTTTACCTACACCATTTACACCTGATACGACTATTACAGCTGAATTAGCGTTACCCATAAGACTTAAATCTTTTTCGTATTTAAGCAAATCAATAGCCATCTTATCTGCCATAAGTTTTAAGATTTCTTTGTGATCATCTAATTTTTTATCAACTTTAAAGTTTTCAAAATCTTTTCTTAAATCTTTTGCTACATCTACTCCTGCATCTGCACTTATAAGTAAATCTTCAAAATCAGACAAGACATCACTATCCAATTTTTTTTTAGAAAATATATTTTTAAATCCATTTGATAAATCCGAAGAGCTTTTTCCTAGTCCTATTTTAAATTTATCAAATAAGCTCATTAAATTTTAAAAGTTATCTCTTTTATCTTTGATACAGGACCTGTCATAAAAATATTTTTACTTTCATCGTATTTAATTTTCAATATTCCTTCTTTAAATTTTATATTTACATTGTTATCGGTTAGTTTATTAACGAATGCTGCTACAGCTGTCGCACAAGCAGCTGTACCACATGCCTTAGTTAAACCTGCACCTCGCTCCCAAACATTTACTGTTATATTATTTTTATTATCTACTTGAGCAAACGTAACATTAGTTTTTTCTGGAAACAGTTCATGATTTTCAATTTTAGGTCCAAAGATATTTAAATTGTGTTCAAAGCAATCTTTAACAAAAAAAATTATATGTGGATTTCCTACGTTAACGCAAAAACCATCAGTGAAAGTTTTACCATCAATGTTTAATGTTATATCAGCAGGATTTATCGTTTTTGATAATGGAATTTCATCGAAACCAAATAAAGGTTTTCCAATTTCAAGCTCAACATCAAAATCACCAATTATTTTTGCTTTAAGCAATCTGTTGTTTGTTTTTAATTTAATTTCTTTAGTATTTAAATCTTTACCTAAAAGATAAGCCACACACCTAGAGCCATTTCCACATGCACTTACCTCGCCTCCATCTGAATTAAAAATTGTAATTGGGAAAGTATTATTTTTTTCTTTCTCAATATAAATAATTTGGTCGAAACCTAAGTTATTTTTATTACTTATTTTAATTATTTGTTCTTTGGATAAAGTAATATCTTTTTTTCTTCTATCAATAATGATAAAATCATTACCTAAACCATCCATTCTAAATCCATTTATCTCAGGCATAATAAGGATTAGTATAATTATTCGTTGACTTTTAAAACCCCAAATTGTACTTTGCCTCCACTTTCCGCAAAATAACAAGTTTTTGCGGTGCTCTTAATTTTAAGAGTGTCGACACTAGTCAGCGAAGGTTCGCCCACTAGTGCGATTGGTGTTGCTTGAAATGAAATGTTTGAAAATTTAACAAATAAATTAGAAAATATTTTTTCTAAACTTAAAAGGGCTCCTTCTTTAACAGAAGATCAAGTTGATTCTGGTTTAAAAGAAATTAGACAAGCTTTACTCGAAGCTGATGTTGCTCTTTCAGTTGCTAAGGAATTTATAGCCAGTATTAAACCAAAAGCTATTGGTCAAGAGATAATAAGGTCGACTTCTCCTGGTCAAATGATTGTTAAGATTGTTTATGATGAATTAGTTAATATCTTAGGTAAAAAAAATGAGGAACTAAACCTTAAAGCCGTCCCACCTATTTCAATTCTTTTAGTGGGATTACAAGGATCGGGAAAAACTACTTCAGCTGCCAAACTTGCAAAATTCATTGAGAAACATTTTAAAAAAAAAGTAATCTTAGTTAGCTTAGACGTTTATAGGCCTGCTGCTCAAGAACAATTAAAAATGCTTGCAGAAAAAAATAGTATAGAGAATTTGCCCATAGTAGAAAAGCAGCAGCCAATTGATATTACAAAAAGAGCTTTGAATGCTGCAAATTTAAATGGATCAGATGTTATAATTTTTGATACCGCTGGCAGAACTCAAATAGATCTTCCAATGATGTCAGAAATTAAACAAGTAAAAGAAATAACTAAACCAGTTGAAACGATTTTAGTGGCTGACTCTCTCACAGGTCAAATAGCTGTTAATGTTGCAAAAGAATTTGATGCTGCTGTGGATCTTTCGAGCATTATACTTACAAGGGTAGATGGAGATGGACGTGGAGGAGCAGCTCTAAGCATGAAGCAAGTAACTGGTAAACCTATTAAATATATTGGAGTAGGAGAAAAAATAAGTGATTTTGAATTATTTTATCCGGACAGAATAGCTAATAGAATTTTAGGAATGGGAGATGTTGTTTCTCTTGTCGAAAAAGCATCTCAAGATTTGGATGAAGAAAAAATTAAAAAAACAGAAGATGAAATTAAAAAAGGCGTTTTTACAATGGACACATACCTATCTCAATTAAGACAAATGAAAAAAATGGGAGGAATGGAAGGAGTTATGTCTTTACTACCTGGGGCAAGTAAAATTAAAACACAAATGGATAATGCTTCTATTGATGAAAAAATGTTAATTGAGAATGAAGCAGTAATTTTATCTATGACAAGAAAAGAAAAAGAAAATCCAAAAATAATTAGCGGTTCTAGGAGAAAAAGAATTTCTAAAGGTTCGGGCGTAGATGTTACTAAAATAAATAAATTACTTAAACAATTTAAAATGATGTCAGACATGATGAAAAAAATGTCTCAAGGAAAAAAAATTCCATCTGGAGCGATTCCTGATGAAATCATGAAACAACTAAAATGAAAGGTATAAAATGTTAAGAATAAGATTATCAATGGGTGGTGTAAAAAAAAGACCTGTTTATAAAATAGTAGTAGCAGACGGCAGATATCCTAGAGATGGTAAATTTATTGAAAAATTGGGATCTTATAATCCTCTTTTACCAAAAGATAAAAAAGAAAGAATAAAAGTTGAATTCGAGAGAGTTAAATATTGGATCAGCAAAGGTGCGCAACCTACTTTGAGAGTTTCTAGAATTTTAGGTGAGATGCAGTTAATGCCGATGCCTAAGCCTGGTAATAATCCTCATAAAGCTATTCCTAAAAAAGATAGAAAAAAAGAGGATAAAAAGGAAGAACCAAAAGCAGAAGCTAAAAAGGAAGAACCAAAAGCAGCAGCTAAAAAGGAAGAACCAAAAGCAGAAGCTAAAAAGGAAGAACCAAAAGGTTAGTTCAGGGGCTTGTATTTATGTTTGAAGTAAGAATTTTTACTTTGTATCCAGATCTATATCCTGGACCGTTTAACTTTGGTATTTATAAAAAAGCTAAGGAAAAAAAGATTTGGGGTTTAAAAGTTATAAATATAAGAGATTATGCTATTGATAAACATAGTTCTGTAGATGACACACCATTTGGAGGTGGAAGTGGAATGCTATTAAGACCAGATGTAGTAGCCGCAGCATTAGACGCTAATCTAAAAAAAGATGAAACTACAATTTATTTATCACCTAAAGGAAAAAAGTTTGATCAAAAAGTTGCTAAAGGATTAAGTAAGCAAAAAAAACTAAATTTATTGTGTGGTCATTTTGAAGGAATTGATCAAAGACTTTTAGAAACAAGAAATATAGAGGAATATAGCATTGGAGATTTTATATTGTCTGGAGGAGAGACAGCTTCATTTGTTTTTATTGACTCAGTTATTCGATTATTACCAGGTGTTTTAGGAAATGATAATTCAATAAAAGAAGAAAGTTTTGAAGACTATCTATTGGAATACCCTCAATATACAAAACCTCAAAATTGGGAAGGAAAAAGCACTCCAGATGTACTATTATCTGGCGATCATGCCAAAATTAAAGACTGGCGTTTATCACAATCTGAGGCTATAACACGTCGCCAGAGACCTGATCTTTGGAAAAAATATTTAAATAAAAAAAATGAAAAACATTGAAGATATAAATAAAGAGGCAATTAAAAAAATTATTGCTAATAAAAAGATAACTAATTTTTCCTCAGGAGATACAATAAAAGTTGGAGTAAAGATTGTGGAAGGAAAAAGAGAGAGAATTCAATATTTTGAAGGTGTTTGTATTGCAAAAAAAAATAGAGATATAAATTCCTCTTTTACGGTTAGGAAAATATCATTCGGTGAAGGCGTAGAGAGAACTTTCGCACTATATAGTCCAAACGTAGATTCTATTAAAGTAATTAGATCAGGAAAAGTTAGAAGAGCAAAGCTTTACTATTTAAGAGACAGAAAAGGTAAATCAGCAAGAATAGCTGAAAAAATTAAAAAGAAAATTGGGATTGATATCTCAACTCAGCCTACAGAGCCAGTACAAAAAATAGTTGCTGATGTTAAAGAAAGTAAGCAATCAGAAGAAAAAAAAGATACTCCTGTAGTTCAGAAAAAAACCGAGACAAAAACTAGCGAAAAAAAATAATATTATTTTTCATGCCAAAGAGTCTATATGATAAAATATGGGAAGACCATCTTGTTCACGAACAAATTGATGGAACTTCTTTAATTTATGTCGATAGACATTTAGTTCATGAAGTTACTAGTCCCCAAGCTTTTGAAGGTTTAAGACTTCAAAAACGAAAAGTAAGAAGACCAGAATTCACTTTGGCTGTTCCAGACCACAATGTTCCCACAACAGATAGGTCTAAAGGAATAGATGACAAAGAGTCTAAAATCCAAGTGGATACTTTAAGAAATAATTGCAAAGAATTTGGCGTAAAACTTTTTGATGTAAATGACAAAAGACAAGGAATAGTACATATCATCGGACCAGAACAGGGTTTTACTCAACCAGGCACAGTTATAGTCTGTGGAGACAGTCATACAGCTACACATGGAGCATTTGGAGCTTTAGCCTTTGGAATAGGAACATCAGAAGTAGAGCATGTGTTGGCAACTCAGACACTCATTCAAAAAAAATCAAAAAATTTAAGAATAAATGTAAACGGTGCGTTACCTAAAGGTGTTACTGCTAAAGATGTTATTCTAAAAATTATTGGAACGATTGGGACTGCTGGGGGCACTGGTTATGTAATTGAATTTTCTGGGGATGTAATAAAAAACTTAAGTATGGAAGAAAGAATGACGGTTTGTAATATGACTATAGAAGCTGGAGCCAGAGCTGGATTAATTGCTCCAGATGAGAAAACTTTTGAATACTTGAAAGATAAGGCTATGTCTCCTAAAGGTGAAAATTGGAATAAAGCAATAGATTTTTGGAAATCTTTGTTTTCTGATAAAGGTTGTAAGTTTGATAAAGAAATTAATATTGATGGAAAAGAAATCGAACCATTAGTTACGTGGGGTACTTCCCCTCAAGATATTTCACCAGTTACTGGAGTAGTCCCTGATCCTGATAAAGAAACAAATGAAGATAGAAAAATGGCCATGAAAAGATCATTGGAATATATGGGTTTAAAAGCTAATACTAAAATATCAGATATAAAAATAGACAAAATATTTATTGGAAGCTGTACTAACGGTAGAATAGAAGATTTAAGATTAGCTGCAGAACTTTTAAAGGGAAAAAAAATTGCAAGCAACGTCAGCGCGATGGTAGTACCAGGATCTGGACTTGTTAAAGCTCAAGCAGAACAAGAGGGGCTAGATAAGATATTTATAAAAGCAGGATTTGAATGGAGAGAACCTGGATGTTCAATGTGTCTAGGCATGAATCCGGATCAGTTAAAACCCAAAGAAAGATGTGCATCAACATCAAATAGAAATTTTGAAGGAAGACAAGGTAGAGGCGGCAGAACTCACTTGGTTAGTCCTGGTATGGCAATTGCGGCAGCTATTAAAGGACATCTTTCAGATGTAAGAGAAATAAAATAATGAAGAAGTTTAATAAAATAAAAAGTATTCCTTCATATTTAGCGTTACAAAATATTGACACTGATATGATTATTCCGAAACAATTTCTAAAAACAATTAAAAGAACTGGTTTAGGAAAAAGTTTGTTTTATGAAATGCGTTATGATGAAAATGGAAAAATAATTAAGGATTTTATATTAAATAAAAAACCCTACAATGAATCAAAAATTTTGTTAGCCGGTAAAAATTTTGGTTGTGGTTCTTCAAGAGAGCACGCACCTTGGGCGCTGTCTGATTTTGGAATAAAATGTATTATCAGTTCTAGTTTTGCCGATATATTTTATAATAATTGTTTTAAAAATGGGATCTTACCAATAAAGATAGGTGAAGAAACTGTTTTAGAGCTATCTGATTATTCAAAAAGAAAAGAAGAGATTGAAATTAATTTAGAGAAACAAAAAATTTATTATGGAAATAAAGTCTCTGAATTTAATATAGATGAATTCAAAAAAAAATGTTTGATCAACGGCTTGGATGATATCGACTTATCCATGGAAAAAATAACACATATTAATAATTATGAAAAAAAAATTAATGTATATAAACCTTGGATTTTAAATAATGAGTAAAAATAGCAAAAGAAAAATTTTATTATTACCAGGTGATGGTATTGGACCAGAAGTTGTAAGAGAAGTAAAAAAGATATTAGACTGGTTTAACAAAATTAAATCTTTGGACTTTAGTTTTGAAGAAGAGTTAATAGGTGGGGCGTCAATTGATGCTCATAAAATTCCTATAACAGACGAAGTTTTTTTTAAATCTTTGGAGTCAGATGCGGTCATCTTGGGAGCTTGTGGAGGTCCAAAGTGGGATAATTTGGAATTTTCTAAAAAACCTGAAAGAGCTCTTTTAAAACTAAGAAAAGAACTAAAATTATTTGCAAATCTAAGACCTGCAATTTGTTTTAAGCAACTGGTCGACTCATCAACTTTAAAACCTGAAATAGTATCTGGCTTGGACATTATGATCGTTAGAGAATTAACCGGAGGAATATATTTTGGTGAACCAAGGGGAATAGAGCCAATAGAAAATAATCAAAGAAGAGGTATAAATACACATTCTTATACCACAGGCGAGATTCAAAGAATTGCAAGAGTTGCTTTCGATTTGGCAAAAAAAAGAAAAAAAAAAGTAACCTCTTGTGAAAAATCTAATGTGATGGAAGCAGGCGTATTATGGAGGGAAGAGGTACAAACTTTAAAAGATAAAGAGTTTAAAAAAATAGAATTAGAGCATATGTTGGCAGATAATTGTGCTATGCAACTTTTGAGAAATCCAAAACAATTTGATGTAATACTGGCTGACAATTTATTTGGAGATATGTTGTCAGATGAAGCAGCAATGTTAACAGGTTCTTTGGGTTTACTACCCTCTGCTTCTCTAGGATCAAAAGACAAAAATGGAAAAATTAGATCTCTTTACGAGCCTGTTCATGGCTCTGCACCAGACATTGCTGGTAAAAATATTGCGAATCCTATTGCAACTGTATTAAGTTTATCTATGGCATTTAGATATTCTTTAAATCTGGATAAAGAAGCTGATTTATTGGATGCTTCTGTTCAAAAAGTCTTGGATGATGGTTTAAGGACAAAAGATATTATGTCAGATGGTAAAAAAGAAGTCACTACAGCTGATATGGGTGATGCAATTATATCAAAATTGAAATAAAATAATTTAATAATATGAATTTCGCAATAATCGGTGCTACTGGCAACGTAGGCAGAAAAACAATAGAAGTACTAGAAAAATCAAAAATAAAAATTGATAATCTTTTTTTAGTAGCATCGGAAAAAAGTGCTGGGAAAAAATTAATTTTTAAAAAAAAAGAAATAATTGTTGAACAATTAGAAAAATATGATTTTTCGAAAGCAGAGATTACTATTTTTGCAGCTGGAAGTGAAATTGCAAAAAATTGGGTACCTAAAGCTTCTACAAAAACTATTGTTATAGATAATTCAAAATATTTTAGAATGAATGAGGATGTTCCGTTGGTAGTTGCCGAAGTTAATCCTGATGATTTAAAGAATCACAAAAATATTATATCGAACCCTAATTGTTCGACAATTCAATTAATGCTTCCTTTAAAACCTCTTAACGACAAGTATAAAATAAAAAGAGTAGTAGTTTCAACTTATCAAGCAGTTTCTGGAGCGGGAAAAGCATCAGTCGATGAGTTATTAAGCCAGACAAAGGATTATTTAGACAATAAAAAAATTGAATCTAAAAATTTTACAAAACAAATAGCGTTTAATTTAATACCACATATAGATACTTTTGTTGAGGATGGATATACAAAAGAAGAATGGAAAATGGAAAATGAAACAAAAAAAATATTAAATGAAACAATAGGTTTAACCGCAACTTGTGTAAGAGTTCCTGTAAAAACTTCTCATTCAGAGTCTGTAAATGTTGAGTTTGAAAATGATTATGATTTGGAAACAGTTAGAAAAGTTTTACAAAATGCTCCAGGATGTAAAGTTATTGATGAGCAAAAAGATGGAGGATATATCACACCTCTAGAGGCAGAAGGAGATTATTTAACCTTTATCTCAAGAATTAGAAAAGATCATTCTAATAAAAAAGCTTTAAACATGTGGGTAGTTTCAGATAATTTATTAAAAGGAGCTGCTTTAAACACTGTTCAGATAGCAGAACGTTTAATGAAGAAAAATTAAAGAGTTTAGTTTATAAGTAAGTTATGCAAAATAACAATAATCCTTTAAGCCCTCATCTCGGAATTTATAAGTGGCAAATCTCATCTCTTCTTTCTATTACTCATAGGATAGTTGGAGTGATTAATATTTTGGCAATTACATTAATTTGTTTTTGGACTTTATCTTTGCTTTTAGGTGAAAATAGTTATGAAGTAACAAAAATATTTTTAAAATCTTTCTTTGGAAAATTTATAATAATTTCTTTGTGCTGGACCTTTAGTTTTCATATTTTAAATGAAATTAGGCACCTAATTTGGGATATGGGTTATGGTTTTGATTTAAAAATTGCAAAAATTACAGGAGCTCTTGCTTTTTTTGGATCTTTCATTTTAACAATTCTATTTTATTTAATAGGAAAAAATTTTTTTTAATATGCATACTTCAACAAAAAAATGGTTGTTTCTTAAATATAGTTCTTTAACGTTAATTCCGTTAATGATCTGGTTCATAATTAATTTGGTATCAATTTTTGATTTAGATTATATAGAAGTGGTCAGTTTTTTTACAAAACAACCGTCAAAAATTTTATTTTCTCTTTTTATTGTCTTTTCTTACTTTTTTTCAGCTTTAACTATAAGTGAAATCTTTGAAGACTATATTCAAGATGAAAAGATAAAAAATGTCGCAAACAAAATACTAAATTTTTTTGCTATAATAGTTCCATTAATAACAATTATAGGAATATTTAATTTATCATAATGAGCGCTTATAAAATTATAGACCATGAATATGATGTTGTAGTTCTTGGGGCCGGTGGATCTGGATTGAGAGCTGCAGTAGGTCTGTCAGAAGCAGGATTAAAAACAGCATGTATTTCAAAAGTTTTTCCAACTAGAAGTCATACCTCAGCTGCTCAAGGAGGAATCTCTGCCGCGCTAGGAAACATGGGAGAAGACGATTGGAGATGGCACATGTATGATACTGTTAAAGGCTCTGATTGGTTAGGCGATCAAGATGCTATTGAATACCTTTGTAAAGAAGCTCCAAATGCAGTTAAAGAATTGGATAAATATGGAGTTCCTTTTAGTAGAACTAAGGATGGAAAAATATACCAAAGACCTTTTGGAGGTATGACTAAAAATTATGGTAATGGAACTGTTCAAAGAACTTGTGCGGCAGCCGATAGAACTGGACATGCCATTCTTCACACTTTGTACGGTCAAGCATTAAAACATAATACAGAATTTTTTATTGAATATTTCGCATTGGATTTAATTATGAAAAATGGTGAGTGCAAAGGATTGATAGCATGGAATTTAAATGATGGCACGATACATAGATTCAAATCTCATATAACAATAATAGCTACAGGCGGTTATGGTAAAATTTATTATTCCGCTACTTCGGCTCACACTTGTACTGGAGACGGCAACGGAATGGTTTTAAGAGCTGGTTTGCCATTACAAGATATGGAATTTGTTCAGTTTCACCCTACTGGAATATATGGTGTTGGATGCTTAATATCAGAAGGAGTAAGAGGTGAAGGTGGTTTTCTTTTAAATTCTAAAGGTGAAAGATTTATGGAGAGATATGCTCCTAATGCCAAAGATCTTGCTTCAAGAGATGTAGTGAGCAGATCTATTGCTATAGAAATAAACGAAGGAAGAGGAGTAGGAAAAGAAAAAGATCACGTCCATCTTCACTTGGATCATCTAGATCCCAAAGTAATCGATGATAGGCTTCCAGGTATAGCAGAGTCAGCAAAAACTTTTTCAGGAGTTGATGTAACTAAAGACCCTATACCAGTAGTACCGACTGTTCATTATAACATGGGTGGAATACCTACTAATTACAAAGCAGAAGTTTTAACATTAAACGGATCTGATAAGACAGTGCCTGGACTTATGGCAATAGGTGAAGCCGCTTGTGTTTCTGTTCATGGTGCAAATAGATTGGGATCAAATTCATTAATAGATTTAGTAGTTTTTGGAAAAGCTGCTGCTAAAAGAGCTGCTGAGTTGATTAAACCTAATACAGCTCATGACATTTCACCTCAAAGTGAAATGGATAAATGTTTAGATAGATTTGACAAAATTAGAAACTCTAAGGGCGAGACAAATACTGCAAAACTTAGATTATCGATGCAAAAAACTATGCAAAGTAAATGTGCCGTATTTAGAACTGAAAAAACTTTAAAAGAGGGCGTTAATGAAATTAGAAAACCTTTTGAAGGAATGGAAGATATATCTGTCAAAGATAAATCTCTATTATTTAATACAGATCTGGTAGAGTCCTTAGAATTTGATAATTTGATAAGACAAGCAATGACAACTATGGACTCTGCATATCATAGAAAAGAGAGTCGAGGGGCTCATGCAAGAGAAGATTTTTCTAAAAGAAATGATAAACAATTTATGAAACACACTCTGGCATGGCAAAACGGAAAAGAAGTTAAAGTTAAATATAGAGATGTACATGCAAGAACTTTAACAAATGATGTACAGTATTTTCCTCCAAAAGAACGGGTTTATTAATGGCTGAGTTTTTCCTTCCTGATAACTCTAAAATTGTTAAAGGAAATTATTATAAGGATACAACAGGTTCAAAAAATCTCAAAAAAGTAAATGTTTATCGATGGAGTCCTGATGATGGAAAGAATCCAAGAATAGATACATTTGAAGTAGACATGGATAACTGCGGGCCTAAAGTACTAGATATTCTTTTTAAAATTAAGAACGAAATAGACTCTTCATTAACTTTTAGAAGATCTTGTGCCCATGGCGTGTGTGGTTCTTGTGCTATGAATGTAGATGGAATTAATACTTTATCATGTATCAAATCACATAATGATATAAAAGGAGAATTAAATATTTATCCTTTACCTCACTTAAAAGTAATTAAAGATTTGATTGGAGATTTAAGTAATCTATATAAACAATATGAGTCTATTCAACCATGGTTGAAGACTTCAAAAACCGATACTGAAAAAAATGAAATTATTCAATCTCAGAAAGATAGGTCGAAACTTGATGGATATTATGAATGCATTTTATGCGCTTGTTGTTCAACATCTTGTCCAAGTTACTGGTGGAATGGTGATAAATATTTGGGTCCTGCAGTTTTATTGCAAGCCTATAGGTGGATTAATGATAGTAGGGATGAAGATAAAAAAGAAAGACTAAAAAAAGTTGCCGATGAACTCAAACTGTATAGATGTCATACTATTATGAATTGTACTAACTCTTGTCCAAAAGGTCTAAATCCAGCAAAAGCTATTGGGTCAATAAAAAAAATGCTTGCAACAAGCTAAAAGCTTATTTAATCAATTAGCACTATGAAATTAATAGAACACTTTATTGGGGGAAAAAAATATTCTGGCAGTTCTAAGAGAACGAGCAAAGTTTTTAATCCCGCCACAGGAGAACAGCAAGCTGAAGTTAAATTAGGAAATACACAAGATATAAATAAAGCAGTAGAAAATGCAAGAAATTCATTTCAAATGTGGTCAAATACTCCTTCTCTTCAACGAGCAAGGATTATGTTTAAATTTAAGGAACTTATAGAAAAAAATTCTGACGAACTTACTAAAATTATCGTTTCAGAACACGGAAAAGTTTATGAAGACGCTAAAGGTTCTTTAACTAGAGGACTGGAAGTAGTTGAGTATGCATGTGGTATACCTCAAATGCTCAAGGGAGAATTTACAGAAAATGTTGGAACAAGTGTTGATAGCTGGTCAATAAGACAACCACTAGGAGTTTGTGCAGGAATTACTCCCTTTAATTTTCCTGCAATGGTTCCAATGTGGATGTTTCCTATGGCCATAGCTTGTGGAAATACATTTGTTCTAAAACCATCAGAAAAAGATCCATCTTGCTCAATCAGACTGGCAGAGCTTTTAAAAGAATCTGGTTTACCAGATGGAGTTTTCAATGTTGTAAATGGAGACAAAGAGGCAGTTGATGCACTAATAAATAATAAAGATGTGGTGGCTATGAGTTTTGTAGGATCTACACCAATTGCAAAATATATTTATGAAAATTGTGCGAAAAATGAAAAAAGAGTTCAAGCATTAGGAGGAGCTAAAAACCATTGTGTAATTATGCCAGATTGCGATTTAGAGCAAGCAGTAAATGGTTTAATGGGTGCAGCATACGGTTCAGCAGGTGAAAGATGTATGGCTCAATCAGTGGCTGTAGCCGTAGGCAATATTGGAGATAAGTTAGTTAGTAGCTTAAGCAAGAAAGTTGAGTCTTTAAAGATAGGACCTGGTATGGATAAAAAGTCTGAAATGGGACCATTAGTTACAAAAGAACATCTAGAAAAAGTAAAAAGCTATGTAGATATTGGAGAAAAAGAAGGAGCTAAACTAATTGTCGATGGAAGAAATCTTAAACTTCAGGGTTATGAAAATGGATATTATATTGGAGGATGTTTATTTGATCATGTGAAAAAAAATATGAGAATTTATAAAGAAGAGATTTTTGGCCCGGTGCTATCAGTTGTACGAGTAAGAAATTTTGACGAAGCTTTACAATTAGTTAATGATCACGAATTTGGAAATGGGGTAAGTATATTTACTAGGGATGGAGATTCAGGCAGAACGTTTTCTAGCAAAGTAAAAATAGGCATGGTTGGTATAAATATTCCTATACCGGTCCCAATGGCTTTTCATAGTTTTGGTGGATGGAAAAGATCATTATTTGGAGATCAACACATGCATGGACCTGAAGGTGTAAGATTTTACACTAAACTTAAAACAATTACTTCAAGGTGGCCATCTGGTTTAAGATCTGACCCAGAATTTATCATGCCAACTATGAAATAAAAAAGGAGTTACATTGAGAAAAAAAATTACCTTGGTAGGTGCCGGACAAATTGGAGGAACTTTAGCACATTTAATTGCTTTAAAAGAATTAGGTGATGTAGTTTTGTTTGATGTTGCTGAGGGCATAGCAAAAGGTAAAGCGCTTGATATAGCTCAATCATCTCCAGTAAATGGGTTTAATATTAGTCTTTCAGGCACAAATGATTATGAAGATACAAAAAATTCAGACGTAATTATCATTACAGCTGGCGTGCCAAGAAAACCTGGGATGACAAGGGATGATCTATTAGGAATTAATCTTAAAATAATTAAACAAGTAGCTGAAGGAATCAAAAAAACATCTCCTAATGCTTTTGTTATATGTATTACAAATCCACTTGATGTTATAGTAATGGCCCTCCAGAAATATTCGGATCTTCCAAAAAATAAAATAGTAGGAATGGCAGGTATATTGGACTCTTCTAGATTTATATATTTTTTATCTCAAGAATTAAAAGTTCCAGTGCAAAAAATAAAATCATTTGTATTAGGCGGTCATGGAGATAGCATGGTAGCAATGTTAGGTTCAACAGAAGTAAACGGAAAAAAAATTGATGAACTTGTTAAAGAAGGAAAAATAAAAAAAGAAAAACTTGACGCAATTGTTGAAAGAACAAAAAAAGGTGGAGCAGAAATTGTAAAATATCTGGAAAAAGGATCAGCATTTTACGCTCCTGCAGCTTCAGGTGTTGAGATGGCAGAAAGCTATCTAAAAGATTTGAAAAAACAACTTCCTTGTGCTGCATATCTTAATGGTGAATACAACACAAAAGGTTTATATGTTGGAGTTCCAGTAATTATTGGATCTAGAGGAGTAGAAAAAGTTGTTGAGTTAGAACTTGATAAAGAAGAAAAAAACAATTTTGAAAATTCAATTAAGTCAGTTCAAAATCTTTTTGAAGCAGCAAAAAAAATTGATCCAAGTTTAAATTAATTTTTTTTATAAATCGCAATTATACATTTTCCATAATTATAATTAGTTAGACGATCAATAATAGCAGTTAGAGGAGTACAAATTTTATCCCAAATAAAAATTTTTAAATTAGATGGAAATATTTCTTTTTTAAAAAATATTTTATTTAAAAAGTAAAGCAAATATCCAATTATATCTAGAGAAAATAGTCTCACTCTTTTTAACTTTATTAATTCCTCTTTAAAAAATTCCCTCTCGTATCTTCTATAATGACCAACTGCACGATCTAAATTACTATAAATTTTTTGATGAGCTGGAACCATAATAAGTAAATGTCCACCCTTTTTTAATCTTTTTGTTGCTTCTCTAATTTCATCTTGATCGTCTTTAATATGTTCTAGAACATGTAAGTATAATATTGTGTCATATTCATTTTCAATTTTATTTATAGTTGTATTTAAAACTTTAACATTTTTAAAATTTTTGAATTTTTGATTTAGGTCTTGAATATTTTTTTTATCTAATTCTGTTAGAGTAATATTTTTAAAATCAGTTTTAATATAATTTCTTGTGAAGCTACCGCAACCAGCACCTATTTCTAAAATATCTCCTTTAATATATTTTTTAATAAATGATAAGCAATATCTTATGTGAAAATTTGCATTATCAAATCTTTCCGTAGCTGTTTCAGGGTAATTTTTCATTTAATATTTTGTTATTCTAAAGTAAATTGTTTATAAAATTTAATGACCATCTTTTCTAATAAAACTTTATTTAATACACATTTTTTTTACTTAATTCTAATTTTTTTATTCTCTTTTTTTATAAACTTTTATTATGCAAAATTTGGATCCTTTCCTATAGATACTTTTTTACACTATGATTCTGCTTTTAGAATTCTAAATAATGAGTTTCCAGTAAGGGATTATTGGATAGTTTCTGGTTTTATAGTCGATTTTTTCCAATCTTTTTTTTTTAAAATATTGGGAGTTAATTGGTTTGCTTATACATTTCATTCTTCAATATTTAATTTTGTAATATCCGCACTTTCTTATCATTTTTTTTTAAGTTTTAAAGTAAGTAAAACTAAATCATTAATATATACTTTAAGCTTCGCCACCTTAGCCTACACTATCTCGGGAACACCGTTCGTAGACCACCATGCTACATTTTTTTTATTAATTGCAACCTATCTAATCATTCAAGTATTAAATTTTCCGAAAAAAAATTATTTGTGGGTACTTGTAGTAATGTTATTCTTTTTAGGTTTCTTATCAAAGCAAGCTCCTACAATTTATATAATCTTATCTCAGGGGATAA
>CACHKS010000009.1:0-54179 GCA_902580485.1 uncultured Pelagibacteraceae bacterium
TCCAGTTATAAATGAACTTGTTATACTTGGTGAAGATAGTAAAAGATATAGAGAAAAAATTTTTGAATTGATTAGTCTAAAACAAAAAGATTCATTTATTGAGAATAGATTAACAAAAGATGTTGAAACAATTAAAAAAATTTATGCTAGTGGAGGTTTTAATTTTGTAAAAATTAATACAAAAATAAGAAAAATAGATCAAAGTAATTTAGATTTAATTTTTGAAATTGATAGAGGCAAAGAGACTAGAATTTCAAAAATTACTTTTACCGGCGACAAGAAGGTCAGGGAAAAAAGATTGAGAGATGTAATAGCTAGTGAAGAATATAAATTTTGGAAATTCATATCTAGAAATACAAAATTTAGTCAAAGCTTAATCGATTTAGATAAAAGATTATTAGAAAATTATTATAAATCAGCAGGTTATTATGATGTACAAATATCTTCTCAATCAGCAGAAATTAATCCAGAAACCCAGGAAGTAGAAATAACATACTCTATAGATGCTGGAAAAAGATATATTATTAATAAGATTGTTACAAATACAGATCCAGTATTTGATAAAAGTTTATTTTATTCTTTAAATGAAAAATATAAGAAAATTGTAGGCACTTATTATTCCCCATTTAAAATAAAATTATTATTAGAAGATATTGATGAATTAATTGAAAAAAAGAACTTACAGTTTGTTGAACATAATGTTGAAGAGATCGTAGAAGGAGACACGATATCAATTAAATTTAATATATTTGAAGGTGAAAAAATATTAGTTGAAAGAATTAATATTCTTGGGAACAATGTTACAAATGAAAGTGTTATAAGAGGTGAATTATTATTAGACGAAGGTGATCCTTTTACTAATTTAAAATTAAGTAAATCAATATCAGAAATTAAAGCAAGAAGAATTTTTGGAGATGTTAATTCATCAATTTCAACTGGTTCCTCTCCAGATTTAAAAATAATTGATATTACAGTTGAAGAAAAACCTACAGGTGAGGTAAGTGCTGGAGCAGGAGTTGGCACTAATGGAGGATCATTTGCTTTTATGGTAACTGAAAATAATTGGTTAGGAGAGGGAAAAGCTGTTTCTTTTGATGCTGACATTAGTGAAGAGTCAATAAAAGGTACACTAAACTATGTAGATCCAAATTATGATTTTCTTGGAAATTCATTAAACTATTCAGCAAGTAGCACTAAAAATGATAAACCAGACCAAGGTTATGAAAACACTATTGTTGCAGCAGGCGTTGGTACAGGATTTGAACAGTATAAGGATATATTTGCAAAATTAGGTATGAACCTATCTTTTGATGACTTAAAAACTCTAGATAGCGCTTCAGACTCATTAAAAAAACAAGCGGGTGATTTTACAGAACTTTCCGCATACTATGGATTTTCATATGATAAGCGAGATAGAGCTTTTATGCCAACGGAAGGAAGCATTATTGGTTTTGACCAAACCTTTCCGATTTATGCAGATAAGTCCTTTTTAGGTAACACTTTGTTTGCAAGCGCATACAAATCTCTCGGTGAAAATATTATCGGTGCAAGTAAAATGTACTTTGCTTCTGTTCATGGACTTGGAGATGATAATGTTAGATTAAGTAAAAGACGGCATATCTCATCAAAAAAATTAAGGGGATTTAAAAAAGGTAAAGTAGGTCCAAAAGATGGAGCAGACCACGTGGGCGGTAACTATGCACTAGCTGTTAATTTCGAAGCAAACTTGCCAAATCTATTACCTGAGGCAACCAAAACAGATGTGGGATTATTTTTTGATTTAGGAAATGTCTGGGGTGTGGACTATGATGATAATATTGATGATGCAAGCAAATTAAGATCATCAGCTGGTTTAGCAGCGAGCTGGATGTCTCCAATAGGACCAATGACTTTTGTTTTATCGACAAATATTTCAAAACACTCTACAGATGAAACTGAGAGTTTTAATTTCACCTTAGGAACAACTTTTTGATATGAAATTATATAAAAAAGTATCATTTATCTGGATTTTGTTTTTAATTTTTGAAACAAATGTAGTTGCCGAAGTTCCCCACTATTTAGATTTTAAATATATTTTAAATCAAAGTGATGCAGGGAAAAAAGCTCAAACTTTTTTAAAAAAAAAATTAGATAATGGAATAAAAACACTTCAAAAAAAAGAAAAAGCTATACAAGAGGAAGAAACAAAAATTATTCAACAAAAAAAAGTTATTTCTGCTGAAGAGTATAAAAAAAAAGTTACCATTTTAAGGAGCAAAGTTGACACACTTCAAAAAGAAAGAAACACTCTTTTGGCAAATGTTTCTAAACAAAGATCAAAAGCTAAAGCTGAACTTCTTAAAAATTTAAATCCAATAATAAAGGAATATATGAAAGAGAAAAATATTAGAATGGTGTTAGATAAAAAAAATTTGTTGCTTGCTGAAGATAGTTTAGACATTACGCAAGAAATTGTTAAAAGACTTAATAGTAAACTAAAATCAATTAAATTAAACTAAATAGTTTAATGTTACCTATAGTGTTTTTTAAAAAAAAATCTAGTTTTATAAATACCCTTTTTTTGGATTTTAAATCAAAAAAAAATATCAAGGTCAATAATATTAATACTTTAAAGAAATCAAAAAAATTTGATTTAACTTTTTTCGACTCAATTAAATATAAATCGCATGCGTCAAAAACAAAAGCATCTTTTTGTATTACAACTAAGAAATTAGAAAAATTTTTACCACAAGAAGTCGAGAAAATAATCGTAAAGAATGTTTTATTAGAACTAGCAAAAGTTTTAAAT
The DNA here is from genome assembly GCA_902580485.1 of uncultured Pelagibacteraceae bacterium. Taxonomy (GTDB): domain Bacteria; phylum Pseudomonadota; class Alphaproteobacteria; order Pelagibacterales; family Pelagibacteraceae; genus Pelagilacustribacter. The sequence continues at coordinate 2,789 of CACHKS010000009.1, forward strand.
AAAATGTATCCAGAGGCTAATATTGATTATCCTGATTTATCATTAAAATTGCCAGTTAAGAATAAATACAAAAGTGTAAAATTTGGTAATAATGTTTTAATTGGTAAAAATGTTAAAATTGGTAAAAATACTGTTATTGGGGCTAATTCGATAATTGAACATGATGTAATGGTAGGCAGCAATTGTGTAATAGGCTCTCATGTAATTTTAAAAAATTCAATTTTAGGTAATAATGTAGTGATCCAAGATGATTGCAAAATAGGTTTAAAAGGTTTTGGTTTTATTCCTCTAAAAGAAAAAAATTTCAAGATTCCTCATATTGGAAGAGTTTTAATTAGTGATAATGTTGAAATTGCATCGGGATGTACAATAGATAGAGGTTCAGTTGATGATACAGAAATTGGAAAAAATTCATACTTGGATAATCAAGTTCATATGGCACACAATGTTAAAATTGGATCTAACTGCATGATAGCAGGACAAGTGGGTTTTGCCGGCAGTTCTACTATTGGGAACAATGTTTCTATAGGAGGTCAAGCAGGTATCTCTGGTCACCTTACTATAGGCAATAATGTTAAAATAGGTGGAGGTAGTGGAGTTGTAAAAGATATTGAAGACAATGAAATAGTAATGGGATATCCAGCAGTTCCACTAAAGGATTTTATTAGAAATTCAAAAAAATAATTATGAACGAAACAGAAATAGATAAAAAAAAAATAGAGAGCCTATTACCTCATAGACAGCCTATGTTGTTAATAGACAGATTAACTAAAATAGTTCCACTAAAATCTGCAACAGCAATAATGAACGTAAAAAAAGATGGATTTTATGTACAAGGTCATTTTCCAGGACAACCGGTAATGCCTGGTGTATTAATCGTTGAGGCTTTTGGTCAAGCTGCTGCAGCCTTAACTGCTCATGGTATAGATCCAAAAGAATATGCCAACAAATTAGTTTATTTAATGAGCGTAGATAAGGCTAGATTTAGAAGTCCAGTAATTCCAGACTGTGAGTTGCATTTAGAAATCGAGGCTATTAGATCTCACGGTAGAGTTTGGAAATATAAAGGCATAGCAAAGGTTGAAGGAAAAAAAATGGCTGATGCTGAATGGTCAGCAACAATTGTAGATAGAAAATAATGATTCATAAATCCAGTGTAGTAGACTCTAAAGCTAAAATTTCAAATAATGTTAAAATTGGTCCATTTTGTTATGTCGGTCCAAATGTTTTTCTTGATGATAATGTTGAGCTAGTTTCTAATGTCCACATCGAAGGTAATACAACAGTTGGAAAAGGAACTAGAATTTTTCCATTTGCAGCTATTGGAACTCAGCCACAAGATTTAAAATTTAAAGGTGAAAAAAACAGTATTGAAATAGGGGAAAATAATTTAATACGAGAATATGTTACTATAAATCCAGGCACTGCAGGAGATAAATTAAAAACAACTATAGGAAATAACTGCTTACTTATGATTTCCTCGCATGTCGCACATGATTGTGTAATTGGTAACAATGTCATTATAGCAAATAATGTTCCATTAGGAGGTCACGTTACAATTGAAGACTCAGTAGTTATAGGAGGAAATTCCGCAGTTCAACAATTTACAAGAATAGGAAGACTAGCAATGATTGGTGGAATGACTGGTGTTTTAAAAGACGTCATACCATTTGGTTTATCTATTGGTAATAGAAATTATTTAGAAGGATTAAACTTAATTGGATTAAGAAGAAAAAAATATGAAAATCAAAAAATTATGGGATTAAGCAAAGCCTATAAAGAAATATTCGCTTCGAAGAATTTTCACGAAAACCTTAGTAAAATTAATGGCGAACATAAAGGCAATGAACTAGTAAATGAAGTAATAACTTTTATAGAGAAAGACAAAAAAAGACCCATTTGTTCACCAAAGATCTAAGTTAATTATGATTGGCCTAATATTTGGAGATACTGATTTTCCAAAGCAAATCTTGAAAAAAATAAAGAATAAAAAAAAATATTTAATTATTGATTTAACTAAAAATAAAAATTTTAAGAAAGATAGAAATTCTTATTCAGTTTCTTTAGGTCAGTTTGGTAAAATTATAAGAATTTTAAATGAGAATAAATGTAAAAGAGTTTTATTTGCTGGAAAAGTAAAAAAACCTAAATTTTCTAAAATCAGACTAGATTTCAAAGGAGTTTATTATATGCCAAGAATTATAAAAAAATCTAAATTAGGTGATGCAGCAATTTTAAAAGAGGTAATTAATATATTTAAAAAAGAAAAGATTAGGACGATTAGTTCTTTAGCATTTAATCCTGAACTAACTTTAAAAAAAGGAAACTATTCAACTACAAAACCTACTAAAGAAGATAAAGCTGATATTAGTAAAGCTATTATTACTTTAAATCGATTGAACAAATACACTTTTAGCCAGGGAACAGTTGTTCGAAATAAAAAAGTGATTGCTATTGAAGGAAAAGGAGGTACTCAAAAAATGCTTAAGAGATGCAAAAGTAAAAAATTTAAAAACAAAGGTGTGTTAGTCAAATTCCCCAAAAAAAAACAGGATTTAAGAATTGATTTGCCAACTGTAGGTTTAAACACTTTAAAACAATGTAAATTATCCGGGCTTAAAGGAATTGTATTAAAAAATAAACAAAATGTTTTTCTAGAAAGAAAAAAGTGTATTAGTTTTGCTAATAAAAATAAAATGTTTATAACAGTAAAATGAAAAAGTTATCAATCATTGTATTTTTTTATACTTTTTCATTTATAAATCTCTATTCTTCAGAAATAAAATTAGAAAAGATAATTGAAGGATTAAATAAACCTTGGAGCATGTCTTTTGTCGATAAAAAAAATATTATATTAACTGAAAAATCAGGAAAATTACATATTTTAGATTATAAAGATAAGAAAATTTCAGAGATCAAACATAATCTTTTAGTTTTAGAGGATGGACAAGGAGGATTACTCGATGTTTTGTATCATGAAAAGCAAGTTTACATTTCTTATTCTGAAAATAGAGGAAATTGGAAAACAAGCACTTCAGTTGCCAAAGGTAAATTTAACAAAACTAAAATTGAATTTAACAACATTTTTAGAGCAGAACCCCCAATAGACTCCGGTTATCATTTTGGCTCAAGATTGGTTATAAAAGAAAATCATCTTTATATTTCTGCAGGTGAAAGAGGACAAGGAATGATAGCTCAAGATCCAACTCAACATCCAGGCAGCATCATAAGAATAAATCTTGATGGTTCTATACCCAAGGATAATCCAAAATTTAAAAATAAAAAAAAATGGCAACCAGAAATTTTTCAAATTGGTGTGCGGAATCCACAAGGAATGTCTTTATCTCCTTTTGATGACAAAATTTACATGACAAATCATGGAGCTAGAGGTGGTGATTGGTTTGGTACAGCCAATTATGGAGAAAACTATGGTTGGAAAATTTTAGGGTGGGGAGGCACAAACTATTCAGGTACAAAAATAGGACCAAAATGGAAACCTGGTTTCACCAAAGCAATAAAATATTGGGTTCCATCGATAGCAGTAAGTGCAATGGTTATTTATAAGGGTGAAACATTTAATGAATGGAATGGAGAAGCGCTTATTACATCTTTAAAAGACATGTCTTTGAGAAAAATTAAATTTAAGGATAATAAATTTATTGAAGAAGAAATTATTTTTAAAGGAAAAATTGGAAGAATACGGGATATAAAGATACATCAAGAAACAGGAGATCTTTTTATGTTATCAGATAGCGGCAGTCTTTGGAGAATGTTTAAGTGAAAAGATTATTTATACTAACAGGAGAACCATCTGGTGATAAACTAGCCTCTAAGGTAATAATTGATTTAAAAAAAATAAATCAAAATATAGAATATTTATCTGTTGGGGGAGAAAATCTTCAATCTTTAGGTATTAAATCAATCTTTAATCTAAAAGAAATTACCTACTTAGGCTTTACAAATGTAATTTTAAATATATTTAAAATCAAAAGAAAAATTGATGAAACTGTAAAAGCTATAATAGATTATAATCCTGATGTATTATTCACAGTTGATAGCCCAGATTTTACTTTGAGAGTAGCTCAAAAAGTAAAGAAAATAAATTCAAAAATTAAGACCGTTCATTATGTAGCACCACAGGTTTGGGTTTGGAGAGAAGGAAGAGTAAAAAAGATTAAAAATTTCATAGATCATATTTTGTTATTATTTAATTTTGAAAAAAAATATTTTGAAAAGGAAAATATAAGCTGTGAATTTGTTGGACATCCTTTACTACAAAATAAAGAACGAAGTAAAATTGATATCAATCAAGTAATAGGAAAAAATAAAGCTCTAATTTCAGTGTTTGCTGGAAGTCGTAAATCAGAGATTATTGTATTAATGCCAATTCTATTAGAATTTATAAGGTTAATGAACGAGAAGTATACCGACATGACTTATGTTTTTCATTCAACAAAACAATATTCTCAATTAATTCAAACATTTATCGATCAAAGCAGCTTACCTAATTGTGATATAGTAAGCGACGATAAAATTAAATCCCATATTTTACAAAAATCTATATTTGCAGTGGCCAAATCTGGAACTGTCTCTTTGGAAATTTCAAATGCTAAGATACCTTCGATTATTCTTTATAAGATGGGGTTTATAAATTTCTTAATAGTAAAAAGTCTTGTTAAAACAAAATATGCAAATATTATAAATTTTGCTGCAAATGAAGAAATTATACCAGAATTACTTCAATCTAATTGCAATCCTAAGAATATTTTTAAACATGTAAGTGACTTTTTAGAAGATCCAAATAAAATCAAAAACCAAGTAAATAAAGTTCAAAATATTTTAAATACTCTCAAAAACAAAGGTTCTTCTTCAGAATTAGCAAGTTTGTCATTAAATAAATTTTTATAATGTTAGTCTATAGACATAGTGATTGTTTACTTAAGGATAATGGATTTAATCACCCTGAGAGAAAAGAAAGAATAGATAGTATTTTAGAGTCTATAAAACAAATAAAAGATTTTAAAATTGAATTTAAAGATGCACCTCTAGCAGATATAGAAAATATTTCTTTAGTTCATCCAAAAAAACATATCGAAAAAATATTTTCTAATATACCTAAATCAGGTTTAATAGGTGTAGAAAAAGAGCCTTATGCTGATACCATGCTATGTCCCAATAGTAAAAAAGCTATTTTAAGATCATGCGGCGCCGGAATTGCAGCTGCAAATGATCTGATGAATAAAAATGAGAGAGTTTTTTGTGCTACCAGACCTCCAGGGCATCATGCTGAAACAATTAAAGCCATGGGTTTTTGTTTTGTAAATAATATTGCTGTCACTGCAAGATATTTGCAAAATAAATATAAAGTAAACAAAGTAGCCATTGTAGATTTCGATGTACATCATGGAAATGGAACACAAGAGATTTTTTATAATGATGAAACCGTATCATACGCTTCAACACATGAATTTCCTTTATTTCCAGGAACAGGCTCAGAGCAAGAAACTGGAGTAAATAACATTTTTAATGCTCCTTTAAAAACTGGCATGAAAAGTAAAGAATTTTTAAAAATATTTGACCAAAAAATTTTGAAGCCGATTGATAAATTTAAACCTGAGATAATTTTAATATCTGCTGGATTTGATGCACACACACGAGATCCTTTAGCAAATATTAATTTAGAATCGGAAGATTTTTATGAAATCACAAAAAGGATTGTAGATTTAGCTAATATACATTCTGAGGGAAGAGTAATTTCTTTTTTAGAGGGTGGTTACGATTTATTAGCTTTATCGGAAAGCATTAAACACCATTTATTAGCTTTAAAAAGCTAAATATCCACAACACCCCAAATCGTACATATTGCTGAGATAAATTTATAGAATTTAATTACTAATAAAATATAGTGATTCTATGGACTTGATTATCGTAATTGGTATTGGTGCCATTGTCGTTGCAACCGGCATAATTTCACCAAAACCAAAAGACGACGAGATAATTGAAGAAGAAAAAGTAGTTAAAACAGAGGAAGTCACAACTCCTCCCCCTGAAATAAAATCAGAACCAGAACCAGAACCAGAACCTGAACCTGAACCTGAACCCGAACCCGAACCCGAACCAGAGCCTGAACCAGAACCTGAACCAGAACCAGAACCAGAGACTGCAAAAGAAGCTGAACCAAACGAGGAAGAGGTTAACCAACAACAAGAACAAGAAGTTGAAGCTAAACCAGAAGAAACTGAACTTGAGACAACTCAAGAAACGACTGAATCAGAAGAAGAGGAAAGTGATTGGTTAAGTATCATCGTATATGTTTTAGCAGCAATAGCGGCAATAGCTGCAGGAGTTTATTATTTTATGAGAAGAGAACCTGAACCTCAAAGCGCTGCAGATATTGGTAGACAAGAGTCAAGTCAACAACCAGAACCTGAACCAACACCAGAACCAAAAGAAGATCCAGTACAAGAACAACAAGAATCATCTCAAGAAGAAACACCACCTGAAACTACAGAAGAAACTCAAACAGATAATACAGATCAATCATCTAATGATGATAATGATAATAATAAATAAATTAAAAAAAATCTTTTCCGCCTTTTAAGTAAGCACATTTTTCACAAGTTTTTTCAATTTCAGGAGGTTTATCTAAATTTAAAACATTTTTCATTTCTTTAAGTTTACTATCAATCCATGATGTATCAACATGGTAAGGGACAAGTGTAGTTTTAAAATCTATTCTATTATTGAAATTATTATTAGTTTTTTCTCCATTACAAACATAAAAATAAGAAAGATCAGAAACTTTAAAATTCATGTTTCTTAAAATATGAACGTAAATATCCATTTGTTTTTTATAACTAGTATGCCAATGAGATTCTAAATAAGAAGAAATTGTTATAGGATTATTGGAGGACTGGGCTTTATAATCTACAACCACTAATTTTTTTTCATTCAAATCAAACCAAAGATCATCAATGCCTCCATGTAATATTAAATTGGTTTTTTCATCTAAATATGAAATTCCTCCTTTTAAAGAGTTTCTCCAAATATCTAGATCCTTATGTTGGTAAGGAACAAAATTTAAATTATGTTTTACCATAATGGGATGAGGTTTTTGTTGTTTTCTATATTCGTCAAATTCTTTTTTTAGAAGTTCATCTACCGCATTGTTGAGCGCCCAACCTGGCAATGAAGGTTCTTTAAGTCCTTTGACTCTGTCTAAATAGAAACACCTTTTACATTCAAGAAAATAATTAAATTTTGATCTACTAATTTTAAAAGGAGTATTAGATTTTTTATCATAAAAAGAACTTTTTCTTATTCTAAAAGATAGAGCTTCCTTCATTAGATTTTGTTTAATCTTTTTAAAACTTCATCTTTATTTAATGACAAAATTAAATCATAAAGCGCTGGGCCAAATCTTGATCCTACTAAAGCTATTCTTAAAGGCTGACCTACACCTTTGAAGTTAGTTTTATGTTTATCTATTAAAGATTTAATTACAGGCTCTAAAGTTTCTCTAGATAATTTTGTCAGTTTTGTATATTCAGAAATAAAATCCTTTATAACTTTTTTTGCTAAATCATCGATAAGTTTTTTGTCATTACTATCTATTTCAATATTATCATTGATAATATATTGAGCATTATTCCAAATATCTTCTAAAGTTTTAGCTTTATTTTTTAAAAAAATCATTGATTTTAACAGGATAGTTTCTTTAGATGGTTCTATAGGTTTTTTGTATTTAGAGACATAATCTTTTAAAAATTTAAACAAATCTTTTTCATCTACAGACTTTATATATGTTTCATTAATTGAGAATATTCTAGTCATATCTAGTTTTGATGGTGATTTTCCCACACCTTCTAAATTAAATAATTCAATACTTTCTTGTTTGGTAAAAATTTCTTTGTCTTTATATGACCAACCTAATCTTAACAGATAGTTTCTCAAAGCATCTGAAATAATTCCAATCTTAATGTAATCTTCGAGAGTAGAGGCATTATCTCTTTTAGATAGTTTTTTGCCTTTTTCGCTATGTATTAATGGTATGTGAGCAAAATTAGGAACTTTCCATCCCATAGCATCATAAATTTGTTTTTGTTTAAATGAATTAATCATATGATCATCTCCTCTTATAACATGAGTTATATCCATTGAATGATCATCAACTGTAGCAGACAACTGGTAAGTTGGAGTTTTGTCTTTTCTTAAAATTATAAAATCTTCTATTGTAGAATTTGAAATATTTCTTTCTCCTTGGACTAAGTCTTTAATAATTGTATTTCCCGAAATCTTACTTTTAAATCTTATAACAGGTTCGATATCATGTGGAATTTTAAGATCTTTTGCATCCCTCCATTTTCTGTTATAAACATAGGGTATACCTTGTTTCTTGCACTTTTCTTTTTGTTCTGTAATTTCTTCTTCAGTACAATAGCATTTATATGCAAATCCTTTTTTAAGAAGCTCTTCTGCAATATCTATATGTTTTGAGATGTTTTTAGATTGAATATATTCTTTACCATCGTGTTCAATTCCAAGCCAAGATAATGAGGCAATAATTTGTTTTGTGAATTCTTCTTTCGATCTTTCTTTATCAGTATCTTCAATTCTAAGAAAATACTTTCCTTTGTTTTTTTTTGCAAGCAACCAATTAAACAAAGCAGTACGAACACCACCAATATGAAGTGGCCCAGTAGGAGAGGGCGCAAACCTACAATTAAAAGACATTTAAGTTAATTAAACTATTTTAATGAAAGTTTCTATATAAAGAAACAAGTTTACCTTGAATTTTTATTCTATTTGCAGCGTATATTTTAGTTCCGTAATTTTTATTAGCCGCTTCTAGAGCAATAGTGTTACCTTTTTTTCTTATTCTTTTTAAAGTAGCTTCTTGGTCATCAATTAATACTACTGCAATTTGACCACTATCTACATTGGAAGTTTTTTTAACTATTACTGTATCGCCATCAGCAATTCCAGCTTCTATCATAGAGTCACCTTTAACTTTTAGACCATAGTGCTCTCCGTTATTTTGCAAATCTTCTGGCAATGCAACTCTATCAACTTCTTGTTGAATCGCTTCAATAGGTGTTCCAGCAGCAATACTTCCTAAAATAGATACATCAGTAGATTTCTTACTATTTTTATCTAAACCACCTTTAATTACACTTGGAGTAAAAGTATTAAAAATATCATTAGCGCTAGCATTTTCTGGTAATTTTATAACTTCTAAAGCTCTAGCTTTGTGAGCTAAACGTTTTACAAAACCCCTTTCTTCTAAAGCTGAAATTAATCTATGTATTCCAGATTTCGACTTAAGGTTGAGTGAATTTTTCATCTCTTCATATGAAGGAGATATCCCTGTAGATCTAATCTTTTTATTAATAAATATTAATAAGTTTTTTTGTTTTTTTGTAAGCATAGAACAAACCTCGTACATTAATGTTCTATAAAAGTTCTATTTAAATTACAACTTAAAATTAACCTCTATTTTATTGGTTTATTTGAATAATTCGTTTCATTAATTCCTCAGGATTGCTAGATTTTAAAAGTGATTCTCCTATAAGGAAATTTTTAATACCGGTTTTTTCTAAAATATATTTGGCATCTTTTTCATTTTTGATTCCACTTTCAGAGATTAGAGGTCCTTTATGGCTTTTTAAGATTTCAAACATTGAGATTGTATTGTTAATTGAGATTTCTAATGTTTTTAAATTTCTATTATTTATTCCAATTAAAGCTTCGCTATAATTTAAAGCCATCTCAGCTTCTTTTTGATTATGTACCTCTACAATAACACTTAAGTTGTGTTTAATTGCTTCATCATAAATTTCATTAGCTTGATTTCCATCAAGCGCTGAAATGATTAAAAGAATACAGTCACAACCAAAACTTTTAGATAATGCAACTTGATAGGGGTCAATAAAAAAATCTTTAGCTAGCACAGGTATTTTAAATTTATTCTTAATATCTGTAATGTAATCTAATTTTCCTAAAAAATGTTTTTCTTCTGTGAGAACCGACAGACAAGTAGCTCCGTAATCTATAAACATTTTTGCTATATCTAAATGATTAAAGTTTTCAACTAAAATACCAGCTGAAGGACTCGCTTTTTTAATTTCAGTTATTAAAGAAATTTCTTTATTGTTTTGAATTACTTTTTTAAAATTATAAAAAAAATTTAAACTTTTAATTTTTTTTTCTAATGAGTCTAGAGAATTATTCTTTTTAACAGAATCTAATACATCTTTTTTGTCTTGTATTATTTGCTCAAGTATATTAGGCATTAAGCTGATTGTATTTTTTTTAAGAAATGAAAAACATTTCCTGAATTCAATTGTTCTATTGCTTTATTATAAGCTTCTTTAAAATCATTATATTGACTTGAGACAATCAATCCTGCTGCTACATTTAAAGCAACAGCTTGTGAAAATTCGTTGGAGGCACCTTTATATATTTCAATTATTTTTAAAGAGTTATATTTTGCATTTTTACCTAATAGATTATTTTTATTATTTGAATTTATCCCGAGATCTTTTGGGTCTATTGTAAACTCATTTATAATATTATTTTTTAACTCAACTATATTTGTTTTTGCAAAAGGAGAGATTTCATCCATACCGTCTTCACTATGAACTATATAAGCATGTACTACGCTGTTTTCTTTTAAGGCTTCTGCAAAAGGTGTCATCCATTTTTTATCGAAAACTCCAACTACTTGTCTTTTAACTTGAGCAGGGTTACTCAAAGGACCGATTAGATTAAATATAGTTTTTTTGCCCATTTTTTTTCTAGCTGGTCCCACATACTTCATTGCCGAGTGATAATTTGGTGCGAACATAAAAGCAAAATTAAATTTATTAATAGAATTTTCTGCCTCTTCTGGCTTTAAATTTATATTTATATTTAATGCTTCCAGAACGTCTGCTGACCCACAATTTGATGAAACAGCTTTATTACCATGTTTAGCAACTTTTACTCCCATACTAGCAAGCACGATAGCTGCAGCAGTTGATATATTTAGAGAGTTTTGCCCATCTCCACCTGTTCCACACGTATCTATAGTATTAGGATCAGTTTTTACCTTTTTTGCTTTATTTCTTAATACAAAAATACCACCTGCAAGTTCGTCTTTGGTTTCTCCTTTTTTTATAAAAGACTCCAAAATTTCTACGATTAACTCTTCAGAATGTTTACCTTCCATTAGATCAGTAAACAGAACTTTACTTTCTTCAAATGATAAATTTTGCCCATTTTTTAATTTTTCAATAATGTCAGTCATATTAATTAGCTATAAAATTTTTTATCAATTTCATACCCATTTTAGTGCTTATACTCTCAGGATGGAACTGAAACCCATGTATATCATAATATTTATGCATTAGTCCCATTATCGTCTTGTCTTTAGTCTCAGCGGTAATGATAAGATCTTTAGGAAAACTTTTTCTACTAACGACTAAACTGTGATATCTAGTAGCTTCAAAATTATTTTTAATGTTTTTGAACAATCCTTTTTTTACGTGGTTAATTTTGCTTATTTTACCGTGCATTAAATGCTTAGCATTAATAATTTTTCCTCCAAATACTTGACCAATGATTTGATGACCGAGACAAACACCTAAAATTGGTATTTTTTTATGTACATCTTTTACAATTTTTAAACAATTGCCTGCTTGGTTAGGATTTCCAGGGCCTGGTGAAATAACTATTTTATTGTATTTTTTTCTTAAAATATCTTTACTATTTATTTTATCATTTCTAATTACATCAATATTTTTTTTAAATTTTGAAATATAATGATACAGATTGTAAGTAAAACTATCGTAATTATCTATAAGTAAAATTTTCATTCAATCAATTGCTCTCATTAATGCTTTAGCTTTATTAACTGTCTCTGTATATTCTTTATGAGGTTTGCTGTCTGCTACTACCCCAGCTCCAGCTTGTACATAGAATTTATTATTTTTAATTAAAGCTGTTCGTAGCGCTATACAAGTATCAAATTCATTATTAGATGTGAAATATCCTATACCCCCAGCATATAATTTTCTTTTATTTTTCTCCAGCTCATCTATTATTTCCATTGCCCTAATTTTTGGAGCCCCACTAACAGTACCAGCAGGAAAACCTGATAATAAAGTCTCAAAAAGTGAAAACTTATTGTTAAATTTGCCTACAACATTAGAAACTATATGCATAACATGTGAATATTTTTCTACTTTAAATTTTTCCGTGACCTTAACTGAATTAGTTTTTACGACTTTTCCTACATCATTTCTTCCTAGATCTAAAAGCATGAGATGTTCGGCTAATTCTTTTTTATCTTTAAGTAAATCCAATTCGTATTTTTTATCTTCTTTATCATTTTTTCCTCTAGGTCTAGTACCCGCAATAGGTCTAATGGTAACTTCTTTTTTTCTTAGTCTAACTAAAATTTCAGGACTGCTTCCCAATACATTAAAATCTTCATAATTAAAATAAAACATGAAAGGAGAAGGGTTAGATTTTCTCAGATAGTTATAAATTTCAATTGGTTTTTTTTCAATTTTTCTTTCAAAACGTTGGCTAATGACAACTTGAAAAATATCTCCCTTTTCAATGTATTTTTTTGCTTTTTTAACTAATGACTCAAATTTTTCTTTTGAAGTATTAGATTTAATTAAATTTTTATTTTTTTTATAGGTAAATTTTTCGGGCAACTTAATATTTTCATAATCTCTAAATAAATTAAATCTATTGATTATTGAGTCATAAGTTTCTTTATAATTTTTAATTTTTGTATCTGAATATATATTTTCTATATAATAGATTTTCTTCTTTAAATTATCATAAATTACCAGATTCTTTGGTCTAGATAATCTTATATCTGGAATTTTAAGATCATCTTTACATCGATCAGGTATTCTTTCAATATAACGAATAATATCATATGAAAAATAACCAACTAACATTGAAGACATAGAGGGTAGTTGCTTTGGAATCTCTATATTAAAATTCTTAATCAATTTATTTATATAAATTAAAGGATCTGCTTTAATCCTATTTTTTCTTCCTAAACTATTTACCGTTATTATATTTTTGTTTACATCCCATATTTTATCTGGGTTTAATCCAATAATAGTGTACCTGCCTCTTATTTTACCTTTTTCTACAGATTCAAAAATGAAACTATTTTTTTCAGCCAATAAAAACCTGAATAAATTTTCTACTCTTTGATATTCTTTACAATGACTTGAACAGAAAAGAATCTGATGTTTTTTTTTAAAATGTAGTTTTTTGAATTTGTTAAAATTTGTATTAATTTTCATTAAAATGAACTTTTTACACGCTCAATAGTCTTTTGATTTAATTCAACTTTATATTTATTATTTAACTCCTCATCAAAAGTTCTATAAATTTTATTTGTTAAATTAAGTCTTGCTTTTGCTTCATATTTTTCAAATTCATTAGAATTTTTTTCTATTTTTTTATATTCAGTTTTAACTGTTAGAATCAAAAAATTTTTAGTTAATGTACTGTCAGTAATAAGATCAACCTTACTATCACTAATTGCAAATATCCTTCTAATAAATGCTTCTGGAAAAACTTCGTTTTGTTTTAAACCTGAAATTTTATATTCTTTGAACTCCAAATTATTATCTTTAGCAAATTTTTCCATTTTCATTTTATCAAATGCACCCATGCTTATATCTTTAACAATAGATGCATTGTTTTTTATTTTATTTTGGAATCTTATTTGAGCATTGATTGCTTTTAAAACGTCAGGATCATTTATAGTTTTATTTTTCTTTTCAATAGATTTTATTTCAGCTAAAAAATACTTATTATCTACCTTTAAAACTTCAGGTGATCTTTCATTTTTTATAGAATAGATTTTTTTGAAAAGATTATTCGATATGTTTTCATTTTTTTTATCATTTTTATCCTTTTTATTGCCATCAATATTTTCAATTGCAATTATTTTTAAATTATTTTCTTTAGAAGCTTCTTCAAAAGATTGACCATCTAAAACTTTATTTTCTAAAACATCTAGTTGTTTGAAAAAAGCTTCATCGTATTCGCTTCCGCCAGATATCGCGAGAGGAGCTATTTCTGCATATTGAATTGATTTAAACTCATGAATAAATAAATTCTTATTTTTATCATAAAGCTCTTTAATTTTTTCCTCAGATGGTTTTTTATTTGAATGAAATTTTTCTAAATCTATATACTTTATTGTCTTAATTTGATTTTCCTTTCTAAATTCATTTTCTACTAAAATATTTGGAATCGATACACCTCCAGCCAAAAAACTTAATAATTGTCTCCTAGATTCTTGTTCAACAATATTTTTTTCAAACACAGGGGCAGTAACATTGCTTTTAAGAAGAAACTTTTCATATTTCGTTCTTGAAAATTTATTATTTTTTGAAAATAATTTATCATTTTTGATTATATTTCTTAGAGAGTTATCATTTACAGTTATTCCTGATTGCTCTATTTCTAAAGCCATAACTTTACGACCAATGTACTCTCCCAATACTTTTTCTATTAAATCATTATTTTTTAAATCTTTTATTTCTTTTTCATTTAAATTTAGTTGATTTAAATAATTTACAAATTCTTGAGTACTTACTTTTTTTGAGTCAATCGTAGCAATCACATTTTGATTCCCGCCTCTGAAAACATCGCCCATCCCCCAAAATACAAATGGTAAAATGATAATACCTACAAGAAGTTTCAGTAAAAATGATTTAGATAATTTTCCTATTGAAGTTGCCATTTTATTAATTTAATAAGTGTTTTAAAACTATACACCTATAGATCAAAATTTAAACTAAGGCAAATAATGAAGTATTTTATTGGAAATTGGAAAATGTTTGGTGTTCCTAGATCAATTAACATACTTAATAAGATTAATTATTTTAGATCTAGAGATAAAAATAGAAATAAATATCGTATAATTTTTACTCCTCCATACACGCTATTAGAATCTTTTGTAAAACATTTTAAAAATAAAAGGATAATGATAGGTTCTCAAAATTGTTATCAAAAAGATCCTTTTTCATCTAATACAGCTGCGATAAGCGCTCATATGCTTAAAAAAGTTGGGGCTAAATACACTTTGATTGGTCATTCTGATAATAGAGCAGAGGGAGATACAGACTCAATTTTAAAAAACAAGGTAATCTTTGCTTTAAAAAATAATTTAAAAGTTATTTTTTGTATCGGTGAAAATAAATTTCAAAAAAAAAACAAACAAACATTTAGAGTGTTAAAGAGTCAATTGACTAAAGTTTTGGAAAAAAAATTTAATAAAAACAATATTATTGTTGCCTACGAACCTATTTGGTCAATCGGAACTGGAAAAATACCAAATCAAAAGGATTTATTAAAGACTACTAATCATATTAAGAAAACTTTAAAAAATATTTTTAAAAAAAATAGCCCTGCAGTTCTTTATGGTGGTTCAGTAGATGAAAAAAATATAGATCTTTTTAGACAAATTAGAGAAATAGATGGGTTTTTAATTGGAGGAGCATCAAAATCTTCTAAAAAATTTATTGATATAATAAAAAATTACTATAGATAAGCATTATGGAAAGTTTGCTAGTTACAATTAATATAATTCTTGCAGTAATTTTAGTTGTTTCTGTTTTATTACAGAAATCTGAAGGAGGAGCACTAGGATTAGGTGTTTCACAGGATAATTTCACGTCAGCAAGATCAGTAGGAAGTTTTCTAACTAAATTTACATCTGTAATTGCTGCTTTATTTATAATTTGTAGCGTGGCCATAGTTGCAATCTCTCGAGATGAGTTACGTGAAACACAGTCAGTTCTTGAGAAACAAGAAGAAGAAGATTCAAACCTTCCACAAATTCCTCAATCAAAGTAAATTTAACTCTTTGTGTTTAAGGATTTTTAAAGTATAACATACTTCCATGGCGCGATACATTTTCGTTACTGGCGGCGTGGTTTCATCTTTAGGCAAGGGATTATCATCTGCTTCACTAGCATATTTATTACAATCAAGAGGTTATAAAGTTAGGATTAGAAAATTGGATCCTTATCTAAATGTTGATCCAGGAACTATGAGTCCATTTCAACATGGTGAAGTTTTTGTGACGGATGATGGAGCCGAAACAGATCTTGATTTAGGTCATTATGAAAGATTTTCAGGAATTTCGGCAAAAAAATCTGACAATATTACAACGGGAAAAATCTATAATGATGTTTTAAAAAGAGAACGTCAGGGTAAATACTTAGGTAAAACTGTACAAGTCATACCTCATATCACTAATAGAATTAAGGAGTTCATAAAAAACGATGTCTCAAAAGAAGACTTTGTAATTTGTGAAATAGGTGGGACAGTTGGGGATATAGAAAGTCTACCATTTTTAGAAGCTATAAGACAATTTTCAAATGAAATAGGTAGAAAAAATACTCTATTTATTCATCTTACTTTAGTTCCTTATATGAAAGCTTCTGATGAAATAAAAACAAAACCCACTCAACACTCGGTAAAAGAATTACGAAGCATTGGGATTCAGCCAGATATTATTATTTGTAGATCAGAAAGATCTATTCCTTTAGATCAAAGAAAGAAAATTTCTTTATTTTGCAATGTTTCAATTGAAGATGTAATACAAACCGTTGATGTAAAGACAATTTATGAAGCTCCAATAAGCTTTAATAAAGAGAAACTCGATGAGAGGGTATTAAAATTTTTTAAGATTAAATCTAAAAAGAAAGTCAATCTTCAACCGTGGAAGAAAATTACTCAATTAGTTTTAAATACTAAAAACAAAGTAAATATTGCAATAATTGGAAAATATGTAGAACTTAAAGATGCTTATAAATCTTTAGATGAAGCATTAACACATGGTGGTATAGCAAATAATTTGAAAGTTAATCTTGTAAGAATTGAATCTGATCATTTAAAACCAAGAGAAATAAATAATACATTGAAAGGTGTATCAGGGATTTTAATACCAGGAGGTTTTGGAAAAAGAGGCACCGAAGGTAAAATTGCAGCGATACATTATGCCAGAAAAAACAAAATACCATTTCTTGGCATTTGTTTTGGTATGCAAATGGCGATTATCGAATTTGCTAGAAATAAATTAAATATAAAAAATGCAACCTCAAGCGAGTTTGGATCTTCAAAAGCTTCCGTTGTAGGTTTGATGAGTGAATGGGTTAAGGATGGTAAATTAATAAAAGGAACTGATAAGGATCTAGGCGGAACCATGCGATTAGGAAGCTATGAAGCAAGACTTAAAAAAGACACAAAAATAAGTAAAATTTATAATTCTTTGAAGATCGAAGAACGACATCGTCATAGATATGAAGTTAACATTAATTATAAAGAAGATTTTGAAAATAAAGGTATGATTTTTTCAGGCTTGTCTCCAGACAATAAACTACCAGAAATTATTGAATTGAGGGATCATCCTTGGTTTATAGGAGTTCAGTTTCATCCTGAATTTAAATCTAGACCTTTAATACCACATCCTTTATTCTCATCATTTATAAAGGCCGCAAAGATCAATTCGAAAAAATGAAAAATCATAAAGTAAAATGTTCTAGTTTTGAGATTGCTAATGATAAGGCATTTACTTTAATCGCAGGGCCTTGTCAGCTAGAGAACGAAGCCCACGCAATGAAAATTTCCAATGAACTTAAAAAAATTACCTCTGATCTAGGAATAAATTTAATCTATAAAACTTCTTTTGATAAAGCTAACAGAACAAGTCTTAAAGGAAAAAGAGGGATGGGATTAGAAAAATCTTTACCTATATTTGATAAAATAAGAAAAGAAGTTGGTGTCCCAGTTTTAACTGATGTTCATACAGCTGAGCAATGTTCAATCGTTTCTGAACATGTAGATGTTTTACAAATACCTGCATTTTTATGTCGTCAAACAGATTTACTTATTGCTGCAGCGAAAACAGGAAAAATTATAAATGTTAAGAAAGGTCAATTTTTAGCCCCATGGGACATGGCCAATGTAATAAAAAAAATTGAAGAGTCTGGAAATAAAAATATCTTAATTACAGAAAGAGGTGCAAGCTTTGGGTATAACACTTTAGTATCAGATATGAGAGCTTTACCTATTATGACGAAATTTGGTTTTCCAATTGTTTTTGATGCCACTCACTCAGTTCAACAACCTGGAGGAATGGGAGAAAAAAGTGGAGGACAAAGAGAATTTGTTCCTTACTTAGCCAGAGCTGCAATTGCTGTAGGAGTTGCCGCAATTTTTATGGAAACTCACGATGATCCAGATAATGCACCATCAGATGGTCCAAATATGGTGCCATTAAATGAAATAAAAAATTTATTAAAAAAATTAACTGAAATAGATAATTTAATTAAAAAATAACTAGATGGCAAAAATTATCAACGTTAAAGGTCGTCAGGTTTTTGACAGCAGAGGAAACCCAACTGTTGAAGCAGAAGTTTTTTTAGATAATGAAATTTCTGCTATAGCTATATCACCATCAGGCGCGTCTACAGGAGCCTTTGAAGCTTACGAATTAAGAGATCAAGATAAAAATAATTTTTTAGGCAAAAGCGTTAATAAAGCTGTTGAAAATATTAATAAAAAAATTGTATCACGTTTAAAAGGATTGGATCCAACCGACCAATTCAAAATTGATAAAGTTTTATTAGATTTAGACGGTAGCGAAAATAAAATAAATCTTGGAGCAAATGCAACTTTAGCCGTATCTTTAGCTAATTCAAAATCAGCAGCCTTATCGCTTAAAAAACCACTTTATAAAAATTTAGGAAAATCTTTTTCTCTACCATATCCTTTAATGAACATTATTAATGGAGGAGCTCATGCAGATAATGATCTAAATATTCAAGAGTTTATGATCAGACCAGACTCAGCAAAAAATTTTATGGATGCTGTTGAAAAATGTTTTCTTGTTATTCAAAATTTAAAAAGTTTATTAAAATCAAAAAAAATGCTCACTAATGTTGGAGATGAAGGAGGTTTTGCCCCATCAATTAATACCAATGAAGAGGCTTTAGAATTAATCGTAAATGCAATAGAAAAATCAAAATTAAAACCTGGTAAAGACGTTGTAATATGTCTAGATGTGGCTGCTAATGAATTAATTAATAAAGAGGGTAAATATTCAATTCAATCAAAAAACTTTACTTTAGTAGATGATGTTATTAATTATTATAAAAAATTAATTTCTAAATATCCTATTAAATCTATTGAAGATCCTTTTGCCGAAGAGGATTGGGAGTCTTGGAAAAAAATTACAACTGAGATTGGGAAAAATGTTCAAATTGTTGGTGATGACCTATTTGTAACAAATTCCAAAAGATTACAAAAAGGAATAGGTAATAAATCTGCTAATAGTATTTTAGTTAAACCTAATCAAATTGGCACTTTATCAGAAACTTTAGAGGTGGTAGAGAGTGCCAGAAAAGCCAATTTTAAAACAATTATTTCTCATAGATCAGGAGATACAGAGGATACATTTATTGCTGATTTAGCAGTAGCTACAGAATCATCTCAAATAAAAACAGGATCATTAGCTAGATCAGAAAGAGTATCTAAATATAACAGGCTGTTACGCATAGAAGAAGAACTTGGAAATCAGGTTAAAATGGCTAAAATCTAATAATGCGGCTAATTGAGAGTTTTAAAAAGAAAAAGCTTATATTATTAAATATATTTCTTACACTTTATATTGGAATTAATCTTATTGGTGGAGAAAGAGGTTTAGTTTCATATTTTGAAAAGAAAAAAACGTACGAAGGACTTATTCAAAAAGAACAAGTTCTCAATGAAGAACTTAAAGATTTGAAACATAAAATTAGATTAATTACTAGTAATGATTTAGATTATTTAGATATGTTATATAGAGAAAAGTTAAAGTACGGTATTAAAGATGAAATTTTAATTAAATTAAGATGAAAGTTAAATTAAGACATCCAGAAAAAGTTAATAAGCCTATTAATCCAATTAAAAGAAAACCCGAATGGATTCGTTCAAAAATTATGGATTCTAAAATATTTTTTGAAACTAAAAAAGTTGTAAATCAAAATAATCTTGTAACTGTTTGCCAAGAAGCTAATTGTCCAAATATCACTGAGTGTTGGAGTAAAAAACATGCAACATTTATGATTATGGGAGATACTTGTACTAGAGCTTGTGCTTTTTGTGATGTAAAAACAGGAAAACCTACAAGTTTAGATATATATGAACCTGTAAAAATTTCTAATGCGGTTAAAACTCTTAATTTAAAACATGTAGTTATAACTTCAGTTGATAGAGATGATCTTGCTGATGGAGGATCAAATCACTTTTATAAAGTTGTTACAGCAACTAGAAAAAAAAATCCTTACACCTCAATAGAAGTTTTAACTCCGGATTTTTTAAGAAAAGGTGATGCTTATAAAAAAGTTCTAGAGGCAGATCTAGATGTTTTTAATCACAATATTGAAACTGTACCTAGACTTTATACAGCTGTCAGACCAGGGGCTAGATATTTTGCTTCATTAGATCTTTTAAAAAATGCTAAAAAATTAAATAAAAAAGTTTTTACTAAATCTGGAATTATGGTTGGTTTAGGAGAAGATAAAGAGGAAATTATTCAAGTCATGGATGATTTGAGATCAGCTGATGTTGATTTTATAACTATCGGACAGTATTTGCAGCCATCACCTAAACACCATCCTTTAAATCGCTATTATCATCCTGATGAATTTAAAGAATTAGAAGTTATAGCTAAATCAAAAGGTTTTTTGCTAGTATCTTCGTCTCCTTTAACCAGATCATCCTATCATGCTGATGAAGATTTTAGAAAGTTACAAGACGCAAGAAATAAGCAACTTGAATGTCATCCGCATCAATAAAAAAGATTATTCCTTGTAAAAAAGATCAACTTATCAAAATGGTTTTGGATATCGAAAAGTATCCGGAATTTGTACCTTGGTGTATAGAAGGAAGGACTTATGATAAAGATGAAAGTAAAGATCTGATAACCTTTAATGGAGATTTAAAAGTAGGTAAAAGTCTCTTAAATGAAACTTTCTCTAGTCACGTTTCTTATTACAAAGAAAAAGATAAAATTATAGTTACAAATCTTGATGGGCCATTAAAATATTTAAAGAATGAGTGGTCTTTTAAAGAAATAAACAATGGAACTCAGTTAGAATTTTTAATCGACTTTGAGTTAAAAAATCCGATTTTGAATTCTATAATGAAAAAATCATTTGAACTTGGCCTTAATAAAATAGCCAAATCTTTTGAAGAAAGAGCAATCAAATTATATAAATAATGTTAGGCATAACTTTTTTATTAATATCTTTATTTATAACTAGTAAGTTTTTAGTTTCTTATATTCAGAAAATTAGAACAGGAGATATAAATGAAAGCGATCTAACATATTGGATGTTTTCTTACGATTTTAAGTCTAAGAACAAAGAATGGTCTCCAGAAGATATAAATTTTTTAAAAAGAAAAAGAAAAAGAAATGCTTTAATATTTCTGCTTTATATCAATGTCTTTTTAATTTTTTTAACATTTAGCAGTTTTGTAGCCCATTTGTTGGATTTTATTGTAGGTCTTCAACAATTTAGCTATCCAATCTAAGAAATTATAATTGTTTTAAAATTAAATCAATACATTTTCTAACAGTAGATTTTTGAATATAGGATCTACCTTTATTTTTAAACTGACATTTATTTATAAATATTTTTTTTCCATTCTTAATTCCAATATAGACGAGTCCAACTGGTTTTTGTCTTGTTCCTCCAGTAGGTCCTGCAATTCCAGTGATAGAAACGCAAATTTTACTTTTACTAATTTTATTTAGATTATTAACCAACGATAAACAACTTTGAACACTAACAGAACCATGTTTTTGAATAATCTTTTTAGGAACTTTCAAAATATTAATTTTAGATTGATTAGAGTAGGTTACCAAACCCATATCAAATACTTTAGATGAACCACCAACTGATGTAATAGCACTTGAGAGCATTCCACCTGTACAAGACTCAGCAATTGATATTTTTAATTTTTTTCGTTTAAGAATCTTAATAATATTAATTATATTTTTTTTCATGTGCCTAGAACCATGTATAAAACAAGTACAGCTACTACATATAAACCTGCACACACATCATCCATTACGACTCCAAAGCTATTCTTAAAATTTTTATCGTAATAGTTAATAGGATAGGGTTTAGCGATATCGAAAATTCTGAACAATATAAACATTATAAAATAGAATGTTAATGTTTCGTTAATTTCATTAGTGGTCTCGTGAGCAATTTCATAAAGGCATATAGGAATAGATTGTCCCACAAATTCATCAATAACTATTTCTTTAGGATCTTTATCATCTATATTTTTTATATAAATGTTGACTGCGTATAAAGATATAAAAAAAACGATTATTAATGAAATTAAAGCAATATTCGGCTCAATATTTATAATATGAAATAAAAAAAATAAAAATAATATCGTAACTAGCGATGCGATACTTCCAGGTATTTTTTTAATTTTTCCAATTCCAAATAAAGTGACAAATAAAAAATTAATTTTATTACTCATATTTAATTACGGATGTTATAACTTCGCAAGCGATAGCTTTTTCTCTTCCAATTACACCTAATTTTTCTGTTGTCTTTCCTTTTATATTAATCTGATCATTGGAAATTTCACAAAGTTTTGAAATATTTTTTATCATTTTGTTTTTATATTTTTTTATTTTTGGAGTTTGAGTAATTATATTTATATCAATATTATTTATAAAATAACCTTTAGATTTAATCTTGTCTATTACTTGTCCAAGCAAAATTGTAGATCTGATGTTTTTATATTTTTTGCTTTTATCAGAAAACATTTGACCTATATCTCCCATTTTGCAAGCACCAAGAATTGAATCTGTTATCGCATGCAATACTGGATCACCATCAGAGTGACCCAAAGTTCCTAATAGAGATTTTATCTTTAATCCACCTAGATATAATTTTTTTTTCGGAACAAGTCTGTGAACATCAAAACCTATTCCTACGCTAATTTTAGATTTATAGATATTTTTTAAATTTTCAAAATCAGATAATTCTGTGATTTTGAAGTTATTTTTTTCACCATCTATAAATTTAACTTTATTTAGATCCATATATAATGAAACATCATCATCCTTATATTTACCAGCATTGGTTTTGTGTAGGTGATAAATTTCTTTTAGATTAAATGCTTGAGGAGTTTGAGTTAAAAATAAATTATCTCTACTTTTACCTAAAATATATTCATTTAAACTCGACTCCATTTTTTGTTTTACAGCATCTTGAATGATTATTTTTGGAACTACCGCTCTATTAATTTTGATGTTCTGAATTATTGATTTAAGTAGTTTTAAAGAAAAATTAGGTCTTGCTACATCATGAATCAAAACTTTTGAAATACCCTTTATAGAAGTCAAATACCTTAAAGCATTAAATGCTGATTGCTGTCGATTTTTTCCTCCAACTATAAGTTTTACATTTTTCAATCTAAGCGATCTTGCTCGTTTTAAGTCTTTTTTATTATATACAAGAACTATCTTTTTTATTTGTTTAAATTTGCGAGCTTTATCTACATTAATTTCAACTAATGATTTACCAGCAATTTTTTGATAAGGTTTACCTATATTAGATTTAAATCTATGGCTATTACCTCCAGCAAGAATGATTAAACAAAAACTCATTGTATAAACTTATATTATATTTATATAAATAATTAACGCTTATTTGGAATGTTTAAAATTATAAAAAACTTTAATTGGATTATTTTATCTTCATTTTTATGTATTTTTATGGGGATTGTGACTTTTTTAACCTTTATAAATGAAGGTTTTGTCCCTCTAACAGATCAAAATTTACAGATTTTATTAATCATTGATATCGGATTATTAATAATTTTTTTCTACTTAATTTTTAAAAATTTTTATCGTTTTTATTATGCTGGAAAAAAAAACAAAAAAGGATCACAAACTAATCTAAAATATATCTCTATATTTTCTGTTTTTACATTAATACCATCTTTGGTAGTAGCTATGTTTTCATTATTTCTTTTTAATTTTAGCATTCAAAATTATTTTGATAAACAAATAACTAAAGCAGTTAATAATTCTTATGATGTAGCAAAAAATTATTTAGAAGAGAATAAAGAAACTGTTAAATCTGACGTTATATTAATGAGCGTTGGTTTAAATAGAGCATCAGGATTTTATTACTCAAACCCAAATAGATTTAAAGCTATTATGAAATCCGAAAAGATCTTAAGAAGAGTAGATGACATTTATTTGATAGATAGTTTAGGCAACATACTGATATCAGATGTAAGGGATATAACAGATGAATTTATTGTTCCTTCTGACGAGGATTACAACGAAGTTTTAGAAGGAAAGCCAGTTTTTATTACAAACAATTTAGAAAACAAAACAACAGTAATGACTAAATTAACTTCCTTAGTAGATACTTATTTATATATTTCGAGAAATATCGATCCTGAAATTTTAAGGTATCTAAATGAAACAGAACAAGCTGTAAATTTTTATTACTCAGTAGAAAATAGCCAAACAGGAATTAAAGTTACTTTTGCTATTATTTATATAATTGTTGTAACTTTATTGTTATTTTTATCAACTTCTATAGCTATTACATTTGCTTCTAGATTAACTAAACCTATTGTTAATTTAATAAACGCATCTGACTCAATAAGCAAAGGAGCATTAGATGTTAAAGTTCCAAATATAGAGTCTGATGAAGAATTTAAACAATTAAATAAAAATTTTAATTTAATGATTGATAGACTTAAAAAGCAACAAGATAAGCTACTTGCAACTGAAAGACACGAGGCATGGGAGTCTGTAGCAAGAAAACTTGCACATGAAATTAAAAATCCTTTAACACCAATTCAATTGTCTATAGATCGTTTAAGAGAAAAATATTTTTCAAAAATAAGCAAGAATGGAGAAGATTTTGAAAAATATTTAGAAACAATTAATAGACAAATTAAAGATATTGAAAATTTAGTGAATGAGTTTTCAAACTTTGCAAGAATGCCAAGACCTATATTTAAAAAAATAAATATTGTGGAAGTAATTAATAAATCTGTAGAACTTGTTGAAATATCATCAAAAAATAAAGTCAATATTGTTTTTAGTGAAAAAGAATTAATGATAGATGGAGACAGAGAACAATTAAATAGAGTTTTTATTAATCTAATTAAAAACTCTGAAGAAGCTTTTCAGGATTTAGTTAAAAAAAACCCTAATTTTAAAGGTAAAATTGACATAGAAATTATCAGCAATAAGGAATATATAGTTGTTAGATTAACAGATAATGGCACGGGTATTTCAGATACAAAAAAGGTAATGACGCCTTATTTTACCACTAAAATAAAAGGGACTGGCTTGGGTTTACCTATAGTCAGTAAGATTATAAATGAACATTCAGGAGATTTTTTAATAAAAAACAAGAAAGATGGAAATGGAATTAATATTGAAATTTCATTTCCAAAAATACATGCATAAAGAAATCCTAGTAATTGACGATAATCCGGACATACGCTTTTTGATTTGCAATATTTTAAAAGAGCAGAATTTTAAAGTTCGTTCTGCCGCTAACTATGATCAAGCAGTTGTAGAAATAAATAAACAATTACCTGATTTAGCTGTAGTTGATATTAAATTAGACAAGGAAGATAAAGATGGCATTGATCTTTTAAAATTAATTGTAAATAAAAATAAGCTAACGCCTGTGATTATGATCTCTGGTCATGCAACTGTTCAGATGGCAGTAGAGTCAATAAGATTAGGAGCTTACGAATTTATCGAAAAACCGTTTTCTACAGAAAAAATATTGAATTATGTTAATAGAGCATTAGAAACAGCATCTTTAAAAAAAGAAAAAGATATTATTGAAAACAAACTATTTCACTCTTTTGATCTGATAGGAAAAAGCCCGGTAATTATAAAAATCAAAAAAACTATTGAAAAATTATCATCTTCAGAAAGCAGGGTATTAATTTCTGGTCCGACAGGCTCAGGTAAAGAATTAGTTGCAAGAAAAATACATAAAAATTCTTTAAGATCAAAAGAGCCTTTCGTAATTTTAAATGCTGCATTGCTTAAAGAAAAAACATATGAAAAAGAATTATTTGGTGAAGAGATAGGTGAAAATATATCTTCCGGAGCTTTAGAAAGAGCTAATAAAGGAACATTACTGATTGACGAAGTTTCAGAGATTCCATTTGAAACACAAGCAAATATTTTAAGAGTATTAATTGATCAAAAATTTAAACGATTAAATGGTTCTAAATATATTAATGTAAACTTCCGTCTTATTTCCTCTACATCAAAAAATCTAAAAGAATTGGTCAAAGCTGGAAAATTTAGAGAAGACTTATTTCATCGATTAAATGTAGTTCCAATAGAGTTAAATTCTCTTTCTTCAAGAACTGAAGATATTCCTTTGTTAATAGATTACTTTAAAGAAAAGCTCTCTGAAATAAATGGAGTTCAATTATCTAAAGTAAATATAAATAATGACAATTTATATACATATAATTGGCCAGGAAATGTTAGAGAATTAAGAAATTTAGTTGAAAGAGTAACTATTTTATCAGCTAATGAAAGTAAAGAGAATATAAATAAATTAATGAATGATATTTTAGCATCTTCACCAACCATGGAAAATGATAAAAGTCTTTTAGAGAAATCTTTTGCTTCACCACTAAAAGAAGCTAGAGAACATTTTGAAAAAGAATACCTGATCACACAGTTAAAAAAAAATCATGGCAACATCTCAAAAACTGCAGATTTTATAGGAATGGAGAGATCTGCGCTTCATAGAAAATTAAAATCTTTAGGAATTAAAGGTATAAACTAAAATGAATATAATTATATGTGGAGCCGGCAAGGTTGGCTTTTCAATTAGTAAACAATTATCAGCACAAGGCCATTCAGTGACTGTTATTGATCAATCCTCTGAAGATATTAAGAAAATTAATGACACACAAGATGTTAAAGGTATTGTAGGAAGAGCTACTCTACCAACAGTTCTGGAAAATGCAGGAGCTGAAAATGCTGATATGGTTATTGCAGTAACTAGAAATGATGAAACTAATATGATTGTTTGTCAATTGGCTAGTTCTTTATTTAATGTTTCAAAAAAAATAGCTCGAATCAGAACAAAAGATTTTTTAGAAGGAAAATGGAATAAACTTTATAATAAATCTAATATTCCTATAGATGTAATTATTTCACCAGAACTTGAAGTGGCAAAATCTTTATACAGAAGATTAGAGGCTCCAGGAGCTTTAGATAATGTACCTTTCGCTAATGACAAAGTAAAAATGTTAGAAATATCAATCGAAAAAAATTGTCCTATTAAGAATATACCTTTAAAAGATTTAACAAAAAAATTTCCAGACTTTAAAGCTAATATTCTTGGAGCTCTTAGAAAAGAAAAATTTATTTACCTAAAAAAAAATGATCAATTATTGGAAGATGACAATGTATATGTGGTTATAAGCAGCAATCAATTAAATGGAATTCTTAAAGTTTTTGGTCATGAAGAAAAAATATCAAAAAATATTTTAATTATTGGTGGAGGAAACATTGGTTTGAACCTTGCTAAAATGTTAGAGACTAATTTTGAGGATGCGAGAGTAAGAATAATAGAAAAAGATAAAAAAAGAGCGGAAGAAATTGCTAATGATCTTTCATCTTCCATAGTAATTAATGGTGATGCATTAGACGAAGATATCCTGAAAGAAGCAAATTTAGAAGAGTCAGAAACTGTACTTGCACTAACAAACGATGACGAAAACAATATGATGGCTTGTGTATTGGCTGAAAAAAAAGGATTAAAAAAAAGAACTATCGCTATAGTCAACAAAACAAATTACAATTTATTACAAGACTCATTAAATATTGATGATCTTGTTGATCCAAGGATGACAACTGTTTCTAGAATTATGGAACATGTTCATCGAGGAACAATAGGTACAGTTTATTCTCTTCTTGATGGTGAGTATGAATTTATTGAAGCAAAGATTCTAGAAAAATCAGAATTACTAAATAAAAAAATTCGAGATTCAAACTTACCAGAAGATATTAGAATAGGAGCAATTGTTAGAAAAGATCAAGTTATTATACCTAGATCAAATTTTATTTTTGAAAAAGATGATCTCGTAGTTTTTCTTGCTAAAAGAGAACAATTGAAAGAAGTTGAAAGTATTTTTAGTGTCAGTTCCATCTAATAATGAATTTTAAAGGTATTAGTTTTTATTTAAGCTTTTTCTGTTTTCCTATAAGCATTCTAGCATTTATTAATATCTTATATTCTTCTTATTTTGATTATTTTTTAAGCATTAATTCTTATCTTATAACTTTAATCATTTCTTTAGTAATAGGTTTAGCTCTTTTATTTGTTAGTAAAAAATCAGATAAAAAAATAAATTTTATAGAACAATTATTGCTTATAATTTTAGTTTATTTTCTTATCTCCTCATTTATTGCGTTACCCTTTTATTTAAGTAACTATAAAGTAACATTCTTTAATTCATTATTTGAAGCAATTTCTGGTCTTACGGGAACTGGTTTTTCTATTTTTAAGAATATTAAATATCTTGATCCTACTTTAATATTATGGCGTTCATCCTCGCAATGGGTCGGAGGATTATATTTTTTGTTTTTTTTAGTTCTTATTTTTTCTAATAAACAATTCCGATACAAGATGAATGATTTAACTTATTCTGGCGATCCTAGAGTAAACTCGCAGAGCAATATTAAAGACCTTTTGCTTAGAATTTTTATTTATTATTCTTTATTAAGTTTTATTATATTTTTATTATTAAATATCTCAGATGTGAGAATGTTTAATTCTTTAAATCTTAGTATGAGTTTAGTTTCAGCTGGAGGATTTATACCAACAGATTCCTTAGATAAAATTATTAGATCAAATCCCCAAAAATTAATATTTATATTATCTCTTATAATTTCTATGTTAAATTTTTTCTTAATCTTAAATGTTTTTCAAAAAAAAATTATCATCAGAGAACATAAGGAAGATCTTTATTTGGTTTTATTGTCTATTTCATTAATTTTATTAGTTTATTTCAATGATTACAGTGGATTTAATATAATTATAAGCGTTTTAAGTAGCTTAAGTAATTCTGGTTTGTCACTAATAAATTCAGACAATAATCTTAGTTTATACTTTATATTAATAACTGTTATTGGAGGATCATTAATATCTAATAGTTCTGGAATTAAATTTACTAGAATTTATATTCTTTTAAAAACTGCTTCTTCAGAAATTATTAAATTGATTAGTCCAAATAGCATAACTAATAAAAATATTTTTAACTCAGAAAAGAAAATTTTAGATGATGATATAAAAATTTCTTTTTTAATTTTTATTTCTTTTTTTATAAGCTTATTTATTCTTTCGAGTATATTAATAGTTGACAATGTTGACTTTGAAAACTCATTTAAGCTGTCTATTCTTACAATAACTAATACAACAACCTCACCAATGTTTGGAATGAAAGACATGGATTTTTCAAATTTACTAACAACTTCAAAATTAAGTTTGATTATCTTTATGATTATTGGAAAAATTGAGTTAATATCTGTTTTTTTAATTATCAAAAAAATATTTTTTAAAGACTAATATGTCCAAAATTATAATAATAGGAGCTGGTGCCATGGGTTCTGCTTTCGCCTTACCTTGTTTAGACAATAATCATGATACCACTATTATTGGTACTCATTTAGAAAACGAATTTATTGATAATTTAAAGAATAATAAAAATTTACACCCTACTCTTGGAGTTCATATTCCAGAAGGCATTAAGCTCTTAAAATTTGATAAATTTGATGAATTATTTAAATCAAGAGTTGATTTGATAGTTCTTGGAGTCAGCTCAAAAGGAATTGAATGGGTTTCAGAACAACTAAGCAAAATCGTTAAAGATAAAAAATTACCACATATATTAATGCTAACTAAGGGTCTAAGTATTTATGAGGATAGATATGAACTATTAATAGATAAAGTAAAAAGACTATTAATATCAAAAGGTTTAACCAATCTTAATATTTCAGCTGTAGGCGGACCATGTTTAGCAGCTGGGTTAGCAAATAGAATTCATAGTAGTGTAGTCATAGCAAATGAAGATATTAAAACAGCTAAAACAATCGCTGATATGTTAAATACTAATTATTATCACACATCTTCCTCAGATGATCTCAATGGAGTAGAAGTTTCGGCAGCTATAAAAAATATTTTTTCCATGGCTGTAGGAGCTGCAAAAGGGATGAGTAGCAAAAATGCCTCAAATGAAATTCGGGAAAAAAATTATTTAAACACTGCTTCAGCTTTAATTAAACAATCAATTCATGAAATGGAAATATTTGTTGAGCACCTAAAAGGAAACAAAGAAACAGTTAAGGGTTTAGCTGGTCTAGGTGATTTATACGTAAGTTCAGGAGGAGGAAGAAATGCTAAAATGGGATCTTATATAGGTGAAGGATTGATATACTCTGAAGCAAAAAAAATAAAAATGGAAAAAGTTACAGTCGAAGGAGCTGATTTAGTTATTGAGATTGGCAAAAAGGTAAAGCAAGATTTTGATGAAAAAAAATTACCACTAATGATTGGCATGATTGATGCAATCTTAGAGGATAAAAAACTTGATTTGAAATGGGATTTATTTAGATGAAAAAATTTTTAATAGTATTTCTTACATTAATTATTCATTTTCAGGTATTTGCTAATGATAATGAAAATTCAAAAGTTACTACTAGTGTTTCTGATCAGCTCAAAACTTTACAGGATCTTTTCAAGTCCGGTGTATTGAGTGGA
Source organism: uncultured Pelagibacteraceae bacterium (assembly GCA_902580485.1). Classification (GTDB taxonomy): domain Bacteria; phylum Pseudomonadota; class Alphaproteobacteria; order Pelagibacterales; family Pelagibacteraceae; genus Pelagilacustribacter. The sequence goes on from CACHKS010000009.1 coordinate 33,670, forward strand.
TATGAATACGAAAAAGAAAAAAAAAGAATTTTAAATAATTAAAATGAAAAAATTTATAATATCTATTGATGCTGGCACAACCTCAAACAGAGCAATACTTTTTGATTTGAAAGGAAAACCAATTTTTTCATCTCAAAAGGAATTCACACAGTTTTTCCCAAAAAGTGGTTGGGTAGAACATAACCCGGAAGAAATTTGGAATACTACTAAAAAAGTTCTAAAAGACGTTATTTTAAAAGCAAAAAAATTAAAAGGAAAAATATTAACAATTGGAATTACTAATCAAAGAGAGACCACAGTTCTATGGGATAAAAAAAATGGAAAAACTGTCTATCGAGCTATTGTTTGGCAAGATCGTAGACAAGCAGATTATTGTAAACAATTAAAAAATCAAAATAAAGAAACTCTTATTTTTAATAAAACTGGTTTACCAATCGACTCTTACTTTTCTGGAACTAAAATAAAATGGATATTAGACAATGTTCCTTCAGCTAAAAAATTAATGAACAAAAAACAACTTAAGTTTGGAACTATAGATAGTTTTTTAATTTGGAGATTAACAAAAGGAAAGACGCATGCAACAGACGCTACCAATGCAAGTAGAACAATGATTTATAATATTTCTACAAATAAATGGGATGACACAATTTTAAAGATATTGAAAATAAAAAAACACATTCTTCCTGATGTTAAAAATTGTGCTGATAACTATGGTTCAACACATCCTTCAATTACGGGTAAATCGATTCCAATCACTGGTGTTGTTGGAGATCAACAATCAGCAGCTATAGGCCAATGTTGTTTTGAACCGGGTTCTTTAAAAAGTACTTATGGGACTGGAGCTTTTGTATTGTTAAACACTGGCTTTAAAAAAATATACTCAAAAAATAGATTGTTAACTACTATTGCATATAAGATTAATGGCAAAACAACTTATGCGATGGAGGGATCTATTTTTATTGCTGGAGCTGGAGTTCAATGGTTAAGAGATAGAATGAAGTTTTTTAAAAAAGCATATGAGACTGAAAAAATATTAAAATCTTTAAAGGACAATAAAGATGTTTATTTAGTTCCTGCATTTACAGGTATGGGAGCACCATATTGGAATCAAAACTCAAGAGGTGTTTTGAGCGGATTAACAAGAGACACCGGTCCAAAAGAAATTGTTAGAGCTACGATAGAGTCTGTTGCATATCAAACTTACGATTTATTTGAAGCGATGAAACATGATGGTTTACGACCGAGGATGGTTAAAGTAGACGGAGGGATGGTTATGAATAATTGGTTTTCTCAATTTCTATCAGATATAGTAAATGTTAAAGTATACAGACCCAAAGTTCATGAAACGACTGCTTTAGGAGCTGCTTTTATGGCGGGTCTTAAAATTGGTGCGTACAGGTCTTTAAAAGATATTTCAAAAAATTGGAGTCTAGAAAAAAAATTTATACCAAAAATGAAAAGTCATGATAGAAAATCGCTTTTATTAGGCTGGTCCAAGGCGATAAAAAGAGCTCTCATAAATTAAATCAATTTCAAGTTGTATTTTTCGAGAAATTAAGTCTGTACAATTAAGTTCTATTTTGTTTCAATTATAAAATTAATAAACAACAACGGGGGAATTAATGTTTAAAACATTGAAAACTGTTATAGCTGTTGCTGTTGCTTTCACTTTAGTTTCAACATCTGCTTATTCAGACGCAATAAGCAAATGGGCAAAAGGAGAATTTAGCCTTTCAACTCTTTCTGAAAAAGAAAGAATAAAAGAACTAAAATGGTTCCAAGATGCTGCGAAGCCATTCAAAGGAATGTCTATCAAAGTATTATCTGAAACTATTCCGACGCACGAATATGAGTCAAAAGTTTTAACAAAAGCTTTTGAAGAAATTACTGGGATTAAAGTTAATCACCAGTTATTAGGTGAAGGCGATGTAGTAATGGCTGTACAAACACAAATGCAAACTAACGTTAGTATTTACGATGCTTATATCAATGACTCTGATTTGATTGGTACTCACGCAAGAATGCAACAAGCTGTTAACCTAACGAAATGGATGGCTGGAGAAGGTAAAGATGTAACTTTACCAACTTTGGACTTAGATGATTTTATCGGTAAACAGTTTACTACAGGTCCAGATGGTGACTTATACCAAATGCCTGACCAACAATTTGCTAACCTTTATTGGTTTAGAAAAGATTGGTTTGATAGACCTGAAATTAAAAAAGGTTTTAAAGCCAAATACGGATACGATTTAGGTGTTCCTTTAAATTGGTCTGCTTATGAAGATATCGCTAAATACTTCTCAGAAGATGTGAAGAAAATTGACGGTGTTCAAATTTATGGCCACATGGACTACGGCAAAAGAGCTCCGGACTTAGGTTGGAGAATGACTGATGCTTGGTTATCAATGGCTGGAGCAGGTGATGTTGGAAAACCTAATGGAATACCAGTGGACGAATGGGGAATAAGAATGGAAAAAGGTTCTTGTAATCCTGTTGGAGCTTCAGTAACAAGAGGTGGAGCTGCTAATGGTCCTGCTGCTGTATACGCAATTAGAAAATGGGATGAATGGTTAAGAAACTATGCACCTCCAGGCGCTGCAGCTATGGACTTCTATCAGTCTCTTCCGTCTTTATCTTCTGGAAACGTTGCTCAGCAAATTTTCTGGTACACAGCGTTCACGGCTTCTTTAGTAGGAAAAAATCCTAATAATAAAGTTGTTGATGCTGACGGTAAGCCGTTATGGAGAATGGGTCCATCACCAAAAGGACCTTATTGGGAAGAAGGCATGAAGCTTGGATATCAAGATGCTGGATCTTGGACTTTATTTAAGTCTACACCAGTTAAAAATAGAAAAGCTGCATGGTTATACGCTCAATTCGTTGTATCAAAAACAGTTGATCTTAAGAAAAGTCACGTTGGTTTAACTATCATTAGAGATAGTTCTATCGATCATAAGTCTTTCACAGAAAGAGCTGATGCATTAGGTGGACTTGTAGAGTTCTATAGATCTGACAACAGAAATATTTGGTCACCAACAGGCATAAATGTTCCGGATTATCCGAAACTAGCACAGATCTGGTGGCAACAAATTGGAGATGTAAACTCAGGTGCGTTTACTCCACAACAAGCTATGGATCGTCTTGCAGAAGAGATGGACTTAGTTATGTCTCGTATGGAAGCTGCTGATAAAGGTAGTAACGCATACGGTGGATGTGGACCAAGACTTAATAAACCAAGAGAAGCTTCTTATTGGTTAAATAAAAAAGGTTCACCAAAAGCTAAACGTGATGAGAAACCTCAAGGAAAAACTGTTCCATACGCGAGAGCTTGGAAATAGTAAGAGGTTAATCTGAATTGAAAGGGGGCACTTGTTGCCCCCTTTTTTTAAAACTAAATTTTAAATTATGAGTCTAGAATTAAAAAAAGTAGAAAAAAAAATTGGTATAGACACTCATATTTATCCTACAAGTCTTAAATTAGAAAAAAATACTATAAATGTACTTCTTGGCTCAACTTTAGCAGGGAAGACAACTTTAATGCAAATTATGGCTGGATTAGACAAACCTACTTCTGGTGAGATTTGGTTTAATAGTGAAAATGTTACAGGTATGAAAGTTCAAAAGAGGAATTGTTCAATGGTGTATCAGCAATTTATAAACTATCCAAATTATACGGTATATGAAAATATTGCATCGCCACTAACTATTACTGGGGTCAATTCCGATGAAATTAAACAAAGAGTAGGAAAAGTAGCTGAACTCTTAAAATTATCAGCAATGTTAAATAAAAAACCTGACGAATTATCAGGAGGCCAACAACAAAGAACGGCACTAGCAAGAGCTTTAGTAAAAGACTCAGATTTAATTTTGTTAGATGAACCTTTAGCTAATTTAGATTTTAAATTAAGAGAGGAGTTAAGAGAAGAATTGCCAAAATTGTTTGAAGATAGAGATTGTATAGTTGTTTACGCTACGACAGAACCATCTGATGCGCTAATGATAGGAGGAAATACTGCTACATTGTTAGAGGGAAAAGTTATTCAATACGGAAAAACTTTAGATGTTTACAACAAACCAGAAAACTTAATTTCTGCTAAAGTTTTTAGTGATCCTCCTATGAATATTGCTGAAATTAAAAAAAATGGGGACACTTGTAAATTAGCTGGGAACGATTTTCAATGGAAAACATCTGTAAAAATTAAGGATGGAACTTACAAGATAGGCATAAGACCTCACAACATTACTACTTATAAAGAAGGAAATAATTCAGTTGAAATAAACGGAAAAGTCCAGATTTCTGAATTAAGTGGATCAGAAAGTTTAATTCATTTTACAAACGGTAATTTAAATTGGGTTTCTTTGTCTAATGGTATTCAACAAAAAAATGTAGGCGATGAAACAAAATTATACATGAATACAGATGAATTTTTATATTTTGATCAAAATAACAGATTGGTAAATAATGGCTAAAATTTCTTTAAAAGATTTAAGTCATAGTTATTTAGAAAAACAAAGTAATAATGCCGACTGGGCTCTTAGAGAAGTCAATATTGACTGGAAAGATGGAGGTGCATATGCACTTTTAGGTCCTTCTGGATGTGGCAAGACTACTTTATTAAATATTGTATCAGGATTACTAAAACCTACAAAAGGTAGCGTGTTGTTTGATGATAAAGATATAACAGCGTTTAGTCCTGTTGAAAGAGATATTGCTCAAATATTTCAGTTTCCAGTTATTTATGACACTATGACAGTTTATGATAATTTAGCGTTTCCTTTAAAAAATAGAGGTCTTTCTCACTCAGAAATAGCTTCTAAAGTTAAAGAAATAGCAGAAATGCTAGAGTTAACATCCACTTTAAATAATAGAGCATCTGGTTTAACTGCTGATGGCAAACAAAAAATTTCATTGGGCAGAGGCCTTGTTAGATCAGACGTAAACGTAATTATGTTTGATGAGCCATTAACTGTTATAGATCCTCATCTAAAATGGATTTTAAGATCAAAATTAAAGGAATTACATCAAAAAATTAATCGAACTATGATTTATGTAACTCATGATCAAACTGAAGCCTTAACTTTTGCTGATCAAGTTGTAGTAATGCATGAAGGGCAAATTGTTCAATCAGGAACACCAGTAGAGCTCTTTGAAAAACCGAAACATACATTTGTAGGACATTTTATTGGTTCACCTGGAATGAATATTCTTCCTTGTGAAATAAAAAATGGCGAAATTAATTTTAGTGGTCAAAAAATTTCAAGTCATAAAACTATAAAAAATTCAAACTTTGGTAAAACTCAAATTGGTATAAGGCCAGAATTTATTAATTTTTCTAATAGTGGTATTCCAGTTAAAATAAAGAGAGTTAGCAATACAGGAAGACATAAGATTATTGATACACAAAGCAGCGGGGGAAAAATAAAAATTTTATTAAATTCTTCTACTGAAATCCCAAGTGGTAGTGCTCATATAACTTTTAACCAAAAATATACTTATATTTATGGAGATAACTGGATTATAGAATAATGAATAAAACTATTAATCAAAAAGCTTGGTTTTTTGTTATACCTGTATTTATTCTTGTAGCCTTTAATGCTGCCATTCCACTAATGACTGTAGTAAATTATTCGTTTCAGGAAACTTTTGGAAACAATGTATTTGCATGGGAAGGCACAAGGTGGTTTAAACAAATTTTACTGTCAGAGAGATTCCATGCAGCTTTAGGTAGACAAATAGCATTTACTTTTATTATTCTTCTAATTCAGATTCCTTTGGGAATCGGCATAGCTTTAACGATGCCAAAAAAAGGTTGGGGTGTCCCAGTATGTTTAATTTTGATGTCAATGCCACTTCTTATTCCTTGGAATGTTGTAGGCGCAATGTGGAACATTTTTGCTTTACCAGATATAGGATTTCTTGGTCATTCACTTAACGGATTAGGTTTTGATTATAATTTTACTCAGCAACCCGGAGATGCTTGGTTTACTACAATATTAATGGATGTTTGGCACTGGACTTCTTTAGTAGTACTTTTGTCTTACGCAGGACTTAATTCTATACAACCTGCATATTATCAAGCTGCAGAAATTGATGGAGCAAGCAGATGGGCTACGTTTAGGTATATAGAGTTACCAAAAATGAAAAAAGTTTTAACACTGGCTATTCTTTTGAGATTTATGGATAGCTTTATGATTTATACAGAACCATTTGTACTAACTGGTGGAGGACCTGGAAATACAACTGCTTTCTTGTCAATCGATTTAGTGAAAATGGCATTAGGCCAATTTGATTTAGGACCAGCTGCAGCAATGTCTTTAATTTATTTTTTTATTGTACTTTTAGTTTGTTGGGTTTTCTATAACTTAATGATGAAAAATGAGGCTCAATCATGAAAAAATATAAGTGGGTAGTTCCTACACTTTACATAATTTTTTTAATGCTTCCAATTTATTGGTTAATAAATATGTCATTTAAAACTACAACTGAAATTATAAATACTTATTCTCTATGGCCTCAGAAATTTACTACAGAAAATTATGTAAAAATTTTTACTGATAGCACGTGGTATATGGGGTATGTAAATTCAATTACTTATACTGTTTTTAACACTATAATTTCAGTAGCAGCTGCCTTACCTGCAGCTTATGCATTTTCTCGATATAAATTTTTAGGAGATAAACATTTATTTTTCTGGTTATTAACCAATAGAATGGCTCCCCCAGCTGTTTTTGCGCTGCCATTTTTTCAGTTTTACTCTTCGGTAAATTTATTTGATACACACATAGCAGTAGCTTTATCCCACTGTCTTTTTAATATTCCATTAGCTGTTTGGATATTAGAGGGATTTATGTCCGCCGTCCCAAAAGAGTTAGATGAAACGGCATATGTAGACGGATATTCATTTGGAAGATTCTTTTTTAAGATTTTTGTTCCTACAATTGCTGCTGGAATTGGAATAACTATGTTTTTCTGTTTTATGTTTTCTTGGGTAGAGCTACTACTAGCTAAAACATTAACAGCTACAGCAGCAAAACCTATAGCAGCTACCATGACAAGAACGGCCAGTACATCAGGGTATGAACTAGGTTTATTAGCTGCAGCAGGAACTCTAACAATAATACCAGGAGCAATTGTAATTTACTTCGTAAAAAACTATATTGCTAAGGGATTTGCAATGGGAAGGGTTTAATGTTTACCAATTTATATGCAGCAACATGGGGCGAAGTAGGAAAAGCAAAAGAAAAAGGTTTCTTTGATTTTGATTTATTTTCTTGGATGGCTTGGACATGGCAAACTGCTGCTTTTTTTATATTTATTGCTTTATGTATAACAGCAATGCTTATATGGGAAAAAAAAGTTCCTGGAGGATCTCCTAGAAAGGGAATTTTAGGTTTAGATACTACAAGAGGCGATAGATTATTTGTATCCTTGCTTGGAAGTGCATTTATTCACTTGGCATGGTTAGGTTTAGTAGGCAGTGTTTTATGGGTAGCTTCTATTATTTGTGTTGCTTATGCTATAGCAGTTTTTAGATTTGTTTAAATTTAAAAAATTGATTGTTTTTTTATATCTTCTAAGACCATTTCTTTAACCATTGACTTAAAAGATGTTTTAGGTTTCCATTTAAGTTCACGTCTAGCTTTTCTAGAGTCACCTCTAAGTATATTTATTTCGGTTGGTCTAAAATATCCTGGGTCAACTTTTACAATGGTTTTGTTATTTTTAATATCGTAGCCAATCTCCTTTAATCCTTTTCCTTTCCATTTAATTCTAATATTAATAATTTTAAATGCTTCCTCGACAAAATTTTTAACTGATTTAGAGACACCGGTTGAAATTACATAATCGTTAGGTTTTGATTTTTGTAGCATAAGCCACATAGTTTCGATATAATCTTTTGCAGATCCCCAATCTCTTTTTGCATTTAAATTTCCTAAGTATAATATTTTTTCTTTACCAACTGCATAAGAAGCAACAAATCGAGTTATTTTTCTTGAAACAAATGTTTCTCCTCTTCTTGGACCTTCATGATTGAACAAAATTCCATTAACCGCAAAAATATTATATGCTTCTCTGTAATTAATTGTTTGCCAATAAGAGTAAAGTTTTGAAATTGCATATGGACTTCTAGGTTTAAATGGAGTTTTTTCATTTTGGGGAATTTCTGTATTTCCAAAAATTTCAGATGTAGATGCTTGATAAAACTTAGTTTTTTTTTGTAATTTTAATATTCTAATAGCCTCTAATATTCTTAATGTTCCTAATGCATCAGAATTCGCTGTATATTCTGGTGTTTCAAAACTAGTATGCACATGTGATTGTGCGCCTAAATTATAAATTTCATCAGGTTTTGTTGTTTGAATAGTTCTTAGTAAGCTACTAGAGTCAGTCAAGTCTCCGTAATAAGGAAAAAATTTTTTATTTAAGATTTTTTTGTCAAATAAATGATCTATTCTTTGGGTATTAAATGAAGAAGATCTTCTTTTTAGTCCAATTATTTTATAATTTTTTTTAAGTAAAAAATCTGCAAGTAAAGAACCATCTTGTCCAGTGATCCCAGTAATTAATGCTGTTTTTTTATTTGTCATTTATTGGCATAATCTATATATATTAATTTTTTAAATTATAAAATTATAATCAAATTCTAAAAAACATTAGTTTAACAGATACATTATGGTGAAAATTGGAATAAATGGCTTCGGAAGGATCGGTAGGCTAATTTTAAGGGCTATACTAGAAAATTACAAAGAAAAAATTCAAGTTGTAGGAATAAATGATTTAGGTTCCATAGAAACAAATGCTCATTTAATAAAGTATGATAGCACCCACGGCATACTAAATCACGATGTTAAACCAACAAATGAAGGTTTTCAAATTGGAGATCAAAATATTAAGGTATTTGCTGAAAAAGACCCGGCTAAATTAAATTGGGGAAAAGTAGGAGTTGATGTAGTCCTTGAATGTACTGGTTTTTTTTTAGATAAAGCTTCAGCAGGCAAACATATTCAGGCTGGAGCAAAAAAAGTAATAATTTCTGCTCCTGCAAAAGAAGTTGATTTTACTCTAGTTCAGGGAGTTAATAGTAAAGAGTTAAAAAAAAATCACAATATTATTTCAAACGGATCTTGCACTACAAATTGTTTAGCGCCAGTTGCTATGGTTTTAGAAAAAAATTTTGGAATTACATATGGTTATATGACAACTATTCATAGTTATACTGGAGATCAAAAACTTTTAGATACGTTACATAAAGATTTAAGAAGAGCGAGATCTACTGAAGGAGCAATGATACCTACTTCTACGGGTGCTGCTAAAGCAATGAGTTTAGTTTTGCCTAGTCTTAAAGGAAAGTTAGATGGAACAGCTATTAGAGTTCCAACCCCAAACGTTTCATTAATAGATTTAACAATAGTTACTGAAAAAGATGTAAGCGCTCAAAGCATTAATGACGCCATGAATAAAGCTGCCAAAGGCGAACTAAAAGGTATTTTAGAAATTAACACCAAACCTTTAGTGTCGAAAGATTTTAATCACAATCCACATAGTTCAATTTTTGACGCTACTCAAACACAAGTTGTCAAAGGTAAGTTTAGTAGAGTGCTTTCGTGGTATGATAATGAATGGGGATTTTCAAATCGTATGTGTGATACAGCTATTCAGATTGCGTCTTTAATATAATTGTTTTTTCCGCCTCTTCAATTAGCTTTAAAGTACTTGAAGGTATATCAGAACTATTATTCGATATAGTTTTATTCGTTATTATTTTATTTGATTTATTTTCTTTTGAAAAATTTTGTAAATCATCAACTGCATTTAAAATTTCATCAATAGAATATTGTTCTTCCATTGATTAATTATAACATTAGCTGTATAAAAATAAAACAAATAAGATATGAAAAATAAAAACATAGACTTAATAGCAAATAAATTGGTTAGGGCATTTTTAAAAAATAAAATTATTTCACCTATCCCAAGCTTATATACTAAGAAGATTTTTCAAGCAGATAAACTTAGAAAACTTTGTGAAAGCAAGATAAAAAAGCCTGTTATTGGTTTTAAAGCTGGCGGTACCGCAATTCCAGTTTTAAAAAAATTAAAGGAAAAAGAACCTTTTTATGCATCTGTATATAAACATAATTTTTTAAAAAATAATAAAAATGTTAAAATTAATAATTATACACTGGGTATAGAACTTGAAGTTTGTTATTTAATTAAAAAAAATTTTTTCGATTTAAAAAAAAATATCACAAAAAAAAATATAAGAAGATATATTTCTCATATGGCGCCTTGTATTGAAGTTGTTGGTTATCGACAAAGAAAAAAAGGTATAAAATTTTTAGGTGATCTTTGTTCTGATTTTGGTGCTAATGTAAAATTTATTATTGGAAGAAAAAAAAAATTTAAAAATATTAAAGCTAATAATTTAAAAACCAATATTACAAATAATAAAATAAATCATTCGATTAATGGAAATACAAATTCTGTTTATATTAATCCCTTAAACTCTTTAAGATTTGTCCTATCTAAATTAAAAAAAGATAAAATTAAATTAAATAAAAATTTTTATGTTTTTACTGGATCATCAGTTGGTGTAGTTCCAATTTTGGGAAAAGGTTTTTATAAAGGTAAAATTGATAAATTAGGCTCTGTTACTGTTAAGATTGTTTAATTCGATAACAAATAACCGCCAACACCAATAATTAAAACTGAAAGGATAATTTTTATATTTTTAATTAATGCTTCCTTTTTTTCTCCTTGAAATTTTCTTTTTGATAAAAAGTAGATGTTAGTTGTGTTACTATTTCGAAATTTTGGTCTTAATGGAGAAGGGATAGTCTTATTTTGAATATGTTTAAATTTTTTTGGATTAATTTGTAACATTATTAAATAAACCTTATTTATCTATTGTTATCAACTATTCTTCTAGTATAGGGTGCGTCATTATTGCAAATGATAATCATTATCATTATCATGTATGTTGCGAATTATTATCAATAAGGCCATGGAGGGTTTATGAAAAAAATAACAATAATTGTCTACGCATTAATATTTGCTTTTACCAGCAGCTTATTTGCTAACGAAGTGAATATATTCAGCGCAAGACATTACGATTCAGATGTCCAGCTTTACGAAAAATTTACAGCTAAAACTGGAATTAAAGTAAATGTTGTATCTGGCAAATCAGGAGCTTTAGAAAAAAGAATAATAGAAGAGGGTGTTGATAGTGAGGCCGATCTTTATATTACAGCTGATGCTGGAAGATTAGGTGCTTTTGCAGCAAATCTACAAGGCGGACTTACGAGTGCAGCTATTAAATCAGCAGTTCCAGGTAATTTTAGAACTTCTAAATGGGTTGGAATAGCAAAAAGAGCAAGGATAGTTTATTTTGCTCCAGAAAGAGTTAGTGGTGCAGAGTTAGCTGGTTTGACTTATGAAAGTTTAGCTGATCCAAAATGGAAAGGTAGATTAGTAATAAGAGCTTCAAATAATATTTACAATCAATCTCTAGTAGCTTCATTAATTAAAAATAATGGAAAAGGAAAAATCGCAGATTGGTCAAAAGGAATGGTGGATAATATGGCTAGAGCTCCAAAGGGTAATGATAGAGCTCAAATTCTAGCTGTAGCAGCAGGTGAGGCTGATATAGCAGTAGCTAATACATACTATTTAGCTTTAATGTTGTCCGGAAAAAAAGGACCAGAGCAACAAGCCGCTGCAAAAAAAGTAAAACCATTTTTTCCTAATCAAGATGGAAGAGGTACACATATGAATATAAGTGGCGCTGGTTTAGTTAAAGGTGCTCCAAATAAAGCTAATGCAATCAAATTAGTAGAATTTTTATTAAGTGAAGAAGCACAAAATCACATAGTAAATAATACTTTTGAATATCCAATGATTGCGGGTATTTCTCCACATCCACTTGTAGTAAACATGGGATTAGATTTTAAACAAGATCTAAAAACTAAAGTTGTAAATTACGGAAAAAGACAAGCTGATGCTTTAGAGGTAATGACAGCCGCAGGTTGGAAATAGTTTACGTTTGTTAATTCTATGAGGCGAGCAACTAAAAAAAATGTTAACTTAAATAAGTTAAAAACTGGTTGTTCGCCTTGTATGAGTGAAGTAAAAAAAATGGAACAAAAAATCTCGAATCGAAAAATATCAGAAATTAGGATAAATGAAATTAAAGATATTGTTTCATCAATGTTCAAAAAGAATTAAAGGTTTGACGTCAATAGATTCTCTGGTTTAAAATGCTTTAGCTTAAGTAAATGATAATTAAGCCGCTTTAACCAGAGATTTAATATAATGAAAAATTTAACAAGTAGATATAATTTCTGGTTTTTTAGCTCTTTTACTATTGCTTTAATTGTTGCATTACCGATTATTACGGTATTTTTTAGTTTTTTTTCTGAGACAAGTAATTATTTTACACTATTAAGAAATACATTCCTTTTTGATTATATAAATAACTCTTTGTTAATTCTAATTTCAGTTTTATTTATAACATTTGTATTAGGGGTCTCTTCTGCATATTTTATTTCATTTTATGAGTTTCCGTTATGTAATTTTTTTAGCTGGGCATTGATTTTAGCTTTTGCGATTCCTGGATATATTTTTGCTTTTTCTATAATAGCTTTTTTCGAAAATTATGGAACTGCTTACTCCGTACTCACTAATTTTTTTGGTGCATATAATTATAACCCCTACATTCCAAAACTAGACGGAGTTTTAGGCTCAATTATTGCTATTAGTTTTTCATTATTTCCGTATGTCTACGTTTTGACCAGGTCTTCCTTTTTCTTTCAATCAAACAATTATATTGAAGTAGGTCAAAATCTTGGTCTATCTGAGAGGGAAACTTTATTGAAGATTATACTACCTTCAGCAAGACCAGCGATAATTGCTGGTTTAGCTTTAGTTGCAATGGAGTGTTTATCTGATTTTGGAACAGTATCTATTTTTAGCGTCTCTACTTTAACAACAGGAATATACAATTCATGGATATCTTTTGATGATCTTAACGCGGCTAATCAAATTTCATTTATTCTACTAATATTTATATTAGCTTTATTATCTTTGGAGATTTATTCTAGAAAAGAGGCTAAGTATCATCAACCTGGAAGAGGGTTTAAACCCATTAATAAAATCAAGTTAAGTGGAAAAAAATCATTACTAGCCTTTTCTTTTTGTCTTTTTGTTTTTCTAATTAGTTTTGTATTTCCTGTTTCTCAAATGATTTATTGGACCTTAAAATTTCCGAAATATATACAAGATATTGATCTTGTTAAGATTAATTTAAATACTTTATATTTAGTAGGTTTAGCTAGTTTAGTTTTAGTATTTATTTCTTTATTTATTAATTACGGAAACAGGATTTCTAAAAGTAAAATTTTAAATTACTTAACAAATTTTTCTGTTTCAGGATATGCTATACCGGGAGTAATTTTAGCTGTAGCTTTTATTACCTTGTTTTCAAATTTAAGTGATTTAATTAATGAAAATACTAATATTGGTAGTACTAAGAAAATATTCATTGGTTCTATTTTTGGTTTAATATTAGCTTACTTTATTAGATTCTTTTCTCTAACTTTTAACGGAATAAAATCAAGTTATGAAAAAATAAATAATTCTATTGATGAAAGTGCTTATCTACTTGGATATTCAAAAATAAAAACATTTTCAAAAATTCATATACCGTATTTAAAAAATAATATCATTTTGATAATTGTTCTTATATCTTTAGAAATTATTAAAGAATTACCTATTACAATGATACTTAGGCCTTTTAATTTTGAAACTTTTGCTACCCAGGCTTATGTTTATGCTTCTCAAGATTTGATAGAAGCAGCTGCTTTACCTTCATTATTTTTGATTAGTTGGGCTACAATTCTAATTTTATTTTCTTCAAAATATATACTTTCTCAAAAAAACTAATATAATCCACAAAATGTCAGATCGATTTTTTGAAATTAAAAATGGTAACTTTGTAGCTAGTGAAAAAAACAAAGTTAATAATGTTAATCTCAAGATACAAAATCAAGGAGAAATAATTTCTTTATTGGGTCCCTCTGGAGTTGGTAAAACAACTATTTTAAGAACTATAGCCGGACTTCAAAAACTTAGTTCTGGAGAAATTTTTTTAAAGAATAAATTAATTTCTTCAGACAATATTCATATTGAACCAGAAAAAAGAAATATAGCTTTGTCGTTTCAAGACAATTCATTGTTTCCAAATTATAAAGTTATAGATAACATAAACTTTGGAAAAAAAAGAGCTAACGGAAATGCTTCTATTATAGACGCTAATGAAATTATAAATCTTTTACATATAGAACCTATTTTGGAAAAATTCCCTCATCAAATAAGTGCCGGTGAAGCTCAAAGAGTTTCTTTAGCAAGATCTTTAATGTCTAAGCCTGATTTATTATTATTGGATGAACCATTTTCGAATATTGATCAAAGTTTAAAAGATGAAATTCAAGTTTCAGTTAAGAAACTTTTAAAAAGAATAAATTTAACAACTATTATTGTGACCCATGACTCTTACGAAGCTTTCTCTATGGCTGATAAATGTGGAATTATTTTAAACCAGGAATTAAAACAATATGATGTTCCATATAATGTTCATCATGAACCTAATTCAATAGAAATAGCCAATTTTTTAAATAAAGGAGTATTTATTGACGTCAAAGTTATAGATAGTGAATGCGCTGTTCATAGGTTAAACCATGAGATTTTAGGGGAAATTAGAGGCAAATTGTCGAACAACTTTCCATCTGGTGCAAAAGTAAAATTACTTTTACAACCCGAAGATTTAATTCATGATGATCAGAGTAAATTAAAATTAGAAGTTGTAGATAGAAAATTTAGAGGAACTAATTTTATTTATACTTTAAAAACAAAAAATGGAGAACATTTACCTGTTTTTGTCCATTCTCATCACATTCATCAACATGAAAAATCTGAAAAATTTGGTATTAAATCTCCGATTTATATTGACCACTTGGTATGTTTTTAAGTAAATATAGTTACTAATTTAATTGCGCCCTTAGCTCAGTTGGATAGAGCATCGGTTTTCTAAACCGAGGGTCGTAGGTTCGAATCCTTCAGGGCGCGCCAATTTCAAAAATGGAATTAAGGTTGTTTTAATATATATATATACTAATTAAAAAATTGTTATCTAGATATAGTGTATATTTAAAAATTAAAGATACTTTAAATCATATTGATCACCAACATAGTTTAATCCATAATGAAATCGTTTTGAAATTCATTTTTCAAAAATATTGTTAACAATACTTAAAGAGAGGAAATCATTTATTATGATGAAATCAATTAAAACTTGGATTTTAGTTGTGCTTGCCTCATCATTACTTGTGGCTTGTGGCCAAGGTGGTGGAGGTTCAGGTTCAAAAAAATCTAAAACTTTAGACAACACAAAGAAAGCCGGTTTTGTTAAATGTGGAGTTTCACAAGGACTTCCTGGATTTTCAAATGCTGATGCATCTGGAAATTGGACTGGTATAGACGTTGATGTATGTAGAGCTGTTGCAGCTGCTGTTTTAGGCGATGCTGACAAAGTTAAATATACTCCGTTAAGTGCAAAAGAAAGATTCACAGCATTAACATCTGGTGAAATCGATGTACTTGCACGAAACACAACTTGGACATTATCAAGAGATGCTGACATTGGATTAACATTTGTTGGTGTTAACTTCTATGATGGTCAAGGTTTCATGGTTAGAAAAGGCTCTGGAATCAATTCAGTAAACGATTTCAAAGATGGTATATCTGCTTGTACAAACACAGGTACGACAACCGAGCTAAACATGAGAGACTTCTTTAATTCTAAGAATATTAAGTATGAACCAATTGCGTTTGAAAAAGCAGACGAAGTTGTTCAAGCTTATGACGCTGGAAGATGTGATACTTATACGACTGATAAATCTGGATTAGCTGCTCAAAGAACAAAATTGAGTTCACCAGATGATCACGTAGTATTACCTGAAACAATTTCTAAAGAACCATTAGGTCCTGTTGTAAGACAAGGTGACTCAGTATGGGAAGATATTGTTAGATGGTCTCTAAATACTATGATCGAAGCTGAAGAATATGGTGTTAATTCATCAAACGCTTCTAGCCTAAAAGATTCTGATAACCCAGCTATTAAAAGATTAGTTGGAGCAGAAGGAGAATTAGGTGCTGCTTTCGGTTTAGATAATGATTGGAGTTTAAGAATTATCGAGCAAGTTGGTAATTATGGTGAAAGCTATAAAAAACATATAGCTGATACTGGTATATTACCAGACAGAGGTCCAAATGAATTATGGACTAAAGGCGGTATCCTTTACGTACCACCTGCGAGATAATCGCTAATTAATTAAAAAGGGCTGGATTTATCTGGCCCTTTTTTTTATTCTCTTTCAAATGAACTTTAAAAATTTTAAACTAGATCTAAGTAATAAAAATAAAGATCTAATTCCTCAGGTTCTAACAGTATTATTCATAATTTTAATCGTTATATATTTTACTATTAATGCTCAAAACAATATGGGAAATAGAGGAATCTCATTTGGTTTTGGTTTCTTATCTCAAGAAGCATCATTTGATATTACATTTTCATTAATTGATTACGATGGATCTCACTCTTATGCGAGAGCTTTTTTGGTAGGTTTGTTGAATACAATCTTAGTCTCAGTTATTGGAATATTCTTTGCAACGATATTGGGTGTAACAGTTGGTATTTCAAGATTATCTCAAAACTATTTAGTGGCAAAAGTTGCTGAGTGGTATGTAGAGATTTTTAGGAATATACCTTTAATATTACAAATATTCTTTTGGTATTTTGCGGCTTTAAGAGCATTACCCCTTACAGTAGACTCTATTAACTTCTACGATATTAGTTTTTTAAATGTTAAAGGCTGGTACGTACCAAAATTTATATGGACTAATTTTTCTTTATTTATTGCTTCCGTTTTAACTTCCATTATTTTGATAATATTTGTATCGAGATATGCAAAAAAACAAAGAGATGAATTTGGTAAACAACTGCCAACATTATATATCTCTATTGCAATTTTTTTTGGTTTACCCATGTTGTCTTTTTTAATTGGAGGTGTAAGTCTATCTTTTCAAATTCCAGAATTAAACCAATTATCTAAAACTGTTTATGTTTATAAAGGTGGAGTTAGTATAATTCCTGAATTAATTTCATTAGCATTAGCTCTATCAATGTACACAGCAACTTTTATTGCTGAAAATGTTAGAGCTGGAATTTTGGGAGTTAGTAAAGGTCAAAAAGAAGCTGCAGCATCGATAGGTTTAACAAAAGGACAAATTTTAAAACTTGTTGTTATGCCTCAGGCTTTAAGAATAATAATTCCACCTACAACTAACCAATATTTAAATTTAACAAAAAACTCCTCTTTAGCAGCGGCTATAGCTTATCCTGATATCGTTTTAGTATTTGCTGGTACAGCTTTAATGCAAACAGGAAGAGCTATAGAAATCATTTCTATTACTATGTTTACTTATTTGTCACTAAGTTTATCGATTTCAGTATTTATGAACTGGTACAACAAAAAAATGGCTATTAAGGAAAAATAATGAATATGAATATAATTAAACCAAAAAAAGAAAAATTGGCTAGTTTTGTTGCTATAGGCGGTTTTTTTACTCTAATAGGTTTGCTTGATGTTTTAACCAATACTTTTTTGGACTGGAATTTCACTGGATTTTTACCAGGAAATTTAAGTTTTTTTGCTCCTCTAATTTTAGGCGTATTAGGATTATATTTAATCAGAATTGAATTTAGCGGAAATAAACTACTTGATCAAATAAATACTAATTTTAACTCAAGTAACTTAAATGCCATTCTTACATTGCTAGTTATCTTTGCTTTGATCAAATTTATTCCGCCAGTCTTAAATTGGTTTATATTTGATGCTGATTTTTTAGGTAACTCAAAAGATGATTGCACTAGTGGGGGGGGCCTGCTGGGTTTTTGTAAAAGTATGGTTTAATAGATTCATGTACGGAATGTATCCAGATGCAGAACAGTGGAGAATTAATTCAGCTTTTTTACTTCTATTTGGGCTTGTTGGGGCTTCATTCTTTGTATCACCAAAACTTAAAAAATATATAATAGTATTTTTACTATTTATTTATCCAATTATTGGCTTAAAGCTTATATCTGGAGGAGATTTTGGACTTGAATTTGTTGAAACTGGAGCTTGGGGTGGATTATCACTTACTTTTATAGTTTCAGCTTTTGCTTTAATTTTATGCTTTCCAGTTGGAATGTTTTTGGCTCTAGGAAGAAGATCAAGTTTACCCGCAGTTAGATACACATCTATAGGTTTTATTGAGTTATGGAGAGGTGTCCCACTTATTACGGTATTATTTATGTCAGCGGTGATGTTCCCAATGTTTTTGCCAGATGGGACTTATGTAGATAAATTAATAAGAGTTTTGATAGCAATAACGCTTTTTGAAGCTGCCTACATGGCGGAAGTTATTAGAGGTGGGTTGCAAGCTTTACCAAAAGGCCAATATGAAGCCGCCAAATCTTTAGGAATGGGATATTGGAGAATGCATTTTTTAATAATTTTACCGCAAGCATTAAAATTAGTGATACCAGGCATAGCTAACACCTTTTTAGCCCTAGTAAAGGATACTCCATTAATTTTTGTTGTTGGACTATTAGAGCTTGCAGGAATGGTTAATTTAGCGAAAACTAATCCAAAATGGCTAGGAATGGCTATGGAAGGTTATGTATTTGCTGGTTTAGTTTTCTGGATTATTTGCTATGCTATGAGTAGGTATAGCCAAAATCTAGAAAAAAAATTAAGTACCGAAAGACAGTAATTATGAGTAAAAAAATTATAGAGCTCAAAAATGTCAATAAATGGTTTGATAAATTTCAAGCTTTAAAAGATGTAAATTTAGAAGTTAACCAACAAGAAAAAATTGTAATTTGTGGGCCCTCTGGATCTGGAAAATCAACATTAATCAGATGCATTAATCGACTTGAAGAACATCAAGATGGAGAAATAATAGTAGATGGTAAAGAAATCTCAGAAAATACTAAAGACATAGAAAAAATCAGAGCAGAAGTTGGAATGGTATTTCAGCAATTTAACTTATTTCCCCATTTATCAATTTTAGATAATTGTACATTGGCTCCTATATGGGTAAAAAAAATGCCAAAAAAACAAGCTGAAGAAGTAGCTATGAAAAATTTAGAAAGAGTTCAAATTGCTGATCAAGCTAAAAAATTTCCTGGACAACTATCTGGGGGACAACAACAGCGTTGTGCTTTAGCTAGAGCTTTATGTATGGAGCCAAAAATTATGTTATTCGATGAACCAACTTCTGCGCTAGATCCTGAAATGATTAAAGAAGTATTAGACTCGATGGTTGATTTAGCCAAAGCGGGAATGACAATGATCGTGGTTACTCATGAAATGGGATTTGCTAAAGAAGTTGCAGATAATATGATTTTTATGGATGAAGGTCGAATTGTTGAAAAAGCTAAAACAAAAGATTTTTTTAATAATCCTAAATCTGAACGTACAAAACTTTTCTTAAGTCAAATACTATAACCACCTAGGTATTGGTAAATTTTTATTTTTTAAAAATTCTTTATTAAAAATTTTACTAGCATAACGTTTTCCATGATCACATAAAATAGTAACTATAGTTTTTCCTGGGCCCATTTTTTTTCCCAATTTGATGGCTCCTGCAATGTTTATTCCAGAAGAACCACCTAGTATAATCTTTTGTTTTTCAATTAAATCGTAAACTATATTTAAGGCTTCCACATCATCAATTTGAAAAGCATCATTTATTAAAGCTTTTTCAAAGTTTTTGGTAATTCTACCAGTTCCGATTCCTTCAGTTATAGAATTTCCAGTATTTTCTAATTTATTATTTTTAATATAAGAATAAAGAGACGAACCCATTGGATCTGATAAAGCTATTTCAATATTTTTATTCTTTTCTTTTAATCCAATAGAAGTACCAGCAAGTGTTCCTCCAGTACCAACAGAACAAGTAAAAGCATCTACTTTTCCATTAGTCTGATTCCATATTTCTTGAGAAGTTGTTTTTATATGTGAATCTGTATTAACAATGTTATCAAATTGATTTGCCCAATAGACTCCATTTTTCTCTGTTTTATTTAAATCTTCAGAAATCTGTTTTGATAGTTTTATATAATTTTTAGGATCAGAATAAGGAACTGCTTCTACTTCAATTAACTCAGCACCTAATTTTTTTAAAGTTTCTTTTTTTTCAATAGATTGAGTCTTTGGAATAACTATTTTAAGTTTTAATCCATATTCTTTACAAACAACTGCCAGTCCTATACCAGTATTGCCTGCAGTACCCTCAACTATTGTGCCACCCTTTGAAATTAATTTTTTTTTAATTGCATCTTTTACAATGAAAAGAGCTGCTCTATCCTTTACTGACTCCCCTGGATTAAAATATTCTGCTTTACCAT
>CACHKS010000010.1:0-50802 GCA_902580485.1 uncultured Pelagibacteraceae bacterium
AAAAAGAGAAATTCACTTTGCAAATAATACTAAACTTATCAATTCTGTTCATAATTTAAAGTGGCCATATATAAAAAAATTTAGAAATAATAAAAAGATAATTAAAATAGTTAAACACTTACTTCAAGAAAAGATTAAAAATTTTGGAGCAGAGGTATTTGCAAAACCCGCAAAGGTTGGAATGCCAGTTCCAGTTCATCAAGATAATTATTATTGGAATGTTAATAATGGAAAAGGTGTTACTGTTTGGATTGCATTAGACAAATCTACTAAAAAAAATGGTGCAATCTTTTATTATAAAAAAAGTCAAAAGGCGGGTCTTCAAAACCACAAAGCTTCTTTTGCTCCTGGAAGTTCACAGGTATTAAAAAATAATCAAATTTTAAAAAAATATAAAAAAACCACTCCCCAACTTGATACTGGAGATATTCTAATTCATCATTGTTTAGTAATGCATGGTAGTAATAGAAACAATAGTGGCAAAGATCGATCAGGATTAACTCTCAGATATATTTCAAAATCAAGCAAGATAAATAAATTGGCAAAAAAA
Organism: uncultured Pelagibacteraceae bacterium; assembly: GCA_902580485.1. Lineage (GTDB taxonomy): Bacteria > Pseudomonadota > Alphaproteobacteria > Pelagibacterales > Pelagibacteraceae > Pelagilacustribacter. The sequence continues at coordinate 551 of CACHKS010000010.1, forward strand.
AAATACGAAAAAGTTTTAAAAAGACAATTATCATAAAATCACAAAATAATGCCAGGTTACGAAATTATTGATAAAAAAGAACTTCTTCAAGTTTCTGAAATTTTTACAAAGAGCAAAACTCTTTTTAGAATGGGTTTTGAAAAACAAAGAAGAGGTATATTTAAAGTAAAAGAATTTGAAAGAAGTTTTGCTAAAAAATTTAAGTCAAAATACGCTCTAGCCGTCACTTCTGGCACTGCAGCTCTAAGAGTAGCATTATCAACAATTAATTTAAAAAAAGGAGATGAGGTAATTACACAATCTTTTACTTTCGTTGCCACAGTAGAAGCTATTGTGGAGGCAAGAGCAACTCCGGTATGCACCGAAGTAGACGAGACGTTAAATATGGATCCAAAAGATTTAGAGAAAAAAATTAATAAAAAAACCAAGGCAGTTATCGTTGTTCACATGCTTGGTGTCCCAACTAGATTAAAAGAGATCAAAAAAATTTGTGAGAAATATAATATTGTTCTCATTGAAGATACAGCTTGGGGATGTGGAGGCAAGTTTAATAATAAATTTTTAGGTACTTGGGGTGATATAGGAGCATTTTCATTTGATTTCGCAAAGACAATAACCACTGGAGAGGGAGGAATGTTGCTTTTCAAGTCTAAGAAAAAATTTGAGTTGGCTAAAGCATGGCACGATCATGGCCACGAAAATAATCCTAAGGTACCAAGATGGGAAGATACAAGAAAAAGTAGTGGATTTAATTTTAGAATGACAGAAATGCAGGGAGCAGTTGGATTAGCACAGCTTAAAAAATTAGATTTTATTATTAAGAAACAAAATGAAAATTATAATAAAATTTGGAATAAGATTAAAGATATAAAAAATTTAAAAAAAAGAGCTTATCCAAAAGCTAGCAAGATCTCAGCTGATGCACTGATCTTTTTTTTAAAATCAAAAAAAACGGCAAAAAATTGTAGAAAAGAATTATTAAAAAACAATATATCGACAAAAATTTTACCTGAGGCGTATACATGGCATTTTGCAAGGGAATGGTCTCATATAAAAGAACTAAAAAAAAAGCACCCTAAATTAAGAAGAAAATTTAAAAAATCAAAATCTTTAATCGAAAGAGCTGTTTCAATACCAATTTTTATAAAAATGAGTTCAAAATTTCCTTTGCTGGTTGAAAAATCAATCAAGAAGGCAATTAAAATTTAAAATGAAATTTAAGCCTAATATTTCAGTTATTGTTCCAACTTACAATCAAGAAAAATATCTAGGAAGATGTTTGAGATCTTTAATATATCAAACTATAGACAGGCATGAATATGAAATAATAGTTATTAATGATGGTAGTAATGATAAAACCAAATTTGTATCTAATTTATTTAAAGATGAAATAAAGATTATTAATAATAAAAAAAATATGGGATTACCTCATGCAATTAACCAAGGAATATTAGCAGCAAAAGGAAGGTTTATTGTAAGAGTTGACTCTGATGATTATGTTAATAAAGAATTTTTAAATATACCTTTTAATTATCTTGTATATAATTCTAATATTGATGCAGTTTCCTGTGATTATTATTTGGTAGATGACAAAGAAACTGTAATCAAAAGAGAAAACTCTGAAAAAAAACCTGTTGGATGTGGAATTATGTTCAGAGTTGAGCATCTTTTAGATTTAGGTTTATATGATAAATCATTTTTAGTTCATGAAGATAAAGATTTAAGATACAGATTTTTAAAAAAGTATAAAATTAATCGAATTCCCCTTCCACTTTATAGATATAGAAAACATGCCAAAAATATAACTAATAATAAATACAAGATGAGAAAACATTTAAAAAAGTTTAAAAAAAAGCATGATTTAAAAAAGGTATGAAATTTAATTTTAAAAGCATTAAAAGCAGAAAAAGACCTTATTTCATAGCTGAAGCAGGAGTTAATCATGAGTGCTCTATATCAATGGCAAAAAAAATGATTGATAAAGCAAAAAATGCTGGAGCCGATGCAATTAAGTTTCAGACCTATAAAGCTAATAAAATAGCAGCTAAAATCTCCCCTTACTATTGGGATATCAAAAAAGAGAAAACAAAGAGTCAATATCAGTTATTTTCCAAATATGATCATTTTAATTATAAGGATTACAAGCTTTTATCTGGATATTGTAAGAAAAAAAAAATTGAGTTTTTATCAACACCTTTTGACTCTAATGCTGTAGATTTTTTGTATCCTCTAGTTAATATTTATAAAATATCTTCCTCAGATATTACAAATTATCCTTTATTAGAAAAAGTTTCATCTAAAAGAAAACCAGTTATATTATCTACAGGCGCCTCTACAGTTAAAGAAATTAGAAATGCACTGAAAATAATCAACAGGAAAGTAAAAAAAGTAATTTTAATGCATTGTATTTTAAATTATCCAACGCAAAATAAAGATGCAAATCTGAACATGATAAGATTTTTACGAGATGAATTTCCACATTGTATACCTGGTTATTCAGATCACACACTCCCCAATAAAGATATGAGTAATTTAATTACAGCTTTTTTTATGGGCGCAAAAGTAATTGAGAAACATTTTACACTTGATAAACGATCTAAAGGAAACGACCATTATCACTCTCTTGATGAAAAAGATTTAAAAAATTTTAATAATAAATTAGACAAAATATTACCAACTTTAGGCGATTATAAAAAAAGATTTATAAAATCCGAAATTAAATCAAGAAAAAATGCTAGAAGAAGCTTAGTTCTTAATTTTAATCTTAAAAAAGGGCATAAACTGAAATTTGATGACTTAATTCCCAAACGACCAGCTACGGGAATTAGTCCAATTCATATCAAAAAAATACTAGGCAAAAGATTAAAACTTAATCTTTTATCTGACACCATTCTTCAATGGAAACACATTTCTTAAATTCGAGATAAATTTTAAATTTAATGATAGGAGTTATAAACGCTAAATCAGGGAACATTGGTAGTTTAGCCAATGCATTAAAATTTCATAATATAGATTTTAAAATAGTAGAAAAAAAAACTGATATTGAAAACTTTAAAAAGATTATTTTACCAGGAGTTGGAGCTTTTAAAAAATTGAAACAAAATTTAATTGATTTAGAACTTTATGATTACATTAAAAATTTTATTAATGAAGAAGATCATTCGTTTTTAGGAATTTGCGTTGGAATGCAAATACTTTTATCTCGAGGAACTGAAGAGGGAATACATGATGGCTTAAATTTTTTTGAAGGTGAAGTTGTTAACTTTAATAAATTAAAAAAAACAAAGATACCTAACATTAACTGGTTAAATTTGAATATTAAAAAAAAAGAGAAACTCTTAAATGAATGTGATAAAAAAGATTTCTATTTTTTACATTCCTATTTTTGCAATGTAATGAATAAAGAAAATATAATTTCTACCTCAATCTATAATGGCATTGAATTTCCTGTAGTAATAAAAAAAAAAAATATTTATGGTGTTCAATTTCATCCTGAAAAAAGTAAAGATCAAGGTTTAAAGTTATTAAAAAATTTTTCAAATTTATAAATTTACATGAGATTAATTGGAAGATTAGAAATTAAAGACAAATTTGTAATTAAACCTATTCAGTACGAGGGATTAAGAAAAGTAGGTAAACCCGAAGATATTATATATGATTTTTATCAGAATGATTTTGATGAAATTCTTATTTTGAATATTACTGGCTCTTTATATGGGATAGACTGGATAAAAAATTTTGTAGCCACTATATTAAAAAAAATCTTTATTCCAGTTACTATCGGAGGTGGAATTAAAAGTTTAAAACAAGCCAAAGAATTCTTTGATGTTGGTGTAGATAAAGTGGCGATAAATACTTCTATAGTTGAGGATTTTTCATTGGTAGAAAAACTCAAACAGGAATTTGGAAGTCAATCAGTTGTTTGTTCCATACAAGCTAATAAAATTGATAATGAATGGTACGCATTTACCGATATGGCAAGAAGAAATAGTTATATTAAAGTAACAGATTTAATTAAAAAATATTCTGACAATAAAGTTGGAGAAATTTTATTAACTTCTGTAAGAAATGATGGAACTTTAAAAGGAGTAGATGAAGAGCTATTAGAATTGTGCCTCAAACTAAGTGAAGTCCCTGTTATCTATAGCGGAGGTTTAATTTTTGAAGATGCTAATAAATTAAAAAAATATCCAATAGATGCAGTAACAGTGTCCTCGTCTTACTATTATAAAAATTTTTCCCCTTCAGATTTTAAAAAAGAGTATAACTTATAGAATGATGATTTTTAAAAAGAAAAAAGTAGATTATAATTTATTTGTTGATGATAAAAACAAAGATATAACAAAATTCAATTTACCAAAACATTTTGAGTTTTGTAAAAAATGTTTAACTACCAATCAAAGACCAACTACTAGAAGCGAACATTCAATTAAAGAAGATGTGACCAAGGCAACCAGATTTTTTGATGGTGTATGTGAAGCATGCAAACTTGAAGAAAAAAAGAAAAATATAGACTGGGAAAAAAGACAAGTAGAATTCAAAAAACTTTTAGATAAATATAGAAGCAGAAACGGAGACTACGACGTTGTAGTGCCAGGATCAGGAGGTAAGGATAGTTTTTACGTTGCTCACAGATTAAAATATGAGTATGGAATGAACCCAATCACTATGACATTTTCTCCTTTTATTTATACAGATTGGGGATTTAAAAATCTTAAGAATTGGATAAATGCGGGATTTGAAAATTTTTTAAATACACCTAATCAAAAAATTTATAGATTATTATCTCGAATTGCTCTGGAAAAACTTTTTCACCCTTGGCATCCATGGATTTTAGGTCAGAAAAATGGTCCTACTAAATTTGCAAAAAAATTTAAAATTCCTTTAATCGTTTATGGCGAAAGCCCTTCAGAATATGGAAGTCCTGAGTCAGAGTATACATATGAATATGTAAGGAATTGGCATACTTATAAAAGTTCAAAGGATATATTTATATCAGGATGTTCATTAGATGAGCTTTATTCTTACGGTTTAAAATTTTATGATTTAGCTCCTTTCTTACCTTTGCAAGAAAAAGAATTTGAGGAAAGTAAATTAAATTGTTTAGCCTTTAGTTATTTTCATAAATGGCATCCTCAAGAGAACTATTATTATTCTATAAAAAATTCTGACTTTAACGTTTCTCCACAAAGAACAGCTGGAACATATTCAAAATACGGAAGCATAGATGATAAAATGGATGATTTATATTTTTATAGTTACTTTATTAAATATGGCTTTGGAAGAACAACTTCAGACGTATCTCAAGAGATAAGAAATGGAGACCTTACAATAAAAGAAGGAGCAAATTTAATTAAAAAATTTGATGGGGAGTATCCGGAAAGGTTTGAGAAAGAAATTTTTAAATATTTAAGCGTATCAGAAAAAGAATTTGGAAAAAAAATTAATGATTTATTTGAAAGTCCGACAGTTGATAAAGAATATCTTTTTGAATTAAGCGATAGTTTTAGATCTCCCCATCTTTGGAAAAAAACAAATAAAGGTTTTGAGATAAGACATAAAATTGAAGACTATTTTCCTGAATACTTTAAAAAATGAAGTTAGCAGCGATAATTCAAGCTAGATCAAATTCAAATAGGCTTAAAGATAAAATGAGTCTTGAACTATCCCACAATAAAAAAATTTTTGAGTGGGTTTTAATAAGAGCAATAAGAAGTAAAAAAATTAAAAATTTCATTTTAGCAACTACTAATAATAAAAGAGATGAAATATTAATTAAGATAGCTAAAAAATATAATCTAAAAATTTTTAAAGGAAAAGAAAATGATGTTCTTAATAGATTTTATGAATGCTCTAAAAAATTTAAGATTGATACTATTGTAAGAATTTGTGCCGATAACCCTTTAATTGACAGCGATGAATTAGACAAGCTTGTTAATTATTTCTCAAAACATAAACCTGATTATGCTTACAACACCATGAAAACAAAAGATAATTTTAATTCTGATGGATTTGGCGCTGAGATACTTAATTTTAAAACTTTAAAAGAAACAAATTTTTTAGCTAAGAAAAAAAAGGAAAGAGAGCACGTTACTCAATTTATAAGAAACAATAAAAATCTTTTTAAAACTGAATGTTTAAATCCCTCTAATGGCTTGAATTTTCCTTATTTAAAATTTGATGTCAACACATCAAGTAATTTAAAAAAAATTAAAAATGTAATTTCAAAACAAAAAGTAAATTTCAAAACATCAGCTAAAAAAATTGTGAAAACACTTTTAACATCTGAAATAGATCTTTATTTAAAAAAACTTTTTCCATTAAATAGAAGCTTAACAGGAGAAGGAAATATAAAGACACTTAAAGAAATTAATAATATAACAAAAATAAAAATTAAAAAAATTCAATCAGGTAAAAAAGTTTATGACTGGACAGTCCCCAAAGAATGGATAGTTAAAGAGGCTTGGATAAAAGATCTTCATTCAAAAAAAAAAATAATTGATTTCAAAAAAAACAATTTATCTTTAATTAATTATAGTAATAGTTTCTATGGTAAATTACTTGGATCTCAATTGAAGCAAAAGTTACATTATCACAATAAATTAAAAAATGCGATTCCTTACAAAACTACTTATTTTAAAAAAGATTGGGGTTTTTGTGTTAACAAAGAAATTTATAAAAAAATTATTGGTAGTAAAAAAAAGTTTGAAATAAACATTAAAACAAAATTTAAAAATGGAAATTTAGTTTATGGAGAAAAAATTTTAAAGGGAAAATCTAAGAAAGAAATTTTAATATCAACATATATTTGTCATCCCTCGATGGCTAATGATAATTTAAGTGGTGTAATTTTGACATCATTTTTGGCAAAATTTTTATCTAGTATTAAAAATAGAAAATGGACTTACAGAATTTTATTTGTTCCAGAAACTATAGGAGCGATTGCATATTTAAAAAAGAATGAAAAATTAATGAAAAAAATTAATTTTGGCCTAGTCATTAGTAATGTTGGTGGAAAAGGAAAATTTAGTTGTAAAGAAAGTTTTGATAAAACACATTTTCTTAACAAACTTGTTAAAGACTCAATTCATGAACAAGGCTACAAACCAACTGTTTATCCTTTTGATATTAATGGAAGCGATGAAAGACAGTATTCTTCTCAATTTTTTAAGATAAACATATGTTCTATTTTTAAAGATAAATACTATGATTTCAAAGAATATCATTCTTCAGCAGATAATTTAAAATTTGTTAAATCTGAAAATATTTTTGAGACTTTAAAAATTTACCAAAATTTGATCCAGAAAATCGAAGAACAAACAATATATAAGTCTTTAAAAACTAAGTGTGAACCAATGTTATCAAAATATAATTTATATACAAAATTAGGGGGAAATTTTGTTCCTAAAAAGAATTCTTGGACAAAAACAGATTTAATACTATGGCTAATGTTTTTATCAGACGGAACTAAAACAACAAATCAAATTGCTAATTATCTCAATGTAAAAGAAAAAAGTATTTTAGAGCTATATAATTCGCTAAGTAAAAAAAGGTTGGTTGAAAAAATTTAGAATCTTAAATGTATAGTATAAAAAAAGCTGAGGATGACAAAAAATGGGATGAGATAATAAATTTGTCCCCACAAAACAATATTTTTTTTAAATCATTTTTTTTAAATTCATTTAAGAAAAATATTATTAAAAAGATAATATATAAAGGCTCAGAGCCAAAGGCGTGTATTGCTTTAATAACTGATAATAAAAAAAAGAATATAGTTGAAAATGATATAATTATACATTCTGGCATGATTTTCTCAAAAGACTTTTCTAATGATACTGCGTCAACAAATATTGAAAAATATAGGGTAACAGAGTTTTTTGTGGATTATTTATCCAAAAATTTTAAGAAAATTTTATTCAATACGGCTCCTGGTATAGATGACATAAGGCCCTTTCTCTGGCTCAATTATGGTAAGAAAAAAAACGTATTTCATGTATATCCAAAATATACTCTTTTTTTAAATCTGAGTGATTTTAGTAACGAACTTGAGCAGAACAAAGTTTTTAAAAAAATGTCTACTTTAAGAAGAAGATTAATAAGGGAAGGCATTAGAAATAAAAATAAAGTAATCTTTTCAAAAGATGTAGATTATTTAATCAAAAATTATAAAATTTATATGAAAGCACAAAATGCAAAAATATTAAAAGATAAATTTATAGAAATGAAAAATCTTTTAAAAAATCTTGTCAACAATAACAAACTTCTAGTTCAAATTTCATATAATAATGACGGATCAGAGGGCTATATTCTTGCCTTTGCAATAGATGATGATAAATCCTACTACCTTTATGGGTGTCCTTTATCAAAAAAAGTTGATAATTATCTAGGAACTTTTTCTTTTTGGAATATGTTTTTAAAATTAAAAGAACAAAAAATAAAGCTAGTAGATTTTGAAGGTATTAATAGTCCTTCAAGAGGATTATTTAAACAATCGTTCGGAGGAGAAAGCGTGATGTACTTTGAAATTGAGGTTAAAAGATAAGATGTCGACTAATAAAGACCAAATTCATTTTAGCTCTAAGTTGGAAAATATATTTTTTCATATTAATAGAGGAAGAAATAATCTATTAGCGTATTTATTTAACAGAATAAAATGGCACTTGTATCCTAAACTAAATTATATTTCTAAATTTCCAGAACACGTAGACATGGAACTATCCTCTGCGTGTAATATGAGATGCCCAATGTGTTATACAATAACCGAAAACTATATAAAAAATGTTAAAAGAACAAACATGAGTCTTCATAGAATTGAAAAAGTCTTAAAAGAATGTGGAGAAAAAAAACTGTATTCATTGAGATTAAGCTGGAGAGGGGAATTAACTCTTAATCAATCTTGGATAGAAGCAATACAAATGGCCAAAAGATATGGAATTAAAGAAGTTTCAACTCTTACAAATGCTTTGTTGTTAACCCCAGAAAAATTTGAGGAAATGATGAAAGCAGGGTTAGATTGGTTAACAATATCAGTTGATGGAACCGGAGAAAAATATAATGAGATCAGGGCTCCTGCTAAATTTGAAGATTTAATAGACAAGTTAAAAAAATTTAAAGAAATAAAAAAGAAATATAATTCTGTTAAACCAGTAATAAAAGTTCAAACTATTTGGCCTGCTATTAAAGATAACCCTGAAGAATATTTTTCAACTTTTAGGCCGCTAGTTGATCAAGTTACTTGTAATCAACTTGTAGACTATCTAGCACAAGATGATCCAAAAAAAATGGTGCATGCACCAAAATTTAATTGTCATGTTTTATATCAAAGGTTAACGATTGGTGCAGATGGAAGAATTTTGCTCTGTTATAATGATGAATTTGACAAACATATTTTGGGCCATGTTGATGAAGATAGTTTAGAAGATGTTTGGCATGGAAAAAAAATGAACGAAGCAAGAGAAGTTCATAAAAAATATAAAGGTGTTGAAGTTTATGAAGCTTGTAAAAAGTGCTTTTTACCAAGAGAACATGAGAGTTTTACTACTATTAATATTGGAAAAAGAAAAATTCCAATAGATAAACTTATAGCAAGAGATCAAGACGTTTCAATTTCAAAAAAATATAAAGGTAAAGAAAATTCTTTCGATAAATAGACTAATAAAAACTAATTATTAGATTTCAATATCCTTTAAATTTAATTTAAAATGAAAATACTTTCAATTTATGGTTCTTTGCCATCAACAGTCTCTTTAATTGTAGACAATAAAATTGTCTCTGCTGTTAATGAAGAGAGATTTACAAGAAAAAAGAATGATGAAGTTTTTCCAAGACAAGCAATAGATTATTGTCTATCTAATAGCAATATAACTGGAAAAGATTTGGATGCGGTCGCGATTGCGAGTTTTATTTGTCCTTTTGATGATAACCTAGTTCAAAAAAGCGCTTGGACTGTTAATGATTATGTAAAAGAACAGGAATTAAGATGGAAACCATTCTTAGTTGATAAAACTGATAAGAAATTAAAATCTCTATTAGAAATTTTTCCAGAAAAAATATTATTAGATCAATATCCAAACAATTACTGGAAAAGCATGTTTAAAGATCCAGATAGATTAGTTAAACATAGAACGGGTAGATTAAAGGTAATTTCTGATTATTTAAAAATTGATCAAAAAAAGGTTAAAGCAATTGATCATCATAAAGCGCATGCATATTATTCATATTATACATCAAACATGATTGGGAAAAATGTACTATCTTTTACCGCTGACGGTTTAGGTGATAATTTAAACGCTACAATTAGCACTTTTGATGAAAATGGCAGTTGGAAAAGACATTATGCAACAGACGAGTGTGGAATAGCTAGAATTTATAGATACATCACATTATTGCTAGGAATGAAACCAAATGAGCATGAATTTAAAGTAATGGGACTGGCACCATATGGAAAAGAAAAGTATGCGCATGAGGCTTTTAAAGTATTTGAACAAACACTAGACGTTGAAGATACAAAATTTGTTTGGAAAATCAAACCTACAGATAGTTATTACTGGTTTAAAGAAAGACTTGAGGGGATTAGATTTGACTCGATTGCATGGGGATTACAACATTGGGTTGAAAATTTACTAATAAAATGGACAAAAAATTCAATAAGGAAATATAAAATTTCAAATATTATTTATTCTGGTGGAGTTGCAATGAACATTAAAGCCATGGGAAAGTTAGCGGAATTAAAAGAGGTAAAAAATTTATTTGTTGGAGGCTCTGCCAGTGACGAGTCTTTAGCTATAGGTTCAGGTATTTGTTTAAGTGAGGATTTAAAATTAAAAAAAAAAGAAATATGGCGTGCAACAGATTTTTCTAGAATCGAAACTTTATATTTAGGACCAAAAGCTCAAAATATTGATGAAAACAAAATTGTAAATAACTTAGACAAAAACAAATATTCTTATGAAGGTCACCCCACAGCAAAAAAGATTGCTCGTTTTTTAAGTGAGGGAAAAATAATTGGAAGGTGTGCAGACAGAATGGAGTTTGGCCAAAGAGCTCTTGGAAATAGATCAATTTTAGCCGATCCAACTAATATAATGATTAAAGAAAAAATTAATAGCGCGATAAAAAATAGAGATTTTTGGATGCCATTTGCCCCAATCATCTTGGATACATATGCACCAAAATATCTTAAGAACCCAAAAAAAATGGAGTCACCTCACATGACTATAGGGTTTCAAACAACAGAATTAGGATATGAAAAAATGATTGCTGCATGCCACCCGGCTGATAAGAGTGCAAGACCCCAAATTCTAGAAAAAAAACACAATAAAAAATTATACGAAATTATAGAGGAATTTTCTCTAATTAAAGATTGTGGAGCCGTATTAAACACAAGCTTTAATTTACACGGGTACCCAATAGTCAACACACCTAAAGATGCTTTTTACGTTTTTGAAAATAGTGATTTAGATATACTTGTGCTTGATAACTTCATTGTAAAAAAAAATGAATATTAAAAAAGAACGTCACTGGCAACAAAGAGTATTAAAAGACTTTAAAAAAAAAAGTCCATCAAAAGTTAAAATCGAAAATAAAAAAATTTTTAAAAAATACTTAATAAATCATCTAAATCTATTTAATGATAATTTAAAATTTCCCGTCGAACTTTTTAAAAATAAAAAAGTTCTTGATTTAGGGTGTGGAACTGGTGAAGTTGATATAATACTAAACTCTTTCGGTGCAAAGTGTTACTGTTATGATTTTAATGAAATATCTATTAATAGAGCAAATTTTTTAAAGAATAAATATAAAATTAAAAATTTATTCTTTAAGAAAAAAAATATTGAAGACTTAAAAATTAAAAAAGAATTTTATGATATATCTGTCTCCTTCGGTGTTTTAGCTCATGTATACGACCAAGAGAAGTTATTTAGAAAATTAAGTGAGTCCACAAAAAAAGGTGGTTATATAATTCTAGGCTATGTTGAAGGTGGAGGTCTTATTCAAAGGTTATTACATAGAGCTATTATAAGAAAAATAAGTAAAAAAAATAATAAAGATGTTTTTGTTTTAGCAAAGAAAATATTTTCAGAACATATTAACAGATCGATGAAATTTGGATTAAGAAGCGAGGAGGGAATAATAAATGATTATCTAGTAAATCAGGCTTATATTGGTACACCTATGTCAAAAATAATTAGTTGGCAAAAGAAGTATAATTTAAAAATTTATTCAAAAAGTCCAGATGCCTCATTACCTTTCAGAGTAGATCCTGGTTTTCAAAACCCGAAACTTGAAGATAAAATTGAAAGAGAGCTATTTGCAATTTCAAACTTAAGATCAGTATTTTCCCAAAAAACTGACTCAAATGTTTTCAGAGATATTTTAAAAAATGATAAAAATTTTATTCAAAAAGATATTACTAAATTAGTAAATTTACTCACTCAATTCCTTCAAAGAGAAAACAATAAAATAAGTAAAAAAGAATTGTTTACAATGATTAAATATCAAAAAAAACTGATAAAAAAAATTAATAAAATTAACAATTTAATGACTAATTATACTACTAGTAATTTTCAAAAACTAAGCAATGAAATTATAGAAATCTTTTCTGAAATATCAAAAAAAAATTTTTCTTTTAATTCTTTAAATAAAAAAATTAAATTTCTATTCAAAGGCTATAATGGCCTTGGAACTTCTTATATTATTTTTAAGAAAATATGAGATGCTCATTTTCATTTATAAGACTATGGAATTATTTAAATATTTATTTTTTGAAACCATTTGATGCAGTAAATGATACTATTACCTCGGACTTAATGCTAAAGTTTAAATGGAAAAATAATTACACAGAAATAGGCTCAGGCGATGGCATGTTCAGCTTTATCATGCATGGAAATGATTTCCCTTTATGGTTTGATAGATATTTAAATGTAGACACGACCAAAAAAAACATTTTTGAGAAAACTGAAAACATAATATTCCCAAAATTTAAAAAAAAAAGATTTAAAATATCACCTAAATTAAGTTTAGATGCTAGAAAACATCACATTAATTTCGTAAAGAGACTGAATTTTTCAAAACAATTTAAATGCGCCAACTATGAAAAATTTAGATTTAAAAAAAATTTCCATAAGCAATTTTTTATTTACACACCGCATGGTTTAAAAAATTATCAAACAATTTTAAAAAATATCTCAAAAGTTTTAAAAAAAAATGATAAAGTTTTTGCTTTAGTTTATTTAAAAAATGTAAATCAAAACTTCATTTTTTATAACTTAGCAAAAAAATCTAAAGGAAAATTTAAAAAATTTTTCTCTAAAATGGATAATGGAAGATTTAATGAAGCAAAAAAAATTTCTAAAAACTTTATGGAATGGAAAAAATCCTTTTCACAAAATAGATTGGTTATTAAAGATTTTTACACAGGCTTATCACCATTTGCATGGAAAGTTTACGATATTCAAACTAGGCCAATTTTGAAAATATTAATTAGTTTCTTCTCTATTATTCCATTTTTTTTGAGAAGATTAATTAAATTTATCTGGATGGTGTTTTTTTACCCAGTGATATGTTTGACTTATATTGGTTGTTCAAATATCAGGAAATCATACAAAAATGAAAATTGCTATATCGCTTTCGAATTAAAAAAATATTAAATACCAGTAATTTCTAAATTTTTAAGCTTCAATTATCAAAATAAAAAACATGAACAGATTTTTTCATATTTTGAAATCTATAAGGTTTATACTATTCTCAAAAATTAATTTTCAAGATCCAAAAAAAAAGAAAATTATTGTTTTTGATTGTGACACACAAAGTTATGTAAAAAATTTTTTTTCTAAAAAGATTAGCTTTGTTCTCACAACCAGATCTTACAAGTTCAAAGAAATTTATATATCGCCAACAATTTTATCTTTTGTGATTAAAAATTTTTTTAAAAGAAGTATAAAAAAAAATTATTTAATAATCTTGATAAAACTTATAAATCCAAAAGTTATTTATACTATTATAGATAACAGCCCTGATTTTCATTATATTTATAAAATATTTGAAAAAAAAATTAAATTTTTGGCTATTCAGAATGCAACCAGAGAGTATCGGATGATGAAAGTAAAAGATACCAGAGGGGTATATTTACCTGAATATTATTGTTATTCTGAATACGATAAAAATTATTTTCTTCGAAAAAAAATAGCTATTAAAAAGATTAATATTTCAGGATCTTTCAGAAATTCTTTAGCATTAGAATATATTAAAAAGAAAAAAATTAAAATTAACAAAAAAAAATTTGATATATGCGTTATTGCTGAGGCAGATAAAATTTGGCAAAAAGAAAATTCTAATCAAAAAATGATCGATAAAAGAAATGTAAATAGAATTATGAAAGATGGCGACCATATAAAGAAATTAGGATACAGCGGAGGCATGATAGGACTTTACGCCCACACGCTCAGCAAAAAATTCAATCTAAAAATGGTTATTGCAGGAAAATTTGAAGAAGGAACGAGAGAAAGAGAATATGAATTAAATTTCTATAAGCACTATTTAAAAACGGATGATTTTAATCTAATTCCCAATGAACCAGAAAAATTTTCTAATTATGCATTAGTGCTGCAAAGTAGACTAATTTTAGCTACAGACTCCACTTTGTTAAGGGAAGCCATAGGATTAGACAAAAAGATTTTTGCCTGCAATTACTCAGGACATTCAGATATAAATTTTTTTGACAACAAGCTAAAAAAATTTTCAACAACAATAAATTCATATGAAGTTTTCGAAAAAAAAATTTTAGATGCTTTAAAGATCTCTGAAAAAGATTATTTTAGATACTTAGGAAAAAATAAAAATTATATCATGAATAATTCAAAAAATTTTCATGAAAAATTTCAAAATAGAGTCTTTAAAATAATAAAATAATTTTCAGAAATTTGATGAAAAAAATAAGTATTAAAAAAAATAGTCCTTTTATTTTAGAAGAGAGTAAAACAATTTTTCAAGCAATAAAAAAAATTCAAGACAATAAATTTAAAACTTTAATAGTGACGAGAGGAAAAAAATTAATCGGAACATTGACTGACGGCGACATAAGAAGAGGAATGCTTAGAGGATTAGATATAAATACTGATATTTCTAATGTCGTTAATAAAAGACCTGTTAAAAAAGTAATTGGAAAAAAACAAAAAACTCTTAAATTAGAAAATATAGAGACATCTATAATTCCTTGTGTGGATAAAAGTAATAAACTTAAGTTCTTGGAAGTTTATTCTGAAGATAACAGCTTAACTAGCTTAAACAAAAATGTAGAAATTGTTTTAATGGCAGGTGGTTTCGGAAAGAGATTAATGCCTCTAACCAAAAAAATACCAAAACCATTAATTAAGATTAATAAAAAAACTTTACTAGAAATTATTATTGGTAATTTTAACAAATATGGTTTTTTCAATTTTGTTTTATCTACTTTTTATAAATCTAGTAAAATAAAAGATTATTTTTTTAAAAAAAAACTCAATAATGTAAAGATTAAGTATATCGAAGAGAAGTCACCTCTTGGTACTGCAGGTTGTTTAAGCCTTTTGAATTATAAAAAAATTAAACAAGATATCTTAGTTCATAATGGAGATGTAATTACTGATTTAAATATAAATAATTTATTAAAGTTTCATAGAGATACTCAATCAGATATTACGGTTTGTGCCAAAGAGTCTCTAAACACTTCTCATTTTGGGCAAATTCTTTTTAAAGGTCAGAAAATTAAAAGAATTATTGAAAAACCAACTGAAAAAAATTTTATTAATGCAGGCATTTATGTTTTGAAGAAGAAAATTATAAAAAATTTACCTAAGAAATATATAAACATGACTACACTTATAGATGCAAAGATTAGTCAAGGAGCAAATGTAAAAATTTATCCAATATATGAGTATTGGGTAGATATTGGAAGAAAAGATACTCTTAAAAAAATTATTGAAAAAACTAAATGAAAAAATTAATAAAATTTTTCAATTTAAAAAGAAAAAAACTTCGAAAAAAATATTTACCTCTCCACGAACCTTTCATTTCGATACATGACCAAAAACAAATAATTAAAGGTATTAAAAGTGGATTTGTTTCTACAGCAGGAAAAGATATAAAAAAATTTGAACAAAAAATTAAAAAAGTTACAAAATCGAAATATGTAATATCGACCATTAACGGGACTTCAGCCTTACATATTGGTTTGAAAGTTTTGGGCGTAAAATTTAACCATGAAGTTTTAATTCCCTCTATTAGTTTTGTTGCTCCAGCTAATGCTATTTTATACAATGGAGCTATACCTCATTTTGTAGACTCCGAATTAAGTCATTTTGGAGTTGATCCAGATAAGTTAGACAGATATTTAAAAAAGAATACTTACATTAAAAACAATCAATGTATTAACAAAAAAACAAAAAGAGTTATCAAAGCTATTGTTATTGTTCATGTTTTTGGTCATCCCGCGCAAATAATTAGACTAGTTGCGATAGGGCGAAAATATAAGATTAAAATTTTAGAAGATGCTGCTGAAGCTTTAGGAAGTCTTTATAATAGAAAACAAGTTGGCACTTTTGGCGATATTGGTATTTTAAGTTTTAACGGCAATAAAATAGTCACAACAGGGGTTGGAGGGGCAATTATTACAAACAAAAAAAGTTTAGCTAAGTTGTCTAGACATTTGTCTACAACATCAAAATTAAATCACAAATGGGATTCTGTACATGATATGATTGGTTTTAACTACAGACTAGCAAACTTAAATGCATCATTAGGTATATCGCAAATAGATAAATTAAATAAGTTTATTTTACACAAACATAAATTATTAAAAAAATTTAAAGGTTTTTTTAAAGACAACAATCAATTTGAAATTCTTGATCAACCTTCAAGATGTAGAAGTAATTTTTGGCTACACACATTAATCATTAAAAAAAGTTCAAAAGTTACAAAAGATAAAATTCTTCATCAATTTCATAAAAATAAAATCTTAGCTAGACCAGTTTGGAAACCTTTGCACAAACTCAAATTTCTTAAAAAATATCCTAAGATGAGCCTCAAAAATTCAGATCTTTTAGAGAATAAGATAATTAATATTCCCAGTAGTTTTTATTTATAAAATGAAAAAAATAAAAGTAGCAATAATTGGGTCTGGGGGCCATGCAAAATCTTGTATAGATGTTATTGAGAATATTAAAACTATAAAAATTATTGGAATAATTGACAACAAAAAGAAAGCTGGAATAGGTAAATACAAGGTTATTTGTGACGATAAAAATATTTTAAAAATAAAAAATTTTACAAATAATTTAGTTTTAGGGGTAGGAGGTTTAAATGATCCCTCTTTAAGACAAAAAATATATAAGAAATTTAAAAATTTAGGTTTTAAATTTCCCGCTTTAATTTCTAATCATTCTTTAGTTTCAAAAAATGCAAAAATAGGAGAAGGAACGTTGGTATTTAACCATGTATACATTAATTCAGGGGTAGTTATTGGTCGAAATTGTATAATCAATAATAAATGTTTAATTGAGCACGATACAATTGTTGGTGATCACTCTCACATTTCTACCGGTGCAATTATAAATGGTAACTGTAGTATTGGTTCTGGAAGTTTTATTGGAAGTGGATCAATTATTCTTAACAATATCAAATTAAAAGATAACTCATTTGTAAAGATGGGAACAATACAAAAAAAAAATATCTAATGAGAACTATCATTATTGCAGAGGCAGGCATCAATCATAACGGTAGTTTCATTTTAGCAAAGAAATTGATTCAAGCTGCAGCAAGAGCAGGCGCAGATTATGTAAAATTTCAGACATTTGAAACAAAAGATATGATTAAAGAAAATACTAAATTAGTTAAATATCAAAGAGGTAAAATTGGTAAAAATCTTTCTCAATATAATATGTTAAAAAAATATCAATTAAAAAAAAACTTATATAAAAAATTAGTATTACATGCATCAAAAAATAAAATTAAACTCTTATCTTCTCCTTTTGATATTGGGAGTATTAAATTTTTAAAAAAATTTAATTTTGACTTCATAAAGATTCCCTCTGGAGAAATAAATAACTTTCCTTATTTGAGAGAAATAGGAAAACTTAATAAAAAGATCATATTGTCAACAGGTATGTCCTCTATAAAAGAGGTAGATGCAGCGATAAAAATTTTAACTAAATATGGAACAAATAGAAAAAATATTACATTATTACACTGTCATTCTGATTATCCATCAAGACCAGAAGATTTAAATTTAAATTCTATTTTAACGTTAAAAAAAAAATTTAATTTAAATGTAGGATTTTCTGATCATAGCATTGGGGTAGAAGCACCAATTATCTCTATTGTTTTAGGAGCCAAAGTCATTGAAAAACACCTTACTTTGAATAATAAACTTAAAGGTCCTGATCACAAAGCAAGCATTGAACCAAATGATTTTAAAAAAATGGTTTTGGCAATTAGGAATGCTGAAAAAATGTTAGGGGATGGAAAGAAAACTGCTTCTAAAAATGAGTCAAAAATAAAAAGATTAGTTAGAAAATCAATAGTAGCTAAAAAAGAAATTAAAAAAGGAGAAAAGTTTTCTGAGGAAAACCTAACAACAAAAAGACCAGGCGTAGGACTTTCACCTATGAAGTTCGAGAATTTAATAAATATGATCGCAAAGAGAAATTATAAAAAAGATGATTTTATAAAATGAAAAAAATTTGTTTCATAAGTGGTTCAAGAGCAGATTTTGGATTATTAAAATCATTGATGCAATATATTCAAAAAGATAAAAATTTTTTATTTCAATTGCTTGTTACCGGTTCCCACTTATCGAAAAACTTTGGTTTCACTTATAAGGAGATACTTAAATGTGGTTTTAAAATAAATGGCTATATAAACATTAAAATTAAAGGTGACGAACCTAATGATATTTGCAAATCAACTAGTATCGCAGTTGACTTATTTTCAAAAAAATTTAGAAAATTAAAACCTGATATAATAGTTTTATTAGGTGATAGGTATGAAATATTTGCTGCTTGCTCTTCTGCTTTGATACACAGAATTCCAGTTTGCCATTTACATGGAGGTGAACTTACAAGAGGAGCTTTTGATAACGCCTTAAGGCACTCAATTACAAAGATGTCTCATATTCATCTCGCTGCAAATAAAAAATATGCTCAAAGAGTAAAGCAACTTGGAGAAAACCCAAAAAATATTTTTACTGTTGGAGGGTTTGGTGTTGATCAAATAAAAAAAACTATTTTACTAAATAAAAAAGAATTACAAAAAAAAATAAAATTTAAATTTGGAAAAAAAAATCTTCTAGTAACTTATCATCCAGTTACTTTAGAGGATAATACCTCAAAAAAACAAATTACTGAACTTTTAAAAGCACTAGATCAATTTAAAGATATTAAAATAATCTTTACCAAAACTAACGCTGATACCAATGGGAAAATAATCAATACTATGATAGAAAAATTCGTGAAAAAAAATAAATCAAGATGCTGCTCTTTTAAATCTATGGGAATAGTAAATTATCTCTCTACTTTAAATATAGTTGATGGCGTGGTTGGAAATTCATCTAGTGGTTTGTTGGAAGCTCCAACATTCAAGATAGGATCTGTTAATATTGGTGATAGACAGAAAGATAGATTGAAAGCCATAAGTATAATAGATTGTTTGCCTTATAAAAGAAATATTATTAGTTCAATAAAGAAAATTTATACAAAAAATTTTATTAGAAAAATAAAGAAAATGAAAAATCCTTACGGAATAGGTGGAGCATCATTTAAGGCCTATAAAATACTGAAAAAAATTAAAACTAAAAATTTAATTAAAAAAAAATTTTACGATCAAATTTAAATTAGATGTCAAAAGATAAAATATTAATAACTGGGGCAACAGGTTTTATTGGGTCACACTTGTGCGAATTAGCTTTGAAAAAAGGTTACAATATTGTTGCTTTCGATAGATATAATATCAATAATGATCCTGGGTGGTTATCGGAAATCAAATCCAAAAAAAATTTAAATTTAATTTTAGGCGATATCCGTGATTATGACTCTGTTTTTAAGGCAATGAAAGGTTGCAAATCAGTTATTCATCTAGCTGCGTTAGTAGGAATACCATATTCTTATGTATCTCCATTAGCTTATTTGAAAACAAATCTAGAAGGAACATACAATGTTCTAGAGTCCGCAAAAAATTTAAGGTTAAAAAATATTGTAATTACTTCAACAAGTGAAGTTTACGGATCGGCAAAATATCTTCCAATGGATGAGGTGCATTCCGTAAATTCTCAGTCACCTTATGCCGCCTCTAAAGCTTCAGCAGACCAATTATCATTGAGTTATTTTAAATCGTTTAATTTACCCATTAAAATAATTAGGCCTTTTAATACTTATGGACCTCGACAATCAAACCGAGCAATCATTCCCTCTATAATTAATCAGTGTTTAAAGAACAAAAATAAAAAAATCATTTTAGGAAACACTCAACCAACTAGAGATTTTAGCTATGTGGAAGATACATGTGAAGCATTTTTGAAAGTTTTAAATAATAAAAGATTATTTGGACAAGTAGTTAATGTTGGTGCAAATTCAAACATTTCAATTAAAGATTTGGCAAAAAGAATATTTAAAATAATGAAAATTGATTACTCAATCAAATCATCGAATTTAAAAAAACGACCTAAATCAAGTGAAGTTGATAATCTTAAATGTGATAACAAAAAAATAAAAAAAAATACTAATTGGAAACCTAAAGTTAGTCTAGAGCAAGGTTTAAAGAAAACTATAGAGTGGATCAAATACAATCAAACAAAATATAAAGATAATTACACAATTTAGTTATTTAATTTATGAATGTATTATGCACAATTTGCGCACGCGGTGGTTCAAAAGGTTTAACCAATAAAGCCTTAAGAAAAATAAACAATCAACCTCTAATATCTTATACAATCAAGCAAGCAGTAAATTCTAAAGTCTTTGATGAAATAGTAGTTTCAACAGACTCAAAAAAAATTCAAAAAATTGCAAAAAAATATGGTGCCAAGTCGTGGTTTTTGAGACCAAAAAAATTTTCTCAAGATAATAGTTCAAAATTATTGGCTGTAAGGAATGCACTTATTGAGTCAGAAAAATATTTTAAAAAAAATTTTCAGATTTGCATGGATTTAGATATTACTGCTCCATTAAGAAATATAAGTGACATAAAAAATTCTTTAAAAATTTTCAAAAAAAAAAAATCTGGAAATCTTATTACAGGATGCGAAAGTAAAAAAAATCCTTATTTCAATATGGTTGAAAAGAAAAAAAATAAAATAAAAATTGTTAAATATAAAAAGAATTCTAACAAATTTTCTCGAAGCTTTGCGTCTGATTTTAGAATTACCAGACGTCAAGATGCTCCAAAAGTTTATGAAATGAATGCATCAATTTATATTTATAAAAGGGAAAATTTAATAAAAAAAAGAAAACTATTAAATGATAAAACATCTTTATTCATTATGCCTAGAAATAGATCTATAGATATAGATGATATTTATGATTTAAACCTTGTAAGACTATTAATTAATAGTAAAAAAAATCTTATTAAAAAATGAATAATTATTTAAAAAAATCCTCTTTAAAGGGAAAATTAGCTTTTGTTATTGGAGGATCTGGATTAATTGGCAAAGAAGTATTGAGGGTTCTTATAAATTCTGGGTGTAAAACTATTAATTTAGATTTAAAAAACCATTACAATAAAAAAGATTTTTTAAAAATAGATAATTTAAAATTCAATAAATTTGATTGCAGTCGTATTGATTGCTTAAATGACTATAAAAAAATTGTTAAAAAATTTGGTTTGCCAGATATAATGATAAATTGTTCTTATCCTAAAACCAAAGATTGGAATACAAACTCATTTAAAAAAATTAAATACAGATCTTTAAAAAAGAATTTAGAGACTAATCTTGTAATTTCTAGTCTGTTGATCAGACAGGTTGCAGAAATGAGTCTTAAGAATAAAAAAAGATGTAGTATAGTTTTACTTGCTTCAATTTATGGATTAGTCGGTCAAGATAATTCTTTATATTTTGGAACTACAGTCAAAGAGAACATTGCTTACTCGATTATTAAAGGTGGAATAGTTAGCCTTACTAAGCAAATGGCATCATACTATTCGAAGTTTGGTATTCGAATAAACAATGTTTGTCCAGGTGGAGTTTTTGATGAAAAAAATCAAAAAAATAAGCATTATAAAAAATTAGTAAAAAATTATTCTAAAAGATCTCCAATTAAAAGGATGGCATTACCTCAAGAAATAGCTCTACCTATTGTTTTTTTAAGCTCAGAAGCTGCATCATATATTACCGGTTCTACTTTAATAGTAGATGGAGGATGGACCGCTATTTAATTTATGAAGATAGTTATTATTGGCTTTGGTTCTATAGGCAGAAGACATGCCATGGTTCTTAAAAAAAATTTTAAATCTTGCAAATTGTTTATTTGTACGAAACAAAAGATTAAAGGACATAAATGCTTTAAAGATCTTGCTCAGATTAAACTAATTCAGCCTGATTATGTCATTATCGCTAGTGAAACACACAAACATTTAGGCCAATTAAAATTTCTTGAAAAAAATTTTTCTAAACTAAAAATTTTAGTTGAAAAACCTCTTTTTAAAAAATTTACAAATTTGAAAATTAAAAAGAATTCAGTTTTTGTTGGCTATAATCTAAGATTTCATCCGTTTATTTTGGATTTGTTTAATGTTCTAAAAAAAAATGAAATTTTAGATGCTCAATTTATAACTAACTCTTTTTTGCCAGACTGGAGAAAAAATATTTCGTATAAAAAAAATTATGCAGCTCATAAATCTAAAGGTGGTGGCGTAATATTAGATTTAAGTCATGATTTAGATCTTATTCACTTTTTTTTTAAAAATATTAAGATTAAATTTGTCTCATTTGGAAAAAATTCAAAATTAGATTTACAGACCGAAGATAATTTAAAATTTTTTGCTACATCTAACAAGACTCAGATTTCTTTAGATCTTAAATATTATTCACGAAACAAATTAAGATTAATTTTGATCGATGGTAATAAATTTTCAATCAAAGTAGATTTAGTTAAAAATACTTTCATAATTACAAATAGGGTGAATAGAAAGATAATTAAAAAAAATTACGATACCAATTATAGTTATCTTCAAATGCACAAAGCTATGATTTTTGGAAAAAATTTAAAATTTTTATGTTCATACGCAGAAGGTTTGAAAGTATTAAAAACAATTAAAAAGATAAAACAAAAAAAATCAAAATGAAAATTTTTTTAACAGGTGGTTCTGGGTATATAGGTCAAAATTTTATTGAGTGTGCATTAAAAAAAAAACATAAAATTTTTGCTCCAACAAGAAATAAAGTTAAAAAATCACAAAAAGATTTAATTTGGCTCAAAGGAGATTTTTACAAAGATTGGTATCATTTAAAAAAATCTGATGTTTTAGTTCATATTGCATCTGAGGGAGTGAATAACAAGCATGAGAGCCTTGAAAATTGTTTAAAAACAAACTTGATGTTTTCAACAAAACTTTTATTTAACGCTATAAATGCAAAATGTTTCAAGTGGATAATTATTAGTTCTTGCAATGAGCAAAAAATCAATAATAAAAACTCATCACTTGAGACGTTGAAGAAAAAAGAAAATTTACCGTATTACAACTACGCCTTAAGTAAGTTTTTGTTTACTAAAACAGCTTTATCAATTTCAAAAAGATTTGATATAAAATGCAGGGTTCTCAAAGTCTTTCATGTTTATGGTGGTAAAAATGAAAAAAAAAATAGGCTTTTTCCATCTTTAATCAGCGCTTCAAAAAAAAATAAGAATTTAAATATGAGCAAAGGCAATCAAATCTCTGAATTTTGCTACGTAAAAGACTTAGCCAGCACTATTTTAGAAACTTTAAATTTTAATATTAAAAACAAAAGATTTCCTCAAGAGTGGGATCTCTCAACAGGAAAACAAATATCTGTCAAATCATTTGCAAAAAAGATTTGGGCAAAAAAAAACTCTAGAGGAAAACTATTATTCAATAAGATAAAAGATTTTGACAATTCAAATTATAAATCAAATAAAAAAAAACTATGGAAAATTAGGGAAATTCATCAAAAGCCCTATTAATTCCTTAAAACAATGATGAAATTACCTAAAGCCTATCAAATCTTAGAAAGAAAAGAAAAATCTAGGTTTAATACAATAATATTCTTAAACGTTTTAAACTTTTTGATTGAACTTTCATGTTTATTATCAATACCAATTTTTACCTCAATTCTTTTAAAACAAGAAAATGTATTAGAAAAAATTAGCAATTTTTTTCCTTTATTTATTATGGAAAATATTGTGTTTTATGCAGCTTTAACAGTTGTAATCTTATTCTTATTAAAAAACTTATTTATTTTATTTTTAACATTAGTTCAAAATACTTATCTTAAAAATCTTAAGATAAAACTATCTACATATCTTTTCGAAAATTATTTATTTAGTTCATACGAGTCCCATGCAAATGAAGATCCAGCGAGTGTCTCTAGGAATGTAAGCACTATAATACAAGAGTTTTCAAATTACTTGACTCACATGATAAATTTGAGCAGAGAAATTTCTACAATAGTTATGATTTTCTTAGTTTTAATTTATTTGAATCCTCTTACAATCACTTTAATAATTCTATTTTTATCTACTTGTACAATTATTTATTTTAAAAAAATTAAGCCTAAAATAAAAACAAGATCTGAAGAAAATCAAAAGTTAAACAAAAAATTCACTCAAATGGTGTATGAAAGTTTTGGCGCTATTCAAGATTTAAAGATATTTCAAAAAGAAAAAGATATATTTCATATTTTTAAAAACAGAATGAAAACTTTTGAACAAAATTTACTCTTTTTTCTTTTATTTGAAAAATTTCCGAGATTAATTCTGGAGATAGCTTCTATTACATTTATATTATTCGTATCAATTTTTGTTTTCTCTTACGAAAAAAATTTAGACAATGTTCTTCCAATTTTAGCTTTAATCATAATTTCTGTCATTAGATTACTACCGGCGTTTACGTCTTTAAATAATAGTATGTATTATATGAGAATTCTTACACCAAGTGTTGATATTCTCTCTAATGAAATTACTAAGGTAAAAGAAAAATTAAAAAAAGACGAAGAACATTTACAAAAAAGAGAAACTGCTAAAAAAGATTTTGATTTGAAAAAAAGTTTAATTACACTTGAAGATGTTTCTTTTAATTATTCAAATAACTCTAAAATAATTCCTCTAAAAAATATAAATATGAAAATTGAGCATGGGGACATCGTGGGTCTCACAGGTAAAACTGGATCTGGAAAAACTACATTAATGAATTTAATTTTAGGTCTTCTTCAACCTTCCAGTGGTAATATATTTTATAAAAATGATAATATTAAAAATATTAACAAGGAATGGAAAAAAAAAATTAGCTTTGTTTCTCAAAATATATTTTTATTTGATGACACCATTGAAAAAAATATAACTTTCAATTTTAAAGACGATTTTGTTGATAAGAATAAAATTCAAGAAGCAATAGAGGTATCCAACCTATCTGAAAAAATTAAGGAGTTACCTGAAGGTTTAAAAACAAAAGTTGGTAACGACGGTATTATGTTGTCTGGAGGCGAAAAACAAAGGATAGCAATAGCTAGAGCAATTTACAAAGACTCAGATATTTTATTTTTAGATGAATTTACAAGTGCAATTGATCAAAAAACTGAGGGCAATATTATTCAAAAAATACAAAATAATTACAAAAATAAAATATTAATTATTATCGCACATAGAAGTAGCACTTTATCAATGTGTAAAAATATTTGGCATTTGGAAGACGGTAAAATTAAAAAACTCTGATGAAATGCTAGTTTTTCTGCATCCTTATAAGTTTACAAAATTCCATTTTATTAGGTACGAATTAGATTTTTTGGAAAAAAAGCTTAATGACAAATTTGAAATTCATGATTTATCAAAAATTGTTAATCCAACTTGGTCAAAAGCATTTAAGTCTAAAAAATATGAAAAAGTAAAATCTTTCAATTCAATTAAAGAGTGGGAGGTTTATTTTAAAAATTTAAGTAAAAAAAATAAAAAATTAATTACTTACAATCTTCTAGATATAAATTCTTTCAATTCTTTAATTATACAAATAAAATTAAAAAAGTATTGTAAAAAGATTATTAGAAATGATGATCCTGGCATCCCTAATTTTGAAGTAGAATTCAAAAAATCATTTAATTGGAATGTTTTTAAAATTAAAATCATTAAAATTCTTAAAAATCCAAAGTCTTTACTATTTTTTTTAAAGAGAAAATTTTTAATTTTATTTCTAAAAATTGTTAATTTTGACAAAATAATATTTTTATATCATGGAAAAAAGATAAATTTTTTTTCTTATTTAAAATCAAAAAAAAAAATATTTATAAATATTCATACTCCTGATTATTCTAGATTAATTTATTTGAAAAATAAAAAACCAAAATTAAAAAAACCTATTGGAATTTTTTTAGACGGTCCAGGTCCTTATTTTCAAAATGATTGGGATCTTTTTCAAAACAAAATAAATTATGACGTTCAAAAATGGTACAAAGACTTGAATGAGTTTTTGTTAAAGCTAGAAGATTTATACTCTTGTAAAATATTAATTATACCTCATCCGAAAGCAAAAGGCCTAAAAAATCCATATTATTCTAAAAAATTAAGAGTATGTCATGACTTGGATGCAGTGCATAAACACATACCTCAATCTAAATTCGTAATTTCAATAGCTGGGAGCACGGCAGTTGCTCTAGCTTGTGCTTGCAAAATACCATCAGTGCTAATTTATAATAATCAACTTCAAACATTAAATCCCAGATTTTTAAATGAAATTATATTTTTATCAAAACAATTTGGATCAAGTCTAATAAATATTAACAAAAGTTATGATAATTATTTAAAACCTGTAAATAAAAAAAATTGTGAAAAAATTTTGTATAATTATTTAACATCAAAAAGTATATCAAATAAAAAAAACTATCAAATTTTTAATAAAATTCTGAAATTATAAATATGAAAAATAAAAAGAAAAAACTTTTAATAGTCGGAGGAAGCGGGTTTTTAGGATATCATTTATCAAAAATATGTATAAAGAAATATGATATTACCAGTTTATCACTATCTAAGCCTATAAAAGAAAGAAAAATTAATAAAGTGAAATATATTATTTGTGATATTTCAAAAAAAAAAAATTTAGAAAAAAAAATTAAACATAATTATGAGATTGTTGTAAATTTAGGAGGATATATAGACCATCAAAATATATTACGAACAAAAAATTCCCATTTTATAGGATGTAAAAATTTAGTGAATTTTTTTAAAAAAAGAGAGATTAAAATTTTTATACAAATAGGCAGTTCATCAGAATATGGAAAAATTAATTCTCCCCACAAGGAAAATCTAAGTGGCAAGCCATCAACTATTTATGGAAAATCAAAACTAATGGCTTCCAAATATCTTTTTAAATTTGCTAAAAAATATAAATTTCCATTTACTATAATTAGATTTTATCAAGTTTATGGCCCTAAACAAAACAATGATAGGATGATACCATATGTGATTAATTCATCTCTTAAAAATATAAATTTTAATTGCTCAAGCGGAGTACAGAATAGAGATTTTTTGTTTGTTGATGATGCAGTAAAAGCTATTTTAAAATGTTTTAATAATAAGAGTGTAATAGGTAAGATTTTCAATATAGGTTCAGGCAGGTCATCTAATATAAAAAAAGTAATTATGTTATTGAATAAAACAATAAAATCAGGAACCCCTTTATTTGGTGCAGTAAAAATGAGGGCAGATGAGCCAATCAACAGCTATCCGGATTTAAGAAATTCAAAAAGATATTTAAATTGGAAATCTAAAATAACCTTAAAAAAAGGATTGGAAAGAACAATTCTATTTTATAAGAAAAAATTCAAGATTTAATCAATGAAATTTAGATCAGCTATTATATTATGTGGAGGCAGGGGAACAAGACTTGGAGGCCTGGGAAAAAAAACGGCCAAAGCTCTAATAAAAATTCAAGGCAAGCCCATTCTTTGGTATATTTTGAAATTATTGAAGAGAAATAAATTTAATCATTTTATTCTTCCAATTGGATACAAGGGCAGTCAAATAAAAAGATATTTTTCTAAAAATAAAGAATTTAAAAATTATAATATCGACATTACAAATACTGGATTAAATTCATCTATTGCTAATAGAATTTATAAAGTGAAAGATAAAATTAAGTCTGAAAATTTTTTAATTCTTAATGGTGATGCTATATTTAATTTTAATTTAGATAAAATTTACAATCATCACAAAAAAAATAATATCAAAATGACTTTTATTTCATTTGGAGTAAGGGCAAATTTTGGAACAATAGGGGTTAAAAAAGGTAGAGTTGTAGATTTTAGAAGAAATTTTACATTTGACTATGCTAAAAGTAAAAATAAGAAAAATTTAAAAGCTTTTGTATATAGTGGTATTTCTATTATGAATATTAAAACACTAGGAAAAAATTTTAAGAATTTTGAAAATTTTGAAAAGGAACTTTATCCCTGGATTATAAATAAATTTAAAACCAACGTTGAAACTCCAATTGGGTTTTGGCATTCTGTAGATAATATGAAAGATATTAGCGTAGCTAATAGTCCTTTCTCAGAAGAGTCTAAATATTCAAAAGTAAAGATGCTTAAAAAGATTTATCAAAAATTAACAACTTAAATGATAGACAAAAAATTCTGGAAATGGAAAAAAGTTTTAGTAACTGGTCACACTGGATTTAAAGGTGGTTGGCTTTCTCTTTGGCTTCATATTTTGGGAGCTAAAGTGATAGGTTATTCTTTAGATCCAATTACAAAAAAAAATTTTTTTAATTCGACAAATATTAAAAAGATATTCTATAAAGATTTTAGGAAAAATATAAAAAATTTTAAAGATCTTCATCATTGTATTGAGAGCACAAAGCCAAGTATTATATTTCATCTCGCAGCTCAACCGCAGGTGCTTGAAAGTTACAACGAACCTTTAGATACAATTCATACCAATGTGTTGGGCACAACAAATTTATTAGAAATAGCTAGGCGCAAAAAGTTTATAAAAACAGTTGTAATCATAACTACAGATAAAGTTTATAAAAACTTAAATACAAAAACTAGATTTAAAGAAAACGATATATTAGGAGGAGATGATATTTATAGTGCTAGCAAAGCTTCTGCAGATATTTTAAGTTTAAGTTACGCAAAATCTTTTCCATCTAAAAGTTTTAACTTAACAACGGTTAGAGCAGGGAATTGCATCGGGGGAGGAGATTGGACTAAATATCGAATTTTAACAGATTCTGTAAATGCTTTTAACAGTAAAAAAAAATTAGTTTTAAGAAACCCTAATTACAAAAGACCTTGGCAACATGTTTTTGAACCTCTCGCAGGATACATTATTCTGGCTCAAAAAACTTTTACATCTAAATCAAAAAAATTTTTGGGTGCCTGGAATTTCGGTCCTTCTGTAAAAAATCATTTAACTGTTTTTCAATTTGCTAAGTTATTTAGAGAGAAAATGAAATCTAATTCTAAAATAATTTTATTAAATATAAAAGACAAAAGAGAAAAGGTAACTTTGGATTTAAACAGTAATAAAGCTAGAAAGACACTAGGTTGGAAATCATTTCTTAATATTAAAAAAACATTACAAATTACTGCCGAGTGGTATTTAGCTGATAAAAATAAAAAAAACATGCTTAATTTTTCAGCTAATCAACTAAAAGACTATACTGATTTAATAAATAATAAAAAAAAATGAAGTGCAGAAACTGTAGAAAAAAAAATTTTTCCTTAATTTCTAAAATTGGGAAACAACCTATTAGCAGTTTGTTTTTAAAAAAAAAAAAGAAAATTAAAAATTATTCTCTAGATCTGTTTAAGTGTAAGTCTTGTAATTTAGTACAACTATCCCAAATCCCTAATTTGAAAGATATGTATGGTTCACACTATGGCTACAAGACATCCGTAAGTAATTTAATGGTAAAACACTTAAAAGAAAAAATTTCTACTTTAAAAAAATATGGTTTATACAAAAATAATTCAAATATATTAGACATAGGATCCAACGATGGAACGTTTTTAAATTTTTTTTGTGACATCAAAAAAAATATTAATTTATATGGCATTGATCCTTCAGCCTCTGCTTTTTTAGAAAACTATAAAAAAAGAATTAGAGTGATTATAAATTTTTTTAATGAAAATTCTGTGAAGAAATATTTTTTAAAAGACAAAATAAAATTTTCACTAATAACTTCATATGCAATGTTTTATGATGTTGAGGAACCTAATTCTTTTTCTGAGAATATTTCAAAAATTTTAGAAAAAAATGGAATTTGGGCTTTAGAATTTTCATATTTTCCATTACTCTTGAAAAATCTTACTTATGATCAAATATGTCATGAACATTGCGTTTACTATTCTTTAGAAACATTTAACAAAATTATCAATAGAAATAATTTAAAAATAATTGATTTTAAATTGAACGAGATAAATGGAGGTAGTATTGAAGTTCTTTGTTCTAAAAAAAACAGTAAACACAAGTCAAATCAAATAAAAATTAACAATCTTATCAAAAAAGAAAAAAAAATTGGCAAAGAGGACTTTAATAAATTTAATAATAGAATTGAAGGCAGCAAAAAAAACTTAAATCTTTTTTTAAAAAAGGTAAAAAATACAGAGGTTATAGGTTACGGCGCTTCTACTAAAGGAAATGTTATATTAAATTATTGCGGGATAACTAATAAAAATATTCGCTACATATGTGATGCAAATCTTTCAAAAGAGGGAAAATTTACCCCTGGAAGCGAAATAAAGATTATATCAAAAATCAAAATGAGAAGATTAAAGCCTAAATATTTGTTAGTTTTGATTTGGTCTTTTAAAAAAGAAGTAATCAAGCAAGAAGAAAAATATATCAAAAAAGGAGGAAAGTTAGTCTTCCCTCTTCCAATTTTTCATATAGTTGACAAGACTAACTATAAAAGATTTTTAAAAAAAAATTTTAGTTTATTTTCATCTAACTAAATTAAGTATGAAATTATCTATATGTATACCTACTTTTAATAGGCCTAATCAGTTACCTAACTGTCTTAACTCAATTTATCTAGCAAAAAAAAATTCTTCATTAGATTTTGAAGTTTGCGTCTCAGATAACAGTTCTAATTATGATGTAAAAAAAATTATTCAAGATTATAAAGATAAGTTAAATATTTCTTTAAATGTAAATAGAGAAAATCTTGGATATATGCCCAATTTGTTAAAAGTTATATCAATTGCAAAAGGTGAATTTGTTTGGGCAATAGGGGATGATGACTTGTTGACCCCAGACGCTTTAATTGAAGTTGAAAATTTATTTAAAAAAAATCAAGACGTGGATTTTTTTTATGTAAATTCATATCATTTAGATTACAATTATTTAAGTAAGTTTAATAAACCTTTTGATACCAAAAATTTACCAAAAACAATGCCAACACTTTCAAAGAGAAAAATAGGCATGAAGTGTAATTTTTGGGAATTAATTGATTACAAAGTGTCATTTGACTTTTTATTAGGAAATTTTTTAAATATTTTTAAAAGAAATATGTGGTTAGAAAACG
This sequence comes from uncultured Pelagibacteraceae bacterium, assembly GCA_902580485.1. Taxonomy (GTDB): domain Bacteria; phylum Pseudomonadota; class Alphaproteobacteria; order Pelagibacterales; family Pelagibacteraceae; genus Pelagilacustribacter. The sequence continues at coordinate 32,270 of CACHKS010000010.1, forward strand.
TTAAATGTTTAGATAAAAAACTCGTAGAAGACAGAGGTGTGTGGTCTACCTTTGATAATACTTGTGGTCATATAAAAATTTATGCAAATGCATTTAAAAACTCGAAAGCTTTCTTTTTTCCAAAAGCAATAACTGTAAATTCCTACGGCATAAGGGAATGGGCACCTCTTTATCCATTTATTGAAATAGTAAGACTTCCAGAGATGCTAGATTATTATAGAAGTAAAGGATTGTCCTATAAAAAATATCTAATTAATAAGAATTTCGCACTGAGAAATTTTTTAAATTATTTTTTTAAAATTATTGTTAATGGAAAAAAAGGTGGTTTACACTATGTTAGCTTTTATAAACATTTTTTTTTGAATTTATTATACCCAAACTCATATTTATCCTTTTTTTATTTTCTTTGGAGAAGATTTAAAAAAGGTTCAAAAAAATAATTAACAATTTGAAAAAGATAAGAAAAAATTTTTATAGAGCAGCTGTGATTGGTCCGTCGGGAATAGGTCAAGCACATACAAGAGAACTAATAAAATATGGAGTTAAAAATATTGGTTTATTAGGAAAAAAATTTAAAAAAAATAGAATTTCTGATTTCAAATTTAAAATAAACAATGATGTTTCTATTTTTAATTTTAAAAATCAGAATGAGCTTAAAAAATTTAACCCTAAAATAATCTGTATATGTTCACCAACTACAAAACACCTTGAACATATTATAAAATTTAAAAATTATTCCGACAAAATGATTGTAGAAAAGCCATTGCTTTGGATCAAAAATAAAAAAATAAAAAATTTTAATATTGCTAAAAAGGTACTAAATAATTTGAATTATAAGGTCTTGATTAATCTTCCTATGATAAATTTGGCAGAACAATTGATCAATAAAAAAGAGACAAAAAAGATTAAATATATAAAATTTAATTATTTTACAAAAGGGAATAATACATTCGAAGACATTGCAATTGACTTACTTCCACATGCTTTATCTTTTGCTCTTTCATTAAAAAAAAGGTTTAGATCAGTAAAAATCCTAATGACAAAAAAAAAGAAAAACTATTTTGAAAACAAAATCTTAATCGATCATTGTTTGTGTCATTTTGTGTTCAAACAAAATCGATTTTGGAAGAGAAGTAAACTCAGCTTTAAAATCAATAATAATTCTTACGTAAGGAAGCAAATTAGCAGTAAAGGAGAATATTATAATAAATTAGTTAAAAATAAAAAAAAGATTATTAATATTAAAAATCCAATGAGCGAATATTTATTTTTTTTGTTTAAGAATTGTTATAATAAGCCTAGAATAAAATATAATAATAATATAACACTGAATACGATAGGAATCACTGAAGATATTATAAATTTTAAAAATTGAAATGAAAAATAATAAGCAAAAAGAATTAGAAAAAAAATACCAATTTAAAGTAGACTATGTTGAAGATTTTTCTTTATTAAAAGAAAATATTTTCAAAAAAAAATTAATTCCTCATCAAGTTGAATTTCAAGCGCCACCAAGAGGAAAAAAAATTTGCTGGCTTGAATGTCCATATTGCTATGGTCTTTCAGCAGAGGATAATGGAGAAAGATTAGATGAGAAGAGAGGTATAGAAATATTACAACAAATTTTAGATGGAGGAGTTAAGAAGATTATCTTTGCAGGATATGCTACAGATCCGCTCAATTGTTCTTATATAGATAAATTGCTAGACTTGACAATGTCAAATAATGCAATTTTTGGCTTTAATACGAAAGCACTAAAAATTTCTGAAAATTTTTTTCAAACTTTAGAAACTAAAAAGATAACAGACGGAAGCTATATAAGTCTTAGTATTGATGCTGGTTCGAATGAAACCTATAATAAAATTCACGGCATTAAAAGCTCATCAAAAATTTATGATAAAGTTTTAGAAAACACAAAAAAATTAGGAAAAATAAGACAAAAAAAAAATTTTGATTTAAGTGCAGCTTATCTAGTCAATATACATAGCGGAAAAAATCAAGATTATGAAAATTTTATTAATGACTTTAAAGATGCCGGTTGTAATTTGCTAAGGTTTACTTTTCCACAACAGCCTAAAGGTATTAAAGTTGAGAAAGGCGTTGTTCCAACAAATGATGAAAAGAGGAAATATAAAGAGAGCTTAAAAACACTAAAAAATAAATATGAAAGTTCAGATTTTTCTATACTTGTAGTCGATGCAGATACTGATTACGAAATTAACGATAAACCCAGAACTCTTCCCTGTTACGCAAGATATGTTTTTCCAACTGTAGGCTTCGATGGTTGGCTTTATAACTGCTCACAATCGAGTGCACCTAATTTTAGATCTTCAGCTTTAGGTGATTTAACCAAAAAAGATTTTTGGGACCTCTACTACAATTACGATTTAAAAAACTTTAAAGATTTCCAAATTTCTTGCAACAAAAGGATAAGCGACTCAGGTTGCAGATGTGATAGAAAAGAACATGTTCTCAACCAAGCTATAATTGATAGTAAAATCTTTTAATTTTTAAATTTATGATTGAAGGAGTAAAAATTACAAAATTGAAACAGATCGAAGATAAGAGAGGAAAAATTATGCATATGCTTAGAAATGACTCCCCAATATTTGATAAATTTGGAGAAATTTATTTTTCTACAGTGAAGCATGACTTTATAAAAGCTTGGCATTTGCATAAAGAAGCTACTTTAAACTACGTTTGTGTAAAAGGAAGAGTAAACTTAGTTTTGTATGATGATAGGAAAGATAGTAAAAGTTTTAATTGCTATGAAAGTTTAGTTTTGTCGCCAGAAGATTATTTTCTTGTCACTATTCCTCCATATATTTGGAATGGATTTAAAGGTTTAGATAAATCAGAGTCAATAATTGCTAATTGTATTACCTTACCCCACAATGAAAAAGAAATGGTTAGAAAAGATCCCGATGACAAATATTTCAAGCATACTTGGTAAAATCAAAATTATATGAAAGTGATTATACTATGTGGAGGTTTAGGTTCCAGACTGTCTGAGGAAACAAAACTTATTCCCAAACCCATGGTCAAAATTGGAGGTATACCAATCTTGAAACATATAATGAAAATTTATAGTTTTTACGGATTTAATGATTTTATCGTAGCCACGGGATATAAAAGTAAAATTCTAGAAAAATATTTTAAAAAAAAAAAAAATGTAAAATGTATATTTACTGGAAAAAATACATTAACTGGTGGTAGACTTTTGAGATTAAAGAAGTTCTTTAATAAAAACGATAACTTTATGTTCACGTATGGTGATGGAGTTACAAATCAAAATTTAAAAAAATTATTGAATTTTCACTACAAGCATAAAAAAATTGGAACAATGACTGCTGTGAAGCCACCTGCAAGATTTGGAGAATTATTTTTAAAAGGCAACAGAATTACAAGCTTTGAAGAGAAACCGCAGCTAAAAAATAATTGGATTAATGGAGGTTTTTTTGTCTTTAATTATAAAATTTTTAATTATTTAGAAAACGATAAAACAATGCTTGAAAGAGAACCGTTAAAAAAATTAGTAAAAAGAAAACAACTAATCGCTTTTAAACATGGAGGATATTGGCAATGCATGGATACTATGAGAGATAAAAAGATGTTAGTTAATCTGTGGAAGACAAAAAAAGCTCCTTGGATTAAATTAACAAAATAAATCTAAATCATTACCAACATGGACTCAAAACCATTAGTAAGCATCGTTATGAATTGTTATAACGGAGAAAAGTATTTAAGAGATTCATTAAAAAGCATTGTTAGTCAAACTTACGAAAATTGGGAATTAATATTTTGGGATAATTTATCGAGTGATAGTAGTAAAAAAATCTTAAGAGAATTTTCAAATTCAAAAATAAAATACTTTAAAAGCGAAAAATTTACAAATCTTTATAAAGCTAGGAACTTAGCAATTAATCAATGTAATGGAGATTATGTTTGCTTTTTAGATACTGACGATCTTTGGGTAAAGAATAAACTAGAAATGCAATTGAATTTTTTAAAACTCAATAATGAATTTAAGATAGTTTATTCAAATTATTATATTTTAAATGAAAAGAAAAAAAAAAATTATATAAAGCATCATCAAAATCTTCCCTCAGGCTTTATAACTCGAGAACTTTTAGATTATTATAGTTTAGGTTTATTAACAGTGATGTTAGAAAAAAAGTTTTTTAATAACTTATTATTTAATGAAAAATTTAACATAATAGGTGATTTTGATTTCTTTATAAAATTAAGTGAAAATTTTAAAATAGGTTCAATTCAGGAACCTTTGGCCTATTATAGAATTCACGAGTCTAATCTTTCAAATAAAATCAACATTCATGTCTCTGAGCTAGAAGATTGGATAAATAACAATGAAGGAAGATTAAAAGAAAACCAATTTTCTTTAAAACATCAAAAAATTTTTAAATTTAAATTAAAATTAAAGGCTTTTCTTATTAAATTTATCAATTTCAAAATCAAATAAAAGTATTATTATTAATTATGGATAACAATTTATTTACTAAAAATTATTTAAATCAAGGTTATATAATCAGCGAGAGTTTAATCGATGAAAGTGAAATTTTTGATTTAAGAAACGATTTGGATAAAGAATTTGAGGAATACAAAGATGGACATAGTAAAAAACTAATGGATTTTAAAAATTCTGAGTTAATTCAAAAAATAATTAAAATTTATAATAGTGATAAAATAAAAAAAATTAAAAGTGAATTAAAAGAAATTAGTGGCACAGATGTTTCATTTTTACCTACATTTGAGGTTCATAAGAACTACCACATTAATCTTAAAGAGTTTCATGGCTGGCATAGAGATTGTGGTGGAGAGCTTGTTTATAATTATTGTAAAAAAATTTTATATAAAAATGATTATTTGTTTTCCAAAGTTGGAATTTATCTTCAAAGAAATAATGAATATGGCGGATGTATAGATCTTATAAAAAAATCACACAAAAATTTTTCAAATTTAAAATTAATTTTAAGAAAAATTAATAGTATTCCTTTAAAAATTATTACTTTACTTCATAAATATCTAAATAACTTATATTTTTTGATACCAGAGTCATTTTTTATGTTTTTGTTAAGAGGAGAGAAATTAAATCCTGAAAAGGGATCTGCAGTTTTTTTCGATAGTAGAATAACTCATCGAGGAAGCCCGATATCAAAAAAAAAATTAAAAGATATTAATTATTTGAAAGGATCTTACCGTGCAGTATTACCAAAAAAATTTGATAAATATTCGATCTATTGTCATTTTGGAAATTCTGAAGCAGTTGACTCATATATGTTTGATAGGCTCAAGAGAAAAAATAACAAAGACGAACTTAAGATATGGACTCAGGAAATGAAACATATTTCGCAATATGATAAAAATTTTTCACAAGAAATTAACTTGGTAATTGAACCTGTATTAAAAAAATATAAAGAATATTTATAGGCTCATCTAAGATTTTATATAAGAACAATAAATATTAATCATAAATGAAAAAAATACTTATCATGGGTTTGCCTGGAGCAGGAAAAACTACATTAGCTAAAAAAATAGTTTCTTTAATTGATGCAAAATGGCTTAACGCAGATGAGATTAGAAAAAAAGCTAACGATTGGGATTTTTCTTTAGAAGGAAGAAAAAGACAAGCAAAAAGAATGTTAGAAATAGCAAATAAACATAAATTGGAAGGTCATTATGTTGTTGCCGATTTTATTTGTCCAACGCCTGAGTCTAGAGAAATATTTAAACCTGATTTTATTGTATGGGTCGATACTATTAAAAAATGCAAATATGAAGATACAAATATAATGTTTGTACCCCCAGAAAATTATGATGTTCGTGTTACTGAAAAAGACTCAGAATTTTGGTCATCTAATATAGTTAAGAAAATTAGGGGCATGTAGTTCAGTGGTAGAACGCTACGTTGACATCGTAGAGGTCATAAGTTCGATTCTTATCATGCCCACCATTAAGACATCTTGTAAATAAAGATGGTTTTAACTAAATAATTTTTATTAAATTTTATTATTATTTTTTTAATTTAATAATTTGTTCTGACACATAATCAATTTCTTTATCAGTAATTGTATTACCACAAGGGATATAAAAACCGTTATGCATGACATAATTAGCATTTGGGCATTCATTTTCATTTAAATTAAATTTTTTTTGTAAAACTTTTTGCATATTTACAGGAACAAAAGCTTCTCTTGTTTCAATATTAGCCTCTCCAAGTTTTGTTATAAGTTCATCTCTACTAATACCAAACTCTTCATTTATATATAAATTAAAAACCCACATTATATATTTATTTGTATGCTCATTAATTCTTGGGATGATTAATCCCTTAATGCCATTTAAGTTTTTTTTATACCTCTCATCAATATTTTTCTTTATTTTTAAAATTGAATTAACCTGTGAAAGCTGTGCCAAACCCATAGCAGCACTAATATTTGGCAATCTGAATTGAAAACCAATATCGGAATGCATAAATCTTTTAGACTTTCCATAACACAAGTTTTTTAAGTCTCTTGCTTTTTTAGCTAGTTCTTCTGAATTAGTTGTAATCATCCCACCTTCACCACAAGTTATTGTTTTATTCACATAAAAGCTAAATGTACCAATGTCCCCAATAGATCCAACTTTTCTTCCTTTATACTCAACTCCATGTGACTCAGCACAATCCTCAATGACTTTTAAATTATATTTTTTAGCTAAATTTATTACTGGGTCCATGTCTACAGCCTGACCAAATAAATGGACTACCATTATTGCTTTTGTTTTTTTATTAATCTTTTTTTCAATTAAATCAGTGTTCATTTGCCAAGTATCTTTATGAATATCAACTGGAATCGGCTTAGCGTTACAATGTGATATTGAAAAGGCACAAGCCATATTTGTGCTTGATGACACTAAAACCTCATCTTCATCACTAATGCCCAAAGTCTTCAATGCTAAATGCAAAGCTGTTGTTCCACTAGTTGTTGTAATACCATACTTACAACTTACAAACTGGCTAAACTTATCCTCGAACTCACTGACATATTTGCCTTGGCCTATAGCAGAATTTTCCAAACAGTTATTAATAAGTTTTTTCTCTGCCTCACCAATTTTAATATCAAATACAGGGATTTTATAATCCATATGAAAACTATTAAGTTAAAATTTTTTTACCATTTTATACAAGATCATACATCAATTTTTATTAATATAAAAAAGTAGTATATTTATACATTAAATTGATATTTTTAATCTATTTACATCTAGCAAATAAAATACTATAAGACTTTGCCTGGTAATTATTGCGAAGGGGCAATACCCGATCCCATTCCGAACTCGGAAGTCAAGTCCTTCAGCGCCGATGGTACTTTGTCTTAAGACATGGGAGAGTAGGACGTTGCCAGGCTATTATTATGAAAATAGCAAGCTCATTAAAATCACTAAAAAAAAGAGATCTTAACTCTAAATTAGTTAAGCGCAGAGGAAAACTTTACGTGATTAATAAAAAAAATCCAAGATTCAAAGCTCGCCAAGGTTAATCAAAAATTTTTACACATGATTGTAGGCTCGACTAAAGAAGATTTGTTATTAGAAAAAAGGATTTCAATTTCACCTGAAACAGCAAAAAACATCATTAATCTTGGTTTGAAAATATGTATAGAACGTGAATACGCAACTCATATTGGAATAGATGACAAAGAATACGAAGATGTTGGTGTAGAAATTAAAAATTCATCAAAAGAGGTACTAGATGCTTGTAATTTATTGGTAAAAGTTAATTACCCCTCACAAGAAGAAATTTCTAATTTAAAAGATAAAACTATTTTAATAGGTATGTTTAATCCCTCAAAAAATCGAAGTAAATTTAATGAAATATTTAAAAAAAATATCAATCTTTTTTCTTTAGAATTATTGCCACGAATTACAAGAGCACAATCAATGGATGTTTTATCATCGCAAGCAAATTTGGCTGGATACAGAGCTGTTATAGAGTCGATATATGAATTTGAAAAGGCAATCCCAATGATGATGACTGCTGCTGGAACTGTGCCAGCAGCAAAAGTTTTAGTAATAGGCGCAGGAGTGGCAGGTCTTCAAGCTATTGCTACAGCTAAAAGACTAGGAGCCATAGTATCTGCGACAGACGTGAGAGCTGCATCAAAAGAACAAGTTGAAAGTTTAGGAGGAAAATTTTTAATGGTTGAAGGTTCAGAAAATTTAGAGACCAAAGGCGGTTATGCTAAAGAAGCAGGAGATGATTTTAAAAAAAAACAAGCAGAAATGTTAACGAAAGCAGCTTCAAATAGTGACATAATCATTTGTACTGCGCTTATTCCTGGAAAGCCTGCTCCAAGAATTATTAATGAAAATATGATCGATAACATGAAACCTGGATCAGTAATCTTTGACTTGGCAGTTGTTCAAGGGGGAAATGTAGCTTACTCAGAATTAGATAAAACAATTGTTAAAAAAGGAGTTAAGATAATTGGAATTGGTAATGTTATGAACAAACTTCCCACTACTGCATCAAATCTTTATGCTAAAAATATATTTAGTTTTATTAGAAACTTATACAGCAAAGAAAAGAAACAATTTGTCATTAAAATGGAAGATGAGATAATTAAAAATACTTTAATAAAGGATAATAATTAATATGGAAATTGATCCATTTATATTTAGATTTAGTATATTCATTTTATCGATTTTTGTAGGGTATTACGTTGTTTGGAGCGTGACTCCATCTTTGCATACACCTTTAATGTCTGTAACTAATGCTATCTCCTCAGTAATTATAGTAGGAGCTATAATTGCTGCTCTAGCAAGTTCTTCAAATAATATTTTTGAAACATCAAATATTTTTGGTTTTTTAGCAATCACTTTGGCTGCTGTTAATATATTTGGAGGTTTTTTAGTTACACAAAGAATGCTTCAAATGTACAAAAAAAAGAAAAAAGATAAAAAATGATAACACCTAATTTATCAGCAATATTTTATTTAATTTCAGGAATACTTTTTATTCTTGCTTTGAGAGGATTATCTTCTCCAGAAACATCCAGACAGGGTAATTTTTTTGGAATTCTAGGCATGATAATTGCGATTGTAGTTACTTTTTTGACAGTAGGAAATTTTTCTACTGCAATAAATTACGTATTATTATTTTTGGTAATCGGAGGAGCCATTGGTGCTTTTATTGCATTTAAAATACCAATGACTGCAATGCCTGAGCTAGTGGCAGGTTTTCACAGCCTGGTTGGTCTAGCAGCAGTTTTCGTAGCCATATCAGCTTTTTTAAACCCCCAAGCTTTCAATCTTGGATCACCTGGTAATATAAAGCTAGCTAGTTTAGTTGAGATGTCAATAGGAGCAGCAGTAGGAGCAATTACTTTTTCAGGATCAATTATAGCCTTCTTGAAACTTCGAGGAATAATGTCTGGTTCACCAATTATTTTTATAGGACAACATATTCTTAATTTAATATTAGGAATATTTATTATTGTATTGATTTATTTTCTTTGTAAAACGCAGTCGGAAAGTTTTTTTTGGGGAATGATAACTGCTTCTTTCTTAATTGGGATTTTATTAATTATTCCAATCGGTGGAGCAGATATGCCTGTAGTAATTTCGATGTTAAATTCTTATTCTGGTTGGGCGGCTGCTGGAATCGGATTTACACTTGAAAACACTGCACTAATCATAACTGGAGCTCTAGTAGGATCTTCTGGAGCAATATTATCATACATAATGTGTAAAGGTATGAATAGATCATTTTTCAGCGTTATACTAGGTGGCTTTGGAGGAGACACATCCGTTGGCAAAGAAAAAAATAAAGAACAAAAACCAGTAAAAAGTGGGAACGCCGAGGATGCAGCTTTTTTACTTAAAAATGCCTCTTCAGTAATTATAGTTCCGGGATATGGTATGGCTGTTGCTCAGGCTCAACATGCATTAAGAGAAATGGTGGATGCTTTAAAAAAAAATGATATTAAAGTTTCTTACGCAGTTCACCCTGTTGCAGGAAGAATGCCAGGACACATGAATGTTTTGCTAGCAGAAGCAAATGTTCCTTATGATGAAGTTTTTGAATTAGATGATATTAATAATGATTTTGCTAATACTGATGTCGCATTTGTAATAGGAGCCAACGACGTAACAAATCCAGTAGCTAAAACTGATCCTCAAAGTCCAATATTTGGAATGCCAGTTTTAGATGTTGAAAAATGCAAGTCTGTTTTATTTGTTAAAAGAAGTTTATCCCCAGGATATGCGGGAGTTGATAATGAACTTTTTTACAGAGAGAATACAATGATGTTATTTGCTGATGCTAAAAAAATGACGGAGGATATTGTTAAAAATATTTAAAAATGTCTAAAACTAAAATTTTTTGTGATATTGCTGACAGTAAAACAATAAAAAAATTTAATAAAAAAACAATTGTAGATGGTTTTACTACTAATCCTAGCTTGATGCGAAAAGCGGGGGCAAAGAGTTATGAGAAATATTCAAAACTTCTTTTAAAGATTTGTAAAAAAAAACCAATTTCATTAGAAGTTTTTGCAGATAATTTTACTGATATGGAAAAGCAGGCATTAAAAATTAAATCTTGGGGAAAAAATATTTTCGTGAAAATACCTGTTATTAACAGTAAAGGTAAGTTTACAGGACAACTAATAAAGAAATTAAATAAAAAGAAAATTAAGCTTAATATTACTGCAGTTTATACTATTTCACAGGTTGAAAAAATTAATAAATGTCTTGATAATAAAACTAATTCTATAATTTCAATTTTTTCAGGTCGAATGGCAGACGTTGGCAGAGACCCTGTTCCAATTATAAAAAAAGCAGTTCAAATGACTAAAAGCAAGAATAAAGTTGAAATTCTTTGGGCTAGCACAAGAGAGCCTTATAACTACACTCAGGCTAAACAATTAGGTTGTCACATTATAACTATGCCACCAAAAGTAATTGAGAAAGTTTCTAAATTTGGAAAATCTTTTGATCAATTAACAAAAGATACTGTCAAAGCTTTCTTAATCGACAGTCAAAAATCAAAATTTAAGATTTAATTGGTTGCGGGGGTAGGATTTGAACCTACGACCTTCAGGTTATGAGCCTGACGAGCTACCAGACTGCTCCACCCCGCGTTAAATTATAATTTCTTAATGTTTATTGCTTGGAGTTTATTTTTTTCTTCTTTTATATCGAACTGTATTTTTTGCTCTTCTTTTAAGACTCTTAGTTTAGACTCTTCTAAAGACGAAACATGTAAAAAAATATCTTTATTTGTTTCATCATCTGTAATAAATCCATATCCTTTTTTTGCATTAAACCATTTAATTTTACCTGATGGCATGATTGATCCTCTCATTTTTTAATTAATACCTATTTTTTAATTTTTGTAGTTTTTTTATTCTTTTTATATTTTCAGTTTGGACTCTTTTTTTTCTCTCAGAAGGTTTTTCGTAAGTGCTTTTCATTTTCATAACCTTAAAAAAACCTTCTTTCTGAAGCTTTCTTTTTAAAATTCGGATTGCTTGTTCTACATTATTATCTTTAACGTCTATTTTTATAAAAACCTCCTGTTAATTTCACGTTAGTTATCATTTGCTTCCTTAATTGTCTACACCGAAGCTGCCTGGGCTTTTTTTTCTTCTCTTATTTTAGCTTTTTTCTCTCTCTCCACTCTTCTTTTGGCTTTTGCTAGACTTTTTTGAAAGGCTTCTTGAGTACATAGAGCTAATATAACTGGATCTCTAGGTTTAAGATTTGAAAAATTCCAGTAGCTTCTTTTTCTAATTAATGAAACTGTACCTTTAGTACTACCAACCAATTTTGAAATTTGCCCATCTGTCAACTCAGATGCATTTTTACATAACCACAAAATAGCATCAGGTCTATCTTGTCTTTTAGACAAAGGAGTATATTTAGGTTTTTTTCTTTCTTTAATTTCTACTTCATCTATTTTTTTCAATAAATTCAATTTTTTTTGAGGATCTTGTGAACAAGACTCTACTTCTTCCCTCGATAATTGACCTGCTAAAATAGGGTTATAAGCTTTAATGCTTTTTGCGACATCACCATCTGCAATTCCCTTAACTTCTAGTTCATGTAAATTACAGAATTCTGCAATTTGTTTAAATGTTAGTGTTGTATTTTCTACCAACCAAACAGCCGTTGCTTTTGGCATAAATGGTGCTTCAGACATATTTTATTTTTTTTTTCTAAGGTTACTAAATTTTTTATTATATTTACTCACTCTTCCTTTATCTAAAATCTTTTGAGCTCCACCAGTCCATGCATAATGAGATTTTGGATCTATATCTAATTTTAAAGTATCATTTTCTTTTCCCCAAGTAGACCTAGTTTCAAATTCACTTCCATCAGTCATAACAACTTTAATTTTATGATAATTAGGATGTATATTTTTTTTCATGATGCGAGTTTTATATTATTAAAGGTTTTTACTCAATATTTTTCTTGATAATTAAATCTCTTAATTCATTATGAATATTTGCATTTGAGGCTAAAATGTTCTTTTTTAATGGTGCTTTACTATCTGGTTCAAAAAAATCAATAAATCCACCTGATTCTTTTACAATGATTATACCAGCAGCTATGTCCCAATAATTTAATTCTCTCTGCCAATATCCATCAAATCTACCACAGGCTACATATGCTATATCTAAAGCTGCACTACCAAACTTTCTAACGGGAGTTAAAATGGTATTTGATACTTTAATAAACTCAGAAAAAATTTGTTCTTTTATTTTGCTTGTTTGTCTTGGACCCCCAGTGACAATTAGAGCATCTTTTAATCTTTTTTTGTTTGAAACTCTAATTCTCGAGTTATTTAAATATGCACCATTTCCTTTCTCAGCAACAAACATTTCGTTTTTAATTGGGTCGAAAATAACACCACATTTAATTTCATTATTTTCTTCATATCCTATAGAAATAGCGAATTGAGGTATCCCATTTAAAAAATTCGTTGTTCCATCTATAGGGTCAATAATCCATCTATTACTTGTGTTTGTTTTATTAATAATTCCTGATTCTTCAGTAATAATTCCATAATCTGGATGAGCCTTTAGTAATTCTTCAATAATTATTTTTTCAGTTCTTTTATCTGCTGAAGTTACAAAATCACCAGGACCTTTAGATGATACTTGTAAATTTTCTATTTCACCAAAATCCCTTATTAAAGATTTTGACGCTTTCATACATGCTTTGGTAATAATATTTATTTGAGGAGAATTTAATCTCATTAATTAACTCTCTTCACATATTCCAAAGTACGAGTATCTACTATAATTTTTTCTCCACTTTCAATAAAAGGAGGCACATCTATCTTTATTCCACAGTCTAATAATGCTGGTTTATAAGAAGAAGAAGCAGTTTGATTTTTTATTGCGGCATCTGTACTTTCAATAGTACACTCTATATTGTTAGGAAGTTCTATTGAAATTGGTTTTTCTTCCATAAAAGAAATTGTAACTTCTAAATTTTCCTTTAATAACTTATGTTGTTCACCAGTTATAGATTTTGAAATTTCAACTTGTTCAAAAGTTTTATTATCCATAAAATGACAATTTTCTCCATCGATATATAAAAAATTGAATTTTTTTTCTTCTACTTCTGCTTTTTCTACAGTTTCATTTGATCGAAATCTTTCATTTAACTTTGTACCTTTAACGAGACTTTTTAGTTCTACTTGATTAAAAGCTCCTCCTTTTCCTGGTTTGACGTGCTGTGTTTTCAAAACGTTCCAATAGTCATTTTTATGTTCAATAATCATACCTGGTTTAATCTCAATAGCAGTAATTTTCATTTAAATTCTCTTATTGCAATTTCTGGTTTTAATTTTGGGTTATCCCAAATATAACTCGATATTGCAATATATTTAGCTCCCGATTTTATAAATTTTTTATAATTAGAATTGTTAATTCCTCCTATAGCAATAATTGGTTTTTTTATATTTCTTTTTGCCCACTTTAAAATGTTTAAATCAGCTTTTTTAGCATTAGGTTTAAGCTTTGATTTGTAAAAAGATCCAAATGCTAAATAATCAACTTTATTTTGAACTGCAATTTTAGCTAATGACTTAGAGTTATGACAAGTTACCCCAATAATTTTTTTTTTAAGATATTTCCTAGCATCTACTACAGACCCATCATTCTGACCTAAATGACACCCATCAGCATCAATCATTTTTGAAATAATAGGATGATCGTTAATTATTAGCTTAACTTTATATTTCCTTGTAATTTTTTTTATTTCTTTAGCAATTTTAAGAATCTTATTTTTTTTTGTCTTTTTTAATCTTAATTGAAAAAATTTAACGTTTTTATTAGATAGAACTTTTTTAAGATCATCATAGAAATAACTATGAATTTTTTCTGGAGATATTAAATATACTAACTTTTTCAAGTTAATTAAGCAGCGGCTTCTTTTTCTAAATTTTCCGACCATTCTCCTTTTGAAGAAAGTCCATTCATTTTCGCTCTATGATCAAAAGCTTTTTGAATATTATTTTGATTGTTTTGATCTCTACCAAATGCTTTTAAAGCACTTGCTTGTAAACCTCTTCCATAAGAAAAGGTAATTAAAAAATTGGTATCATTGATTTTGTTGATTTCATTTAGATTTTTACTTGCTTCAATTTCTGATTGTCCACCTGACAGAAATGCAATACCAGTCACTTCGCTAGGGACATTTTTTTTAAGACAATCTAATGTTTTTTCGGCAATTTCTTCTGCACTTGATTTTTGTTTTGAGTCAGATCCTGGAATAACCATGTTTGGTTTTAAAACAGTTCCTTTTAAATTTACTTTATGAATTGCTAACTCGTTATAACATTCATTCAATACGTCAGTTGTTACTTGGTAGCATTTATCGATATCATGAGATCCGTCCATCAACACCTCAGGTTCAACTATTGGAACCATTTTTGACTCTTGTACAAGAGCAGCATATCTGGCAAGTGCATGAGCATTTGATTTTATTGATTGAGATGATGGAAATTTATTTCCAATCTTATAAACCGCTCTCCATTTTGTAAATCTTGCACCAAGTTCGTAGTATTCTTTTAATCTTTCTCTTAGACCATCTAAACCTTCAGTTACAGTTTCATCTGGTGATCCAGCGAGAGGTTTAGCCCCTTTATCAACTTTAATACCTGGAATGGCGTTCTTTTTTGAAATTAGTTCTGGCACAGTTAGTCCAAGAGTAGTTTTTTGTTTTATAGTTTCGTCAAAAAGAATAACTCCACCAATATAATTTTTCATAGCTTCAGAACTAAAAAGAGTTTGTCTAAAAACTAATCTATTCTTTTCAGTATTTTCTACATTAATGCTTTTAAATCTTTTAGCGATTGTCCCGGTGCTTTCATCAGCTGCTAATATTCCCTTTCCTTTAGCGCACATTTTTTTTGCAATTTCTTCTAATGTCATAGCTGATATTTATTTTAAAACATTGAGTCCGGGCAAGTCTTTTCCTTCAAGAAATTCTAAAAATGCTCCACCTGCTGTTGATAAGTGTGTAAAAGCAAACTTATGGTCACTTTTATTTAGTGCTGAAATTGTGTCCCCACCACCAAGTATTGATATTAAAGATTTTTTAGCTGTATTTTCAGAAATCTTTTTTGCTATTGCCGTGGTGCCAGTAGAAAAGTTTTTATTTTCAAAATATCCAGCAGGACCATTCCATAAAACCGTATTAGATTGATCTATAATATTTTCAATATTTTTAATTGTTTTTGGTCCAATATCTAAGATTATTTCATTTTCCTCAACAGAGCCCTGATTTTTTGTTTTTTCAGAACCCTCAAAATTAGTTGAGACATTGCAGTCTTCAGGAATGACAACATTACAATTATATTTTTTAGCTTCAGCGTATATATTTTCAATTATTTTTCTAGAGTTTTCTTCTACAAGTGATTTTCCAACTTTAAAACCTTTGAAGGTCAAAAAATTATTGGCCATAGCTCCAACAATAACGATATTGTTTACGTTTTTTATTAAATTATTAATTACATTGATTTTTGTCGAAATTTTCGAACCACCAATAATACAGGTAACCGGCTCTTTTTTATTTTTAACAATTGTATTTATTGCTGCCACTTCTTTTTTTAGTAATGGACCTGCGTAGGCCTTTTTTACGTATTTGGCTATTTTATGAATAGAAGCTTGTTTTCTGTGCGAACAAGAAAAAGCATCGTTAATATACATGTCACCAAGTGAAGCAAGTTTTCTTGCAAAATCATCATCATTTTCATTCTCTTCTTTAAAAAATCTAATATTTTCTAGTAAAATAATTTCACTTTCTTTTAAGTACGAAAATTTACTTTTTGTTTCTTCATTAATATCTCCCATAAAAAAATATATGTTTGTTTCTAGCTGTTCTTTTAAAAATTTATATATTGGTGTTAGAGATAATTCATTATTCTTAATACCTTTTGGTCTTCCTAGATGGCTTATAATAATTATCTTTGCTTTTTTTTTTATTAAGTCTTTTAAAAAAGGTAAGATTGAAAAAATTCTGCTTTTGTCTTCAATTTTTTTTTTATTTAATGGAACGTTTAGATCAAGTCTAAGAAGTATTGTTTTACCCTGAACATCTTGATTTTCAGAAAAATATTTAATTTTACTCATTTAAATTGTGGTTATTTTTTAAGATGCTCTTGAATAGTGAGAACTATTTTTTCCACTGATAAATTAAGATGTTCGTATACTTTTTTATAAGGAGCGCTTTCGCCAAATCTATCAATACCTATAGATATACCTTTATCCCCTAAATATTTTTTCCATGAAGAAATGTCACCAGCCTCAATTGTAACAATTAAAGATTCTTTATCTAGAATATCTTTTTTAAAATCATCAGATTGTTTGTCAAAAAGTTCTTGGCATGGCATTGAAACTACTCTGGACTCGATATTATTTGTTTTTAATGCATCGTGTACATTTAAAGCTATCTCAACTTCTGATCCAGAAGCAATTAATGTAACTTTGTAATTATGGGAAGTCATCTTTACTATGTAAGCTCCATTTTCGCATTTGTTATTTTCTGAAAATTTAGGATTAATGTAAGGTAATTTTTGTCTTGATAAAGCTATTGCGCTTGGGGTATTTTTATTTTTTAAAGCAATTTCCCAACACTCTAGAGTTTCATTTATATCAGCTGGACGAAAAACATTAAGATTAGGAATTGCTCTTAGACCATTTAATTGTTCTATAGGCTGATGAGTTGGACCATCTTCGCCAAGCCCAATAGAGTCATGAGAAAAAATATAAATTACCTTTAAACCCATTAAAGCGGCTAGCCTTATTGATGGTTTACAATAATCAGAAAAAATTAAAAAGGTTCCACCATAAGGAATTAATCCGCTGTATAATGCTAATCCATTCATAACTGCAGCCATCCCATGTTCTCTGACACCGTAATGAATATAATTTCCATCAAAATTTTTTGAACTAATTACCTTAGAATTATTTGTTTTAGTGTTGTTTGATCCACTAAGATCTGCTGAACCACCAATTAACTGAGGCAAAATACTAGAAATACTTTCTATAGCTGCTGATGAACACTGTCTTGTAGCCATACTTGGTTTTGACTCAAAATATTTTATTTTTTCATTTTTAATTAAATTTTTAAGATCTTTTAAATTTGACTCCATATATAAGTTTTTAAAAGTTGATTTAATTTTTGAGCTTTTTTTGTCTAAAGTTTCTGACCACTTTGCCTCTAATTCGACTCCTTTTTTACCAATTTTCCTCCAAGCATCTAAAATATCTTGAGGAACTTCAAATGGTTCGCAATTCCATTTAAGTCTTTTTCGTACTAGGGCAATTTCTTCTTCACCTAGAGGAGAGCCATGCGAAGAAGCTTTTCCAGATTTATTTGGAGATCCAAATCCAATTATAGTCTTACATGATATTATTGTAGGCTTATTTGCTTTAGATGCTTTAGTTATCGCCTTTGAAATTTGTTTTTCATTATGACCATTAATTTCTAGATAGTTCCATCCATAACCTTCAAATCTTTTTTT
This sequence comes from uncultured Pelagibacteraceae bacterium, assembly GCA_902580485.1. Classification (GTDB taxonomy): domain Bacteria; phylum Pseudomonadota; class Alphaproteobacteria; order Pelagibacterales; family Pelagibacteraceae; genus Pelagilacustribacter. The sequence goes on from CACHKS010000010.1 coordinate 50,313, forward strand.
ATAATTATCAGACACACTTAATGACGTAGAGCCATCAATAGAGATTTTATTATTGTCAAAGAAAACTATTAAGTTTTTAAGTTTTAGGTGACCCGCTAAACTCATTGCCTCATGGCTAATTCCTTCCATTAGATCTCCATCACTTGCGATTACATACGTTTTGTTATTGATTAAAGAGGGTCCAAATTTTTTTCTTAATATTTCTTCAGCAATTGCCATTCCAACTGAATTACCAAGACCTTGTCCTAAAGGACCTGTAGTAGTTTCAATACCTGAATTTTTTTTATATTCAGGATGACCTGCGCAGATAGAATTTAATTGTCTAAAATTTTTTATGTCATCAATTAAAACACTTTTGTAGCCAGTCAAATAAAGTAAAGAATATAAAAGCATGGAGCCATGACCTGCTGATAGAATAAATCGATCTCTATTAATCCAGTTAGGATTTTCAGGGTTAAACCTCAGGTGGTATTTAAATAATACCGTCGCA
>CACHKS010000011.1:0-43456 GCA_902580485.1 uncultured Pelagibacteraceae bacterium
TTAACTTCTTTAACATAATGTTTTAAAAGATTTTGAACACCCTGTTTTAAAGTCATTAAAGAACTTGGGCAACCTGAACAGCTTCCTTGAAGTTCAACTTTAACAACGCCTTCTTTAAAAGATTTAAACTTTATATCACCCCCATCTCTTGCTACTGCAGGTCTAATTTTTGTGTCTAAAACATCAATTATTTTTTTAATAGTCTCATCGCTCTCTTCTTTAGTTTTATCATCTTTTAGGTCTTCTTTTAAAATAGGTTCTTTATTATTTTCAAAATAATGGTTTAAAAGTGAGATAACCATTGGTTTTAATTCACCCCAAGAAATATCTTTTGTTTTTTTAACTGATAAAAAATTCTTAGATAGCAAAACTAATTCCACCCCTTTAAAACCTAATAGTTCTTTTATAAAGGGATTTTTTATCCTATTAATTTGATTTTTTTGAAATTCTTCAGTTCCTATAGCTGAAATTATATTATCAGATAAAAACTTTAAAGACTCTGGGTTTGGTGTTGGTTCAGTTTGGATCATTTAAATATTTTTATATTATATCAGGCCAACTTTTTCACGTATATTCTTAAGGTTTTCCTCAGCTAGAATACTGGCTTTTTCAGTACCTTTTTTCAATATCTCTAATAAATATGCCTTGTCGTCCATTAATTTAATAATTTTTTTTCCTACTGGACAGACTTCACTCACCAAAAGGTCAGCAAGTTTAGTTTTTACATAAGAATAATCTTTTCCACCCATATCTTTTATCACTTTTTCTAATTTTGTTTTAGATATATCAGAATATATGTTTAGAAGATTTAGTGCTTCTGGTTTTTTTTCTAATGATTTTAAATTATCTGGAATAGATTCTGAGTCTGATTTTGCTTTTTTTATTTTTTTTTACTATTTCATCTGGGCTATCTTTAAGGTTAATTCTTGAATAGTCAGACTCTTCAGATTTACTCATTTTTTTTGTTCCATCTCTCAAACTCATTACCCTCGAAATATTTTTAAGAATAAGAGGTTCGGGCAAAGGAAAAAAATCTTTGCAGTGAAAATCTTTATTAAATTTTTGTGCGATATCTCGTGACAATTCTAAATGTTGTTTTTGATCAGCTCCTACAGGAACGTGTGTGGCCTTATATAGTAAAATATCAGCAGCCATTAAATTTGGATAAATATAAAGCCCAACACTAGCTTTTTCTTTGTCAGATCCAGCCTTATCTTTAAATTGAGTCATTCTATTTAACCAACCGACTCTAGATACACAATTAAAAATCCAAGCTAATTCTGAGTGAGCAGAAACTGAGGACTGATTAAAAATTATACTTTTATCTGGATCTAGTCCTGTAGCTAAAAAACTCGCAGTAGTCTCTAAAATGTTATTTTTTAATTCTTTAGGATTTTGAAAAATAGTAATTGCATGTAGATCAACAACACAATAAATACAATTCATTTCTTTTTGTAATGATACAAAATTCTTCAATGCCCCAAGATAATTCCCTAGATGTAAGTTACCTGTTGGCTGAACACCTGAAAATACTAATTTTTTATCACCCATCTCAATTTGTTTTAAAATTTTTTGTTTTTAATATCCCAGTTAAATAACACGATATCAAATAAACACTACCAACAAAACCAACAATTATCAGTAAATAAACAGATTTATATTTATAATTATAGTCTAAATAATCTGCATGTAGAAACTGAAGTGGCTATAGGAATTATAATGAAACCGATTTTATTAAAAAAAGTAATACTTATTAGAATATTAAATGAAACAATAAAGATTGAAATATAAAATGGTGTCTTTGTATTGTTTCTAGCAAAAAAGAAATTGGACAGAATCTTAATCAATGCAAATGCTGGGATACCATAACCAAAATATTCTAAAGCTGAAGCAGTCATATTAATATTTTCTAAAGTAAAAGACCCATATCCAAATAATGCATTTACAATTTCTTTTGAAGCTAAGATTAAACCCAAACTTGCTGGTATAGATAATAAAAGTGATAGTTCTATAGACTTGCTTTGAATATTTGAAATTTTTAAATTATTTTTTTGTTTAAAAGCTTTTGACAAAACTGGTAATGAAACAGTTCCTACTGCTATACCTGCTATAGCCAAATTAATTTGATAAATACGATCAGCATAATATAAATAAGATACTGCGCTTGCTTCGAAAGAAGCTATGATTGTGCCAACCAAAATATTAATTTGTGTGACTCCGGAAGATAAAACGCTAGGTAAAAGTTTTTTAAAAAAGAATTTTACTTTACTACTTAATTTGGTCTTAAATTCAATAGATGGTTTATAATATTTTTTTGTAAAAAATATTAAAAATATTAGTTGAATTACTCCAGCTAAAGTCACTCCATATGATAATTGTCTAGCAAAATTAAAATTAAAAAAATAAGAAATTAATAAACTTAATATTAAAATAATATTTAATATTATTGGTGCTGCTGCGGCAGCAGCAAATCTATTATTAGAATTTAAAATTCCTGAAAAAAAAGATGAAACACTTACAAATAATAGAAAAGGAAATGTTATTCTTGTAAATTCTACTGCAAGATTAAATTTTTCACTGTCTTCTAAAAAACCTGGTGCAATTAAATAGACCAAATATGGAGTAAATATTTCAACTAGCAGAACTATAAAAAAAAGAATAAGGATTAATATGCTTAAAGTTTCATCTGCAAATTTTTTTCCATTCTTTTGATTTTTAGTTTTTGCTGAGACATAGCTGGGTATAAACGCTGCATTAAATGTGCCTTCTGCAAATAAACGTCTAAAAGTATTTGGAAGTCTAAAAGCAACAAAAAAAGCATCAGCAAAGATTGAAGCACCTAAAAATATTGCAATTAATATATCTCTGAGATAGCCTAAAATTCTGCTTAATAACGTAAAAAAACTAAAAACATATGTTGAAGATAACAAGTTCATATAAATTCTAAATTAAGCCACAAATAATAAATAAATAATGCAATATTATAGATATATTACATACTCATAATTTAAATGACAAAAAAATCCAAAATTGATCATTATTCTGATAAAGAAGCTCTTGATTTTCATATAAAAGGAAAGTCAGGCAAAATTGAGATCAACTCTTCAAAACCTTTAACAACTAAAAGAGATCTGTCTTTGGCTTATTCTCCAGGAGTTGCTGCTCCAGTAAAAGCAATATCTAAAAATCCTGATTTAGTTTACGACTATACTAGCAAAGGAAACTTAGTTGCAGTTATTAGTAATGGTTCCGCTATATTAGGACTTGGAAATCTTGGATCTCTGGCATCAAAACCAGTAATGGAAGGCAAATCTGTATTATTCAAAAGATTCGCAGATATAGACTCCATTGATATTGAAATTAATAATAATAAAACTGACTCAATAATTGAAACAATTAAAAATATTAGTGGAACATTTGGTGGTATTAATCTTGAAGATATAGCTGCACCTGACTGTTTTATAGTAGAACAAAAACTTAAAGAAGTTCTAGATATACCTATTTTTCATGATGATCAACATGGTACAGCAATTATTACAACAGCTGCTTTAATAAATGCTTTGGACGTATCAAAAAAACAAATAAATAAAGTAAAAATTGTTGTAAACGGAGCTGGTGCCTCTGCTCAAGCATGTACAAATTTATTTAAAAGTTATGGAGTTAAAAATGAAAATATAATTATGTGTGATAGCAAAGGAGTCATCTACAAAGGTAGAAAAAATGTTGATCAATTTAAGTCTGCTTTTGCTGCTAATACTAAATTAAGAACTTTGGAAGAAGCAATAAAAGGCGCAGATGTATTTTTAGGTTTATCAGCTAAAGATGTCGTTTCTAAAGATATGATAAAATCTATGTCAAATAATCCAATAATATTTGCTTGTGCCAATCCTGATCCAGAAATTAAACCAGAAATTATAAATGAGGTAAGATCGGATGCAATAATTGCAACTGGTAGATCTGATTATCCTAATCAAGTAAATAATTTAATTGGATTTCCATATATCTTTAGAGGAGCGTTAGATGTTAGAGCTAAAGAAATTAATGAAGAAATGAAAATGGCTGCGGCTAAAGCAATTGCTTTACTGGCTAGAGAAGATGTTCCTGATGAAGTTGTTGCTGCTTATGGTGGAGATAGACCTAAATACGGAAAAGACTATATTATCCCCTCAACATTTGACCCAAGATTAATAAGTGTAATTCCATTAGCAGTAGCCAAAGCTGCTATGAAAAGTGGAGTAGCAAGAAAAAAAATTAAAGACTTTGATTCTTATAAAGATCAATTAACAAATCGTCTCGATCCTTCTATGTCAATTATGCAAGGTATCAATGCTAAAGTGAGAAAAAATCCTAAAAAAGTTATATTTGCTGAAGGTGAAGATGAGAATATGTTAAAGGCAGCCATTGAATTCAGAAATAATAAACTCGGTACACCTATTTTAATTGGAACTGAAAAAAGAATTAAAGAACAATTGAAAAAAATTGGATTGGATGAAAATCACAAAATTGAAATAGTAAATTCAACTAATAAAGAAAAAAGAGAAAGATATGTAAAACATTTATATAAAAGATTGCAACGAGAAGGTCAATTGGAGCGAGATGTTGATCGTCTAGTCAGAAATGATCGTATTGCTTGGGGGGCTTCGATGATTGCATGCAAAGATGCCGATGCAATGGTCACTGGTAATATTAGACATTATACTGCTTCAATAGAAAAATTAAAAAAAGTTGTTGATCCAAGACCAGGTGAAGAAATTTTTGGCATGACAATGATAAACTCAAAAGGAAAAACTATTCTAGTAGCAGATACAAACGTACAAGATTTTCCTTCATCGCAAAGATTAGTTAATATTTCTAAATCTTGTGTACGAGTTGCTAGATTATTTGGTTTCGATCCTAAAGTTGCATTTCTTTCACATTCAACCTTTGGGAAACCAGTATCAAAAAATACGAAGCATGTAAGAGATGCCATAGAATTGTTAAAAAAAGAAAAAGTAGACTTTGATTTCGATGGAGAAATGCAACCAGATGTAGCTTTAAACCCAATGTATCAGGAAATTTATCCTTTCTCTAAAATAGTAGGCAAAGCAAATATTTTAATTATGCCTGCATTACATAGTGCAGCCATCTCAACTAAGCTTATGAGAGAGTATGGAGGGGCGAAATTAATTGGACCGCTTTTAATTGGACTTGGTCTTCCAATTGAAGTAGCTCCCCTTAGATCAAGTACGTCAGACATTTTGAATTTAGCTTCTGTTGCTGCTTACTCTTCAGATATAATTGACTATTCAAATTAAAGTTTATTACGACTTAACTCAGTAGCTAGATATATGGATGGAATAATATCCTCAACATCATAAATTTTATTAGCCTCATCAATGACTTCTTTTTTTTCTTCCTTATCCATGGCTATTCCAAAAATATAAATATTTTTATTTATAGTTTCTAGAGTATAATTTCTTGATTTAGTTTTTTTATTAAATATTAAGGCTGATCTTAACTGACTAGTAATTAAAATATCTTTTGCTGTACTTTTAAAATTACTCTGACCTTTAATACTAATAGCATTTTTAACAGATCTGGCACCCTTTGTTTCCCATGCCATTTTTGTAATTTTAATTTTCTCCTCAGGTTCATCTACTTTTCCAGATAAAAATATTCTTCCATCAATCACCTCCGACTGAATAGTTAAAAAATATTTTTTATCGGTTAATGCAAGTCGTGCATTTAAATTTTTTTGCATAATAGTGTCATCAATTTGCATTCCGATTGTCCTTGGATCAAAAGTTATATCAACGCCTGTTCCAAATCTTCCAACAGAAGTACAAGAAACTAAGAAAAATATTAATAGTAAACTAGTTATTTTTTTCATCTTTTTTTATACTTAAGCATATTTGATAAATTTTCTTTTTGTTAATTTTTTCTGACTCAAATAATAATTCAACAACATCTTTTAAGCTGTACTTTTTTAAATATAATCTCGCTTTTTTAATAACTTTTTTTTCATCAAAAAATTTATCTTTAATATTTTTTTCTGATATTACAACAGTTAACTCACCTTTGATTGGACTTTTGAACATATTAATTTTATTTACATCATCTCTATAAAATGCCTCATGTAATTTTGTGATTTCTTTGGCAATTAATAATTTTCTTCCCGGAAAAAATTGTTTAAATTTTTTCAAATAAAAATTAATCTTAATAGAGGGTATAAAAAATACTTGAGAAAAACTTAATTGACAAAGAGATGATAAAATTTTTTCAAGCTCTTTTTCAGTTTTGGGTAAAAAACCATAAAAAAGAAATTGATCCTTAAAACCAGAGACGCTCATGGAAGCTGTAATTGAAGATACTCCAGGAATTGGAACAATTTTTATATTTTTTTCAATACATGTTTGAATTAATAAACGACCAGGGTCTGAAAGTGATGGCGTACCTGCATCAGAAATTAAAGACAAAATTTTGCCTTCATTTAAATATTTTATGATTTTCTCAAGTTCTTTTTTTTCGTTGAACTTGTGATAAGAAATTAATTTTTTTTTAATGTTTAAATGATTTAATAACTTTAATGAGTGTCTAGTGTCTTCACAAAGAACTATATCAGAATTTTTTAGTACCTCTATTGCTCTTATAGTTATATCATCAAGATTTCCAATAGGAGTTGAAACAATATATAAGCTTTGGGTAGATAGTTTCATTTTATGAAAAATAAATTTATAGTAATATTATCTTATTTATTAATCTTTTTTAATTCTAATTTATTAAGCAATGAAAATAATAATACACTTAAAATAGGTCTGCTTGCCCCTCTAAGCGGTGAATATAAAGAACTAGGAAATTCTTTATTATATTCATTACAATTGGCATTAAATGAAATTGACGACAAAAATGTTTTAATAATACCCCAAGACTCTGGATCTAATAACAAACAAATGTTGAATGATGCAATTCAAGAAATAAGATCAAAAGATATCAATATTGTAATTGGCCCAATTAACAATGAAGATTTCGGAGAAGTAAAAAAGTTTAATGATGTTATTTTTATTTCTCCTTCAAACATAGATCCTGAGTTTCAACAAAATGTAATTAGCATTGGTATTAGTTTTGAGTCCCAAATGATGGCTTTGGTTAAATTTATTAAACAACAAAAAAAAAATAAAACAGTAATTCTTATACCAAAAAATAATTATACAAATTTAATTGAAAGAAAATTAGATAAATTAAATTTGAATGGATATAAGATCTTTAAATATAATCCTGATCCAAAAATTCTAACTGGTGAAATAGAAATACTAACAAACTATTCACAAAGAAAAAAAAATCTAAATTTAAGAAAAAAAATGTTCGAGGATAAAGATGATGAAGAATCAAAACGTCAATTAGAAAAACTAGAACAAAGATATACCTTGGGGGATGTAAATTTTGACTCGGTGATTATAATCGATTTTGGAAATAGTTTAAAAAGCGTTTTAACTTCTTTAATATTTACTGATGTTGATCAAAAAAAAGTTTTATTTACAACTGTCAATCAATGGTTTGATGAAAGCATTTTTTATGAAAATACTGTAAAAAATTTGTATTATCCATCTATTAATTATAAAGAATTTAAAAAATACAAAGATAATTATTTTGAAACATTTAATAATTTTCCAAGCGAGATTACGATTTTAGCCTATGACGCTTTAGGTCTTATTTATTATGTTTGGAAAAAAAATGGAAAAATAAATTCTATAAATGATTTTTCATTTAAAGGAAAAATAAAAGGTAAAATTGGAACTTTTAGTTTTAATAATAAAAAAATAATACAAGATCTGAATATATATAAAGCTGAAAATAACCAATTTAAAAAATTTTAATCTTTCTTTTCATTTTTCTAAAAGCAATATACCTATGATCGGTTTTAATTTTTTGTGTTTTGGACATTTGACCAAAAGTAATAGATTTTGAACGAGGAATAAATATAGGATCATATCCAAATCCTTTACTTCCAAGAATTTTATTTGAAATTGAACCTTTAACTTTACCCGTTACTGTAACCATTTTTCCTTTAGGATATTTTAATGAAAGACTGCATATAAAAGTTGCAGATCTATTTTTTTTATTTTTCATCTGTTTTAATATAAATCTCATTGCGTTAAGAAAACTTCCATATTTTTTTCCCCATCTTGCAGAATAAATTCCCGGTTTTCCATTTAAAGCATTAATGCATATTCCTGAATCATCTGAAATTACTGGTAAATTAGTGAATTTCGAAAAATAATTTGCCTTTAATTTAGCATTTGCGGAAAAGGTTTTTCCAGTTTCTTTTGGGCTTTTAATATTTAGTTTTTCTAATGAAACCTTCTTTATTTTTTTAGATATTAAATAGCTTATTTCTCGAAATTTTCCTTTGTTGTGAGTGCCAATTAAAATTTTTTTCATCTATACCTAGTAATTTAAAATTAACTTACTATATAGCAATTATCATGGATAAAGATAATGAAAAAAACCAAGACGCTGTCGAAGAGAATGTTAAAAAAAATGAAGATCCGCAAGAAAAATCGTTAGAGGAAAAACTAAAAGAATCTGATGATAAATTATTAAGATCACTTGCTGAAATAGAAAACCAAAGACGTAGGTTTGAAAAAGAAATTAAAGATGCATTTGAATTTGGCTCATTTAACTTTGCAAAAGAAAGTTTAGCAATTTTAGATAATTTACAAAGAGCAAAAATAGCTATTAAAAATGATGAAAATTTAAAAAAAAATAAAGATTTGGATAAATTTTTAGAAAATATAATCATTATTGAAAAAGATTTAATAAATATATTTGAGAAAAACAGAATAAAAAAAATCGACACTGAAAATAAAAAATTTGACCCAAATTTACATCAAGCTATGTCCGAAATTGAAGATGAAAGCAAAGATACTGGAAGTATTCTTCAAGAAATTCAATCTGGCTATATGTTAGGAGAAAGGCTTTTAAGGCCTGCATTAGTGAGCGTAGCTAAGAAAAAAACACCAAAAAAAGAGGAAAAAAATCAAAAAAAAGAAGGTAAATAGCCTTGTAGAAGGGAAAAAAACACCCATATAAAAAATATATTAATTAAAAGGAACTAAAAAAAATATGAGCAAAGTAATCGGAATAGATTTAGGAACAACAAATTCTTGTGTAGCCATTATGGATGGTTCGCAAGCCAAAGTTTTAGAAAATGCAGAAGGTACAAGAACTACTCCTTCGGTCGTTGCCTTTATAGAAAATGAAGAAAAACTTATAGGTCAGCCTGCAAAAAGACAAGCTGTGACTAATGCAAAAGATACAATATTTGCTACTAAAAGATTAATAGGTAGATCTTTTGAAGATGAAACAGTAAAAAAAGATATCGGTAGAGTTCCATTTAACATAATTAAATCAGACAATGGAGAAGCTTGGGTAGAAGGAAAAGGAAAAAAATATTCACCCTCACAAATATCTGCTTTCGTTTTACAAAAAATGAAAGAAACTGCAGAAAAATATTTGGGTCAAGCTGTAACTAAAGCAGTAATTACTGTTCCTGCTTACTTTAATGATGCTCAAAGACAAGCTACAAAAGATGCTGGAAAAATTGCAGGCTTAGAAGTTTTAAGAATTATTAATGAACCAACAGCTGCAGCTTTAGCATATGGCTTAGATAAAAAAAATGGACAAAAAATTGCTGTTTATGATTTGGGCGGTGGAACATTTGATGTTTCAATATTAGAAATCGGAGATGGTGTATTCGAAGTTAAATCAACTAATGGTGACACATTTTTAGGTGGTGAAGATTTTGATGACGCAATTGTAAATTATTTAATAGATGAATTTAAAAAAGATAATGGAATTGATCTTAGAAATGATAAATTAGCCCTTCAAAGACTGAAAGAAGCTGCAGAAAAAGCAAAGATAGAATTATCTTCGGCAGCTCAAACAGAAATAAATTTACCATTTATTACTGCAGATAAAACTGGGCCTAAACATGTTAATTTAAAACTCACTAGAGCTAAACTCGAAGCACTGGTTTCAGAACTTGTAGAAAGAACTTTGGAACCATGCAAAGTAGCTCTTAAAGACTCTGGATTCTCAGCAGCAGAAATTAATGAAGTGGTGTTAGTTGGAGGAATGACTAGAATGCCTAAAATTGTTGAAACAGTTAAAAATTTCTTCGGCAAAGAGCCAAATAAAAGCGTAAACCCAGATGAAGTAGTTGCGATGGGTGCTGCTATTCAAGCAGGTGTCTTACAAGGGGATGTTAAAGATGTTTTGTTATTAGATGTAACACCATTATCTCTTGGAATAGAAACTTTGGGAGGTGTTTCAACTAAATTGATTGAAAAAAATACAACTATCCCAACTAAAAAAAGCCAGGTATTTTCTACTGCAGAGGATAATCAGCCTGCAGTTTCAATAAGAGTTTTACAAGGTGAAAGAGAGATGGCTTCTGACAATAAAATTTTAGGAAATTTCGAGTTAGTGGGTATACCACCAGCTGCAAGAGGAACACCTCAAATTGAAGTTACATTTGATATTGATGCAAATGGAATTGTTAACGTTTCTGCTAAAGATAAAGGGACTGGAAAAGAACAAAAAATTCAAATTCAAGCTTCAGGTGGTTTGTCAGAGGAAGAAATCCAAAAAATGGTTAAAGACGCTGAAGCAAACAAAGAAGCTGATAAAAAGAAAAGAGACTCAGTCGATGCAAGAAACCAAGCTGATAGTTTAGTTTTTTCAACTGAAAAAAGTTTAAAAGAACACGGAGACAAAATTTCTGCTGAAGAGAAAAAAGCAATAGAAAATGGAATTGCAGATCTTAAGAAATCTTTAGAAGGAACAGACTCTGAGGATATTAAGAAAAAAACACAAAGCTTAATTCAAGTTTCAATGAAACTAGGTGAAGCGGTTTATAAAAGTCAGCAAAAACCTGGGGCTAAATCAAAAGACTCTAAGGAACCAAAAAAAGAAGATAAAGATAACGTTGTAGATGCAGATTTTGAAGACGTAAAAGAAGATAAAGAAAAAAGCGCCTAAGATAATTAATAAGGAGACGTCCTGTGGCTAAAAGAGATTATTATGATGTCTTGGGTGTTACTAAGTCTGCATCTAAGGACGAAATTAAAAAAGCGTATCGTAAATTAGCTCTTAAATATCATCCAGATAAAACAAAAGGCGATAAAACTTCAGAAGAAAAGTTTAAAGCAGCAAGTGAAGCTTATCATGTACTCTCTGATGAAAAGAGAAAAACAAATTACGATCAATTTGGTCATGCTGCTTTTGAAGGAGCTGGAGGAGGTCAAGGTTTTGGAGGATTTGATTTTAATTCTTCGTCTTTCTCAGACATATTTGAGGATTTTTTTGGAGATTTTGGAGGTGGCGGATCACCTAGAAGATCTAGTAATAGAGGAAATGATTTAAGATATGACGTAAGTATCAGTTTAGAAGATGCTTATGGAGGAATAGAGAAAAATGTTAAGTACACTACCTACAAAAAATGTTCTTCTTGTTCTGGAAGTGGAGCTGCAAAAGGTTCTAAGCCTATAAAATGTAGTTATTGTTCTGGGAGAGGTAAAGTAAGAACTAACCAGGGATTTTTTACAATCCAACAAACTTGTCCTCAGTGCAGTGGTTATGGAGAAACAATAGGGGATCCATGTAAAACTTGTAGTGGCAATGGAAAAGTACAAGGTAGTGAAAATGTAACGGTAAAAATTCCTAAAGGAGTTGATGATGGAACTAGAATAAGATTGTCTGGTAAGGGCGAAGCAGGTTCTAAAGGTGGTTCCAACGGCGATCTATATCTTTTTATTTCTATAGATAACCATAATATTTTTAAGAGATCTGAAGAAAATATATATTATGAACTTCCAATTTCTTTTTCAGATGCGGCTTTAGGAACAACAGTAGAAGTACCATCTATTGATGGTGGAAAATCTAAAATTAAAATTCCTGCAGGTACACAACATGGTAAACAATTCAGATTAAAAGGGAAAGGAATGCCAGTTTTGAGGAGAAGCGTGTTCGGAGATTTATACATAAGAATTATTACTCAGGTTCCTACCTCTATCTCAAAAAGACAAAAAGAAATATTAGAAGAATTTAATGAAATAGAGTCTAATAAACCCGATCCAGTAATTAAAAGTTTTTTTGAAAAAGCCAAAAAATTTTGGAAAAGGTCATAAACTAAATGGAAACAGAGCAAATAATGTCTGCAATATTTTTAATTGCAGTATTAATTTTAATCTTGCCTTCATTTTTATCTACAAATAATAAGATAAAACAATTTTTAAAAAATTTGTCTATTTGGGCTGTAATTGTTCTTATTATTATTGTAATTATAAATCTTGTATACTGATGAAAAAAATTAATTTAGCAATAACTGGTTGTATGGGAAGGATGGGTCAACAGCTCATCAAATCCTTAAAAGCAAATAAAAATTTTAAGATAGTATCTCTTACTGAAAATAGAGTTATCAATAAAAATATAATGGGTATCAGACCTAATCTAAACACAGAAAATGCTTTCAAAAAAGCAAATGTAATAATAGATTTTACTGTTCCTAAATGTACCTTAGAAGTTTTGAAAATTGCCTCAAAACTAAAAAAAAGAATAGTTATAGGAACTACAGGTTTCAATAAAAAAGAAGAAAATATAATAAAAAAATATTCAAAAAAAATTCCCATTCTTAAAGCTGGAAACATGAGTTTAGGAATAAATTTATTAATGTATTTAACTGAAATAGCTTCAAAATCTCTTAATAATAATTTCTTAACTAAAGTTTTTGAAGTTCATCATAAAAATAAAAAAGATCACCCTTCAGGAACAGCTTTAATGCTTGGTAATGGTATAGCTGTAGGAAAAAATAAAGATTTTTATAAATTGATGGGGAAAAAATATCTAAATAAAAAATCTTTTCCTTACGGGAAAAAGATTAATTTTAATTCACTGAGAAAAGGATCAGTAATAGGCAAACATGAAGTTTCTTTTTCTAATGGTAAAGAAATAGTTTCTTTAAATCATGAGGCTTTTGATAGAGCCCTGTTTGCAGAAGGTGCATTAACAGCAGCAAGATGGATAAAAGGTAAAAAATCTGGCTTATATTCTATGAGAAACGTTTTGAATTTTAAATAAATTTAAAACAATGAGCGCATATAAAAGAGCGGCTACAGTATTAAAACTCTTAAATAAATTTTACCCAAGGGTTTCAGTTCCTTTGAAGCACAGAAACTTATTTACTTTACTGGTCTCTGTGGCTTTATCTGCACAAACTACAGATGTAAATGTTAATAAAGCAACAAAAAAAATATATCCAAAATATAACAAGCCAAAACATTTTGTAAAACTTGGAAGAAAAAAAATTGAAGAATTAATAAGAAGCACTGGTTTTTTTAAAAGAAAAGCTAAAAGTGTATATCTCCTTTCAAAACAATTAATAGAAAAACATGGAGGAAAAGTGCCAGGAAATTTTGAAGACCTTGAAAAATTACACGGCGTAGGACATAAAACTGCGAGTGTAGTAATGTCTCAAGGCTTTGGGTATCCTGCTTTTCCAGTTGATACTCATATTCATCGACTAGCACAAAGATGGGGTTTAACTAACGGTAAAAATGTTGTTCAAACTGAAAAGGATTTAAAAAGACTGTTCCCCAAAAAGTCTTGGAACAAACTACATCTACAGATAATCTGGTATGGAAGGGAATATTGTCAGGCTAGAGAGTGTTACGGTATAACTTGTAAAATTTGTAAAAGCTGTTATCCAAAAAGAAAAAAACCGGTTAAAACAAAAAAAGCTTAAAATGAAAATTATAGGAATGGGAAATGCTATAGTAGATGTTATTTGTAAAGTAGAAGAGAACTTTCTTAAAAATAACTCACTAACTAAAAGTACCATGAAACTTGTAGATGAAAGTGAGTTTAAAAAATTACTCTCAAACCTTAAAATTGAAGAAACAGTCTCTGGTGGTTCAGTTGCTAATTCAATAGTAGGTCTTTCTCAATTAGGAAATGATGTTGGTTTTATAGGTAAAGTGAGCGATGATGAGCTTGGTGCTAAGTACGAAGAAGGACTTAAAAAAGAAAAAGTTAAATATTTTTATTCTAAAAAAAAAGAAGCAATTCCTACTGGTACTTGTTTGATTTTAATTACTCCTGACTCAGAAAGAACTATGTGCACATTCCTTGGGACAGCAGGAAAAATAAATGAGAAAGATGTAGATGTTGACTCAGTAAAAAATAGCGATCTTTTATTTCTAGAAGGATATCTTTGGGACGAAGGAGAACCTAAGAAGGCTTTTGAAAAAGCGATACAAAATTCTAATAAAGTAGCAATGTCTTTATCAGATTTATTTTGTGTAGAAAGACATAAGCCACATTTTTTAGATTTAGTTAAAAATAAATTACATATTACTTTTGCTAACGAACAAGAAATAATGTCTTTAATAGATACAAAAGATTTTAATAACGTTATTGAATTTTCAAAAAAACTTAAGAAATTATTAGTTATTACTAGAGGAGAAAAGGGAGCAATCGCAATTAAAGATAATGAAATTGTAGAATGCGAGGTTGAAAAAGATCTTAAAATTGTGGACTTAACTGGTGCTGGTGATCTTTTTGCAGCGGGTTTTTTACATGGTCATATAAATAATCTATCTCTTAAAGAAAGTTTGAATAAAGGCACGGAAATGTCTTCAAAAATAATTCAAAAAATTGGCGCTCGGCTTAACTAAATTATTTTTTTCTTCTCTTAAAACTACCTTTTCCTTTTTTTGGCTTAATAACACGTTTACGATATTTCGTGGTAAATAAATCTAAAGCTATTTTATTTCTTTTTTTCATAATAAATAACCACTTTCGTCATTTAAAATAAAATCTTCATCTAAAAATTTCGATTTGATCTTTTTTCTTAATCTATAAATATGTGTTTCTACTGTATGGGTATCAGCATCCTCTGAATATTTCCAAACCTCATTTAAAATTTTATTTTTGCCTATAGGCTTTTTGTAACTTAAAAATAGTTCCAAAAGTTGAATTTCTTTTTCTGTTAATAATACATAACTTTTTTCTCTAAATAATTTTTTCTCATTCTTGTCTAAAATATAGTTCTTAATTTTAATAGAGGAGTTTTTAGAAAAATTTTTCTTTACTATCGAGTTTTGAATTACTTTATTAATATCCTCTAATTTTGCAGGTAAAAATATTCTGTCTTCAAAAATATCAAGTATTTCTTTATCTAAATTACAAGCTAGAATTTTTATCTTATTAGATTTTTTCAGTAACTCTATCTGTGGATTGCTTCTAAGGAAATCTTGATGACAAAATAAAATATCATAACTATCAAAAGATTTAGACTCTATATTTCTATCAGTTGTTGTTAATTTAAAATTTAAATGATCTTTAAGTTCTTCTAATGAAATGTTAAAATTTTTAGACCCAAAAGATAAAACTTTTATTTTATGCATATATATATAAAAAATAAAAAACTAATTTTAGATAAGTATAGAATAAAATGTGCCATTGGTAAAAGAGGAATTGGAAATAAAAAAAGAGAAGGTGATAAAATAACACCAAAAGGTAAATTTAAAATTAGGAGTATTTTTTATCGTAAAGACCGTATATTGCCCTTTAGATCAAAAATTACCAAGTTACCTATTTCAAAAAATATGGGCTGGTGTGATGATCCAAAATCTAAAAAATATAATAAATTGATTAAGCTTCCATTTAAAGGAAGTGCTGAAAAACTTTATAAAGAGGATAATTCTTACGATATAATTTTAGTTTTAAACTACAATTTCAATCCCATACGCAAAGGTAAAGGAAGTGCAATTTTTATACATGTGGCAAAAAAAAATTATAAAAGTACATTAGGATGTATTGCAGTGAGCAAAAGAAATTTGAAGAAAATTATTAGAAAAATTAATAAATCAACAATAGTAAATATCAGCTAAGATCTTTCCCCAAATATTGAACTTCCTATTCTTAAATGTGTAGATCGAAATTTAATGGCCTCCATATAATCCGATGACATTCCAATGCTCAATTCTTTTAAACCAAGTGAAGCATTCAACTCCGATATACTTTTAAAATATTCTTCTGATTTATTATCATTTGGTGGAATAGCCATTAAACCTAGAACATCTAAATTTTTTTCTTTAACACAATAATTGTAAAATGCCTCTACTTCATTATAAGGAATACCTGATTTTTGTATTTCATTTCCTAAATTAACTTGAATAAAGTATTTAATAGGTTTGTTTAAACTTTCTTGACACTTAGCTAAAACGTCTGCAAGTTTTTGACTGTCTAAAGAATGTATATAATCAAAAATATGAACAGCTTTTTTTGCTTTGTTGCTTTGCAACCTTCCAATCATATGGAGTTTTAAATTTTTTCTTTTATTTTTTATTTCTGACCATTTAGATTCTGCTTCCTGAACTTTATTTTCTCCATAATGCATATGCCCATAATTAATTAATGGCATTACATGATCTAATGAAAAAGTCTTACTTACCGCAACTATAGTTCTAGGGGTATCATTAGGAATTTTTTCAATATTAGATTTTATTTTATTATATCTTTCTACTATGATGCTCATATGCTTCTCTTTAAAAATAAATATTTTTTTATAATAGAAAGTACCAGAGATATAGATTTAAAAAATATAAAAAATTCAAATAAATTCAGCATAATCTACAGGTCAAAAAATATAGCTGAAAATAAAGAAAATTTAATGAAATTTAGAAAAAATTGTAAAACTAAAAAGATAGATTTTTATATCTCTAACAACATCAAGCTAGGAAATGATTTAAAAGCAGACGGTATTTATATTTCAGCTCATAATAAAAATCTTAATATTTCTCAATTAAAAAATTTTAATTTTAAAGTAGTTGGGTCTGCTCATAATATTAAAGAAATAAATGTAAAGAAATTACAAGGTTGCTCTAGTATTATTATTTCACGGTTATTTGAAACCTCTTATAAATACAAAAAAGGGTTTCTGGGAGTAGTAAGATTTAATCTTTTAAGTTTATCTAGACAAGAAAATTTAATACCTCTAGGTGGAATAAAATTGTCCAATTTAAATAAACTCAATATAGTTAAATGTAACTCCATTGCTTTATCTTCTGAAATAATAAAAAAGCCAGTGATATTTTCAAGTCGATGTTTTTAATTTTTTGGCTGTAAAAAAAAAGGGGCGATAAATCGCCCCTTTTAATTTTGTAATCTAATTACCGATTAGAATGCAAAGTTAATTGCTACAATCGTATCAGATGCGTCCAATCCATTAACATAACCGATATTGTCATAGTCGGCTCTTGCAACAGATAAAGTAGCTCCACCTAAACTGTAAGCAGCTTGGATAGAATTCATTTCTATATCATAAGCTGTTGTAGTAGATGTTTGGTAGCTTGGTTCACTTTCTTCTTGTGAGTAAGATATTGATAAAGCATCATTTACTGCGAAACCTACAGAAACACCTGTGTTTTCATAGTATTCCACTGTAGTTCCACCATTACCTCTATTTGCTTCTAGAGTTTCTGGGGCTTTGAAAGACTTACCATAACCTACTGTAAAGTTACCAGCTGCATACGTAATACCGTAAGCACCACCTTCTTCTAATTGTTCTTCAGTAGTTGTACCATCATCGTAATCTTCGATTTCGTAGAAAGAAGCACTTAGTGTTAAACCATCAACTGGTTTAGTTACTAAAGAGTAAGCAGTAATGTTATTACCGTTTGAACCTCTTTGTGCATTTCCACTTTGACCATCAGCTTTTGACTGACCGTAAGCAATCGAACCAGTTGTACCAAATGGTAATTCTGGTGTGTGGTATTGTAATGAAGCGTAAGAAGATGCTGAGATCGGGTATACGATACCTTCACTTAGACCAGTATCTGACATAGCAACGTATGCAGATTGATCGAAAGCATATTCTTTACTGTTTCCGCAAGTTGATACACAAATTTTCGCAGTACCTAAATCATTCATAGTTACTACGATTGATGTATCGTCGTTAAGTGCAGCTCCTGAAGCTGGTACCGTCGTTGACGATGCAGTTCCAGATGTAGTTGGATCTAAAGCCATGTTGTATGCCCAACCGAAACCGTTGTCCATTTCACCACTAGCTTTAAAGTTTAATTCGTTTGTAATACCGATTGTATTATCCGAGTTTGATCCGTGTGTAACATGGTATGTAGCTTTTGCAGTACCAGATACAGTTAACTCACCTGCGTTAACGGAAAACATTAGAGATAATGAAGCGATAGAAACGAATAAAGTTTTCATTATTGTTTTCATTGTTTTTATCCTTTGTTTTGTTTTAATAATTAAAACGTGAGAAAAACTAGCATTTTCAAGCCTTTTTTAAATTCTAAATTATGTATTTACTCATAAAATTCTATATATGTTGTATATTTGCAACACTTATTTCAGTATTTTTCTATCATTGGTAGAATATTTGAGTTTAAACAATTTTTTTGTTTTTCCTTATTCTATGGCTTAAACATAATCATAATAGTTATGACAAAATACTGGAGAATTTTTTTAATTGTACCTCTAACACTAATAATGCTGTCATCTTGTCAGGCTTTTAAACCCAAAAAAGTGGATACTAGAGAAGTTTCAATTAAAGGAACGGACAGAGCAAAAAAAAATGTTGAACAAGGCGGAGGTGTTTCCCTAAAAAACGTTCTAAATAGAGGTGGAGGAACTAACTTTGAATTCAGTTCGTCTAATCCTATGTGGAGAGCTTCTTTAGAAATTTTAGACTTTCTCCCTTTGAGTACGGTTGACTATTCCGGAGGGATGATAATTACAGATTGGTATACTGGAGATAGTGTAAATGAGTCAATTAAAATTTCTATAAGATTTCTTTCAAATGAGATCAGAAGCGATAGTTTAAAGATAATTGTTCATAAAAAAAATTGTGCTAATAATCTATCTTGTCAGACTAAATTATTAAGTAATTCAAAAATTAGTCAGGAATTAAGAAGTACTATTCTAACAAAAGCAGCTCAGTTAGAAAAAGAATCTAAAAATAAAAAGAAAAATTAAATCTTAGATGGAAAGAGTAAATTTTCAAGTAATTGAAAAAAAGTGGCAAGAAAAATTCAATTCTTCCAACCTATATAATAAAAGTGGTAAAAAATTTTACTGCTTAGAAATGTTTCCTTATCCATCAGGTAAAATACACATGGGTCATGTAAGAAACTATACAATTGGAGATGTTATTGCTCGTTACAAATATATGAAAGGTTTTAATGTTTTGCATCCTATGGGCTGGGATGCTTTTGGTCTTCCGGCAGAGAATGCAGCTAGAATGAACAATTTGAAACCTAAGGATTGGACAGAAGAAAACATTAAGATAATGAAAGCTCAGTTAAAAATGCTTGGGTTGTCCATCGATTGGGATCTAGAAATATCAACCTGTAACGAAGATTATTATAAACACCAACAAGAATTGTTTATTGATTTCTATAATAAAGGATTAGTTTCTCGTAAAGAAACATATGTTAACTGGGACCCTGTCGAGAAAACCGTTTTAGCAAATGAACAAGTTATAAATGGAAAAGGTTGGAGATCAAATGCGGTTGTAGAAAGAAAGAAACTCTCACAATGGTTCTTCAATATTACTAAATTCTCTAGCGAACTTTTAAAGGATTTAGAAAAACTGTCTGGTTGGCCAGAAAAAGTTAAATTAATGCAAAAAAATTGGATTGGAAAATCAATTGGTTGTGAATTAGATTTTAAAGTTATTGGCCAAAACAAAAGTTTATCTATTTTTACGACAAGACCTGACACTATTTTCGGAGCAAGTTTTATAGCTATTTCAGTTGATCATGGAATTTGTAAAAATTTTCATAAAAACCAAGATTTTGAAAAATTTAAAGATAAGTGCTCTAAGATTGGAACAACAGAAGAGGCTTTGGCAAATGCTGAAAAGTTAGGATTTAATACTAAACTTTTTGCTGAGCATCCTTTTTTAAAAGGTAAAAAAATACCAATATACGTTGCAAATTTTGTTTTAATGGATTATGGAAATGGAGCCATTTTTGGCTGTCCTGCTCACGATCAAAGAGATTTTGATTTTGCTAAAAAATATAATTTGCCAATTATAAGAGTGGTATCGGATAAAGATAATCCTAAAGGCGGAGAAAAAATGCAAGAGGCATACGTCGGTAATGGATCAATGGTTAACTCAGAATTTTTAAACAATTTACCCGTAGAAGATGCAAAAAAAAAAATTATCAGTAAAATTGAAGAAAAAAAAATAGGAAAAAAACAAACTTTATTCAGATTAAAAGACTGGGGTATTTCTAGACAAAGATATTGGGGATGTCCGATACCTATGATTTACTTAGAAGATGGCTCTGTAGTTCCGGTAGATAAAAGTGAATTACCAATAAAACTGCCATACGATGCTGATCTTAGATCTTCAGGTAATCCTTTGGATAATCATCCAAATTGGAAAAAAACAACTCATAAAAAGACTGGAAAACCAGCGATAAGAGAAACGGACACTTTAGATACTTTTGTAGACTCTTCTTGGTATTTCTTGAGATTTTGTTCACCCAAGAATAAAGACGCACCTTTTGATAATGATAAAGTTAATTATTGGATGCCAGTTGATCAATATATTGGAGGTATAGAACACGCAATTTTGCATTTGCTATATTCTCGTTTTTTTATGAAAGCAATTAAAAGATGTAATGATAAATTTAAATATTCAGAGCCTTTTAATAATTTGTTTACACAAGGAATGGTTTGTCATGAAACTTATAAGGATCTAAATGGTAACTGGCTTTATCCAGATGAAATAAAGATAACTTCTAAAAATAAAGCAATTAAAATATTAGACAAATCTGAAGTTAAAATTGGACCTTCAGAGTCTATGTCTAAATCTAAAAAAAATACCATAGACCCTGAAACTATGATCAAACAATATGGAGCGGATGCCGTTAGATGGTTTATCTTGTCAGACAGTCCTCCAGAAAAAGATATACAGTGGTCTGATACTGGTGTTTTTTCTTCAAATAAATTTCTACAAAAAATATGGAATCTTAATCAAACAATTTTAAATAGAGTTGATGTCAATGAAAACGATGGTGAAAAAAAAAAGTTTGAGGAAAAAATAAATTTATTTATATACAAAATTGATAATGCTATTAATAATTTCCAATTTAATGTAGCTATTGCTCAATTTTATGAAGTATATAGATATTTTAATGAAGCAATTAATTTAAAAATAAGTACGAAAGTTTTAACTGATAATATTATTAAAATAATGAAACTGATGATACCTTTTACGCCACATCTTGCTCATGAATGCTTAGCAAATTTAAATTGTAAAGAGACAAATAAATGGCCGAAAATCAACGAAAAAATCTTAGAAAATCTAAAAATCAACATGGTAATCCAGGTAAATGGAAAAACTAGAGATGTTTTAAATATCAAGAGAGACTTAAATGAAAAAGAAATAAATAAACTAACAATGAATTCATCAAAAGCAAATAAGCATTTAGAAAATAAAAAAATTATAAAAACTATCTTTATCAAAAATAAAATTATAAATTACATTATTAAAAATTAATGAAACAAATTATAAAAAAATCATTTTTATTTCTTTTTTTGTTTATAACGGTAAATTGTGGGTACAAAGTTATAAATGAAACAGAAAAAAGTAATTTTTCAATTCAAGAAATCACAACTTCTGGGGATAAGAGAGTAAATTTTAAAATTAAAAATAATCTTCTTAATTATAGTGAAAAAAATAATCAAAATAGCTTATTAGTAGATATAATTACAAAAAAAAACAAAGGCATAAAAGAAAAGAACATTAAAAATGAAATCACGAAATATGAAATTTCTTTAAATGCTATTGTTAAATTTAGACTAAATAATAGTGATATAAATTATGAAATAAATGTATCTAATAACGGAAATTATTTAGTTTCAGACAGCTATTCAACAACATTAAGTAATGAAAAAAAATTAATTGATGATTTAATAGAGAGCCTTTCAGAAGAGATTTTAAAAAAAATAACTTTAAAGCTAGATGATATTTAAAAGCTATATTCTAGAGCAAAATATAAAATCTATAAATAATCAAAAAATATTTTTATTTTACGGAGAAAATCTAGGTCTAAAAAAAGAATTTAAAGAAAAGTTAAGAATTGAGTACGAGCATCAAGAAATACTAAATTTATTACAAGATGAAGTAATTAAAAATAAAAATATTCTGGTCAATGAAATTAACAACAAATCCTTATTTAATGAAAAAAAAATAATTTTCATTAATGAAATAAATGATAAAATTTTAGACATTATAGAAGAAGTTGCTGAGAATATACAAGATGAAAGAATTTTTTTATTCTCTGATATTCTAGATAAAAGATCAAAATTAAGAAATTATTTTGAAAAATCAAAATCTTGTGGAATTACTCCTTGTTATCAAGATAATGAGATTACAATTAGAAAAATAATTATGACGAAACTTAATAACTATCAAGGGTTAACTAATCAAGTTACAAATCTTATTATTCAAAATACCGGATTAGATAGAAATAAAGTTAATAATGAAATCGATAAAATCGTTAGCTGCTTTAAAAATAAGAAAATAGATATTAAAATGCTAGATTCATTATTAAATATTAGAACTAGTGATGATTTCAACCAGCTTAAAGATGAGGCTTTAAATGGTAATAAAATCAACACTAATAGACTGCTTGCAGATACTGTTTTTGAAGAAGAAAATAATATTTATTATTTAAATTCTATCAATCAAAGAATAAATAAACTCAATGAAATAGAAAATATGAAAAAAGAAAATACTAATATAGAATCAATAGTTTCTAATCTTAAACCTGCGGTATTCTGGAAAGATAAACCAATATTGATTGAACAATCGAAGAAGTGGGATAAAGAAAAAATAAGATTAGCTTTAAAAAAAACTTATAACACTGAAATAAAAATTAAATCTAGCTCATCTATAAAAAAGGATTTATTAATTAAAAATTTAATAGTGGAGTTGTGTATTACAGCTAATTCCGCTTAAGTAAATTTGAAACAAGTTCAAATTGATCTAAAGTCTTATACAATATAGTAATTTTACCAGAGTTATTTTTTTTGTTTTGAATACTAACATTTAAACCAAGGCTATCTTGGATCTTATTTTGTTCATTTAATATATTAGAGTCTATCTTGTTCTGGCCAGGTTTTTGTGGTCCTTTTTTACTTCTTACTAAGAATTCAACACTTCTAGCACTTAAATTTTTAGCAACAATTTCTTCAGCAATATTTGTTGCGCTTGGCAATCCAATCAATGGTCTGGCTTGACCTGCTGTTAGATTTCCTTCTTCAATTAAGCCAATAACATCTTTAGGCAATGTTAATAGTCGTAAAGTATTGCTTATATGGCTTCTGCTTTTAGACATAAATTTAGCAATTTTTTCATGATCATAACCAAATTCTTCGGATAATCTCTGGTAACCTTTTGCTTCCTCTATAACGTTTAAATCATCTCTTTGAATATTTTCAACAATAGCTACTTCTAAAGTTTCACTGTCATTTAAATCTAAAATAATAATAGGAACTTCATGTAGACCTGCTTTTTGTGCAGCTAACCACCGTCTCTCCCCAGCTATAATCTCATATCTACCTGGGTCTGCTTTATCTTCTCTGACAGCAATTGGCTGAATAATGCCGTTTTTTCTTATAGAATTAGCTAATTCCTCTAGTTTTTTCTCATCAAAATGAACACGTGGTTGATATTTATTTCCTGTTAAATCTCCAATACTGGCCTTTAATGTATTATAGCTCTTGATTTCATTTTTTTCTGTTTCCTTGGTTTGGTCACCAAATAAAGCTCTTAAACCTCTACCTAATCCTTTTTTTTTTGATGTGCTCATGCTGCGCTTTCTACATTTACGTTTTTCTTAGCCAAAAACTCATCTGCTAATCTGAGATAAGATTTGCTACCTAAACATGCTTTATCATAAATAACGCACGGTAAGCCATGGGAAGGTGCCTCGGACAATCTTACATTTCGAGGTATCACAGTTTTATATACTTTATCTTTAAAATAATTTCTCGCCTCTTTGTCTACCTGTGAAGATAGTTTATTTCTTTTATCAAACATCGTTAATAGGATACCTCTAACTTCTAAATCTGGGTTCAAATTAACTTTTATTCTATCTATGGTTTTGACTAGTTGAGTTATGCCCTCTAGTGCAAAAAATTCCGTCTGAAGAGGAACTAGTAATTCATCGGATGCTACCAAAGCCATGATTGTCAATAAACTTAATGAGGGGGGACAATCTATAAAAATATTATCGTATTTTGAGATTAAACCATTTTTTTCTTTGTCTAGAATTTGTTTTAATACAAATGCCCGATCGGAATCATTCGCTGTTTCAACTTCAAGTCCCGATAAATTTACGTTAGATCCTATGATGTCTAAATTTTTAATGTCAGTTTTTTGAATGACATCCTTTAATTCAATTTTCTTAATTAACAAATTATAAATATTATTATTTTCATCGTTGTTTGATCTTCCTAATCCAGTAGTCGCATTGCCTTGAGGGTCAAGATCTATGATAAGATTATTTTGACCCAAAATGGACAATGATGTAGCTAAATTGATGACAGTAGTTGTTTTCCCTACTCCTCCCTTTTGATTGATCACTGCTATTGTAGATTTATTCTTCATTCTATTTTACTTCGACGATGATTATTTTAGAATCATCCTCCGTAATGCTCTTTTCTAGCTTATAACTATAATTTGAATCTAAAGATACATTATTAATCTCAGACTGTGCATTTTTTCCCTTAAGAATTATCAATTTATGAGGTTTTTTCACTATTTCACGTGAAATTCTTAATATTTCCTCCAATTTTTTAAAAGCTCTACAAACTATAACATCAGCTAATATTTCCTTTTCATACACATTATTCTCTATAGTTACGTTTTTTAAATCTAAATCATCCTTTACACCTCTCAAAAAATCCCTTTTTACTGATGATTTTTCATATAATTTCACGTGAAATGATAAATTTTCATTATAAAAAGCCAGTATTAGGCCAGGAAAACCCCCTCCAGAGCCAAAATCAGCTAATTTGTTGATTTTTGAGAGGTCTAAAAATTTTATTATCTGAGCTGAATCTAAGATATGTCTATACCAAATTTTATTTTCAGTGCTTTTTGATATCAAATTATAACGCTTATTATATTTTAAAAGCTGAATATTGAATTTTTTAATCTTATCTATAGAAGAATTAGAGAATCCAAGTTCATTTCTCAATATTTGAGTTACTTTTAACTCATTCATTAAGCCGAAGCTCTTTTTCTATATTTCTTTAAATGGGAAAGGATTAAAATAGCTGCTGCAGGGGTTACTCCGTCTATTCTTAAGGCTTGCCCTAGTGTGTTTGGTCTAATCTCATTTAGTTTAGACTTAATTTCATTTGAAAGTCCACTTAAAGTGTCATAATTGAAGTGCTTAGGTATGTTAATCGACTCATCTTTCTTAAAAGACTCTATATCATTAGACTGTCTAGACAAATATCCTAAATAATGTGCATCGATTTCAACCTGCTTATCTAGAACGGGTCCAAACTGGGGTACTGAGGGAAATATCTGCCTTATTTTTGCCATATTTATATTTCGTTGCCCTATGATCTCTAGTGCTGATCTTTTTACACCGTCCATTGCAATTTTAATCGAATATTTTTTTGCCTCGTTAGGAGATAACAAACTTGAGTTTAATGATTTAGTTAAGTGGAATAATTTTTTCTCTTTGTCTAAAAAAATATTTTTTCTATTTTTTTGAACCAAATTAATTTTTATTCCTAGAGGAGATAATCTTTGATCTGCATTATCTGCCCTAAGCGTTAGCCTATATTCAGCTCTTGATGTAAACATTCGATATGGTTCGGAAACACCTTTAGTTATCAAATCATCTATCATAACACCTATGTAAGAGTTTGATCTATTTAGGATAAATTCATCCTTATTTCTAACTTTCAAGGCAGCATTGACTCCTGCTATAAGACCTTGCGCTGCAGCTTCCTCGTACCCTGTAGTGCCGTTTATTTGACCAGCTAAAAAGAGAGATTGAATTTTCTTTGTTTCTAAAGTTATATTAAGCTCCCGTGGATCAACAAAATCATACTCTATAGCATATCCAGCTCTTTTCATCTTAACCTGTTCTAAACCCTTGATTTTAGCCAATATTTTGAGCTGTATCTCCTCTGGAAGAGATGTAGAAATCCCATTTGGGTAAATAGTATTATCATTAAGTCCCTCAGGTTCTAGAAATATCTGATGTTTTTCTTTTTCTTTAAATTTGACTATCTTATCTTCTATAGCAGGACAATATCTCGGTCCAACACCCTTAATGTTTCCTGAATACATAGCGCTTCTCGAAATATTCTCACTTACAATTTTATGCACTGCATCATTAGTATACGTCATACCGCATTTGATTTGTTTATTGTGTAGTTTGTTAGTTAAGAAAGAAAAAAAATACGGATCGTCATCAGCAGGCTGCATTTCTAAATCTTCGTAATTTATAGTATCTCCATCTAACCTAGGTGGAGTACCTGTTTTAAGTCTTCCAATTTGTAACTTAAATTTTTCTAGTTGTTCGCTTAATCCTGTAGAAGGTTTTTCATCAAATCTCCCTGCTGGAGTTTGTTTTTCTCCAATATGAATTAATCCATTTAGAAATGTTCCTGTAGTAAGAATTAATTCTTTACATCTAACTTCTTTTCCGCTTTGGCATAAAAAACCAATAATTTTATTTTCTTTAAATAGAAATTTAATTACAGGGTCTGCTATTACTTCTAAATTTTTATAGTTAAGTAAAATTTTTTGCATATGCTTTTTGTATAGAGCTCTATCTGATTGTGTTCTAGGTCCTTGTACTGCTGGACCTCTACTTCTATTTAATAATCTAAATTGAATGCCTGATTTATCAGCTACGATACCCATAACACCATCTAAAGCGTCTATTTCTCGAACAAGATGACCTTTTCCTAGACCACCTATAGCTGGATTACAGGACATTTCACCTATAGTCTCTATTTTATGTGTAAAAAGAGCTGTATTTACGCCCATTCTAGCGGACGCAGCTGCAGCCTCACATCCTGCATGCCCACCACCTATAACTACTACATCATAGCTTTGTTTAGTCATATGATCAATGTAACGAGGTAAATTAGGAATACAAGAAGTATTTTATTTACCTATGCAAAAGTCTTTAAATATAGATCCAAGAATTTCCTCAACATCAACCTTACCAACAATACTTCCAAGATGCCGTGTAGCCATTCGTAGATCTTCAGCAGCTAATTCTAAATCTTTATTTTGATCTTTTTTTAGAAAGTTATCTATCTCTTTTAAGCATTGATTAAGTTTAATTCTATGTCTTTCTCTCGTGATTAGAGCAGTATTATTAGACGTGAATTTTTTACTTAATTTTTCTTTTATCTTTTTAATCAAACTATCGATGTTTTTATTTTCTTTAACTGATGCTAACACCGTATCTGCATCAAATTTATGATTTTGCTTATTTTGTACGTCTGACTTATTAAGTAAAACAATCGTATCTTTTTTATTGATCATTTTTTTAATTTCATTGTTTATACTTTTTGATGAATTATCTACAACAATAATATTTAGGTCTGCTTCTTTTGATTTTCCTAAAGCTAAAGATATACCTTTTTTTTCAACTTCATTGTTTGCATCTCTAATACCAGCAGTGTCAGCTAAAATTACAGGATAACCATCTATATTTAAATATGACTCGATTACATCTCTTGTAGTGCCTGCTTCATCTGAGACAATAGCCACATCTCTCTTTGCTATCAAATTCAGGAGAGAAGATTTTCCTGCGTTCACTTCGCCTGTTATAGAGACTCTAAATCCATCTCTAATTTTTTCTCCAATTTTATTGTCCTCGATTATTTTATGAATATCTTTATGGATTTCTTTAATAGAGTTTTGTACTTCTTTTAAAACTTTTTCTGGTAAATCATCTTCCGCAAAATCTATTTTAGCTTCGATATAAGATAGAGATTTTATTAATTTTTCCCTTAAATCATTGTAATAATTTGAAGCATTACCTTGAACTAATTTAACAGCTTGATCTCTTTGTAGCTCTGTCTCTGCATGGATTAGATCACCTATACTTTCAGCTTTTAAAAGGTCGATCTTATCGTTTTGAAAAGCTATCTTTGTAAATTCACCTGGTTCTGCCAATCTACAATTATCTTGTTCTGATAGTGCCTTTAATAAAGCATTGATAACAGCATTACTTCCATGAACCTGAAACTCTGCTAAATCATCCCCGGTATAGCTATTAGGCCCAGGAAACCACAATAATAGTGCCTCTGGGTCTATAACCTTGTCATTTTTAGGGTCATGAAATTTACAATAATTTACCTCGTTAGAATTGATTTCTTTTAACTTAGTCAAATTTTTACAAACCTTTAGAGTATCTTTACCAGAAATTCTAACGATAGCTATTCCTGACGGACCTCTGCCTGATGAAAGAGCATAAATGTTCATTGAACTAAATTGATAAACCTTGATTAGAAATAAATTTGCTTATTTTTTTAAGAGTATTATTTTTTGAAATATTCTTCAAAATTGTTTCTTTAAATGGATCTAGTAATTTATTTTGTTTAAAGAAATTATGAGTTAGATCAATTCCTAAACCAGTAATAATATTTTCGGATTTTCTATTATTTGTAAATTCTTCTAACGCTGAAGTGCTTTTTAAAGACATACCTAATCCAGTATAGTACTTAAGTATCTCTTGTAATTTATTAATATCTCGAAGTACAAGATTAAAGCCTTGGCCAGCTATAGGATGAACTGTGTGCAACCCTTCACCTAAAATAAGAATATCATTTTTATAGTATGTTCGTTTTAAATTAAGCATCAAAGGATAAGATTGCTGATTTGAAATCTGTATTTTTTTTGTTTTTAAAACTTCACAAATTTTAGATTTAACAATTAAATTGATATCTTTTTTTGGAAAGTCTTTATCTACACTCCACACAAAAGAAAAATTATTTTTTGAAAAAGGGAGTATTGCTAAAGGTCCTTCTTTCAAGAAATATTGAGCGGTATTCAAATTTTTTAAGTTATGCTTAGCATACCCTGTGATAGCGATTTCTTTATAATCTTTATCTAGTGATCTTTTATCAATTATACTTTGATAGATTTTTGAGGATCTACCTAAGCAGAGCACTTTCATATCGTAACCATCTAAATCTTTTAATTCATTGATATTTTTTTGTAGAGTTTTGATCTTTTTATTTTTTATTTTTTTAATTAGAATTTCTTTAATTTTGTCATTTTCAAAAACGTACATAAGATTTTTGTTATCTTCATTAAAGTTTAAGAAATTCATGATCTGATCTTTTGTCTCGTAGAAAAGATCTATCTTTTTAGAAGGCCAAAACAACTTTTTGTCGAGTTTGTCTATGACTTTGTTAAAAAAGTCATAGTTGGAGGCAGAAATAGCTGTCGTTCTTTTATCTCTAGAATATTTGTTTTTTTTAGATATTAAATGAACTTCTAAACCTTCTAATTTATTTAATGCCAAAGCAGCCATTAAACCTGAAAGACCGTCTCCAACTATGCATATTCTTTGTTTTTTCATATTAAAATTTTTAACAGTTTCATAAAAATGGTAAAAAGTACGTAAAACGATTCGATATGAATACAAACTTTTTAGACAGTGTAACAAATTTTTTAAAAAAACGAACCTTTGAATTATTGGGATTAATCTTAATTTTAACAGGTATTGCCCTTGCAATATCATTTGCAACGTATGCCCCTGAAGATCCTTCATTTATTTATGGCGATAGTAATATAGAAACTAAAAATTTCTTTGGCATATACGGCAGTAGTATTGCAGATTTTCTTCTTCAAAGTTTTGGTTTAGCTTCTTTCTTGCTTTTAGCTAATTTTTTATTTTGGGGAATAAGTTTATTAATAAAAAAAGAAATCAAGAGAATAATCTTAAAACTATTTTTGGTTGTAGGATATCTTACATTGGGATCAATATTTATATATTTAACATATAATAATTCTTTTTGGCTTATAGATAATGGTAACGCTGGTTTCGTTGGTGAGGTGGGTTATAATTTCATTAACAATATAGCTCCCTGGATTAACAGTAAATATTCTCTTTTTGGTTTATTTTTATTAACTTTAGTTTTTTTTATTTTTTCTTCAGATCTGAACATAAAGAAAATAATATTGCAGATATTTAAAACTTTGTTTAGAAAGAAAGAAGAAACTATACCTCCTGCTAATCTTGCAGATGATGAGATTGTTAAAGAAGAAGTTTCTTTAACACAAAAACCACAACAGTCTTTCATATTCGATAATGAAGAAAAAGATGTAAGAGAAATCACTCAATCTAAAATAAAATATAAACTTCCTTCGATAGATTTTCTTGAAAAAAGCTCATCAAAACCAAGCTTGCTAGATATAAATAAAAACCGTCCAGATGCTAAATTTATGGAAAAAATTTTATTAGACTTTGGTATTGAAGGAAAAATTAAAGCTATAAACAATGGCCCTGTGGTTAGCTTATACGAGTTTGAACCTGCGCCAGGTGTAAAAGTGTCAAAAATTATAAATTTATCTGAAGATTTAGCACGTAACACTAGTTCAACATCTGCTAGAGTTTCTGTCATACCTGGAAAAAATACTGTTGGTATAGAAATACCAAATGATTCTAGAGAAGGAGTTTCTTTAAGAGAAATAATATCTAATGATCAATTTCAAAAAAAAGAAATAAGACTTCCTATAGCGCTTGGAAAAAGTATTTCTGGTGCACCGATTGTAGGGGATTTAACAAATATGCCTCATTTATTAATTGCTGGAACAACTGGATCTGGAAAATCTGTGTGTATAAATACTATTATTGTATCTTTGCTTTATAAATTAAATCCAGATTTATGTAAGTTCATTTTAATTGATCCTAAAATGTTAGAACTTTCTACTTATGAAGGTATACCTCACTTGCTTACACCAGTAATTACTGACGCTAAACAAGCTACTTCAGCATTAGCTTGGACTGTAAAAGAAATGAATAGTCGATATAAATTGATGAGCAAAGTTGGAGTAAGAAATATTGATGGCTATAACGCTAAACATAAACTTAAAATGCCTTATATAGTTGTTGTAGTAGATGAAATGTCAGATTTAATGTTAGTTTCTGGCAAAGAAATTGAAAATTATATTCAAAAATTATCTCAAATGGCTAGGGCTGCGGGCATTCATATCATCATGGCTACTCAGAGACCAAGTGTAGACGTCATTACAGGGACAATAAAAGCTAATTTCCCAACTCGTATCTCTTTTCAAGTAAGTTCTAAAATTGACAGTAGAACTATATTAGGTGAACAAGGCGCTGAGCAATTACTTGGTAAAGGTGACATGCTTTTTATGTCATCTGCAAATCGAATTGTAAGAATACACGGTCCTTATGTTTCAGAACAAGAAATTGAAAAAATCGCTAATACATTAAGGGCTCAAGGTGAACCTGACTATATAGAAGAAGTAACAACTCAAGAAAATAAAGACAGTACAACTGCTATGGCCGAAAATGGTGAGGAAGATGAGCTTTATAATGAGGCTTTAAAAATTATTAAGTCAGAGAGAAAAGCTTCAACGAGTTTCTTACAAAGAAAATTACAAATTGGGTACAATAGAGCAGCAAGAATTATTGATATGATGGAAGAAAAAGGAATTGTTAGCAAAGCTAATCACGTTGGTAAACGAGAGGTTCTTTAGTTTTGTTTTTCAAAAGTTTTTTTTTTATTTTTACATTCTTCTTTTTTTCTTTTTCTATTTTATCTGCAAACGAAAAAAATCAAATAATCACTCAACTAAATAATTTGGACTCTTTAGAATTTACTTTTAATCAAATTATTAATGAAAAAACTGAGAAGGGAAGCTGCCTATTGTTGTTTCCTGGAAAATTAAAATGTGAATACTTTGATAAAAAACAAAAAGAGCTTGTTATAAATAATAAGAAATTAGCAATAACACAAAAAAGATATAATAAGACTTATTACTATCCTATATCAAAATCACCTTTTTTAAATATTTTGTATAAAGATAAACTCTTAGAAATAGTTAAATCTGGAGAATTAAAATTAACTGATAAATTAATAAAACTAATTTATTTAGGCGAGAATGAAATAACCGTTTTGTTTGATAAGAATACTTTAGATTTAAAAGGCTGGAAAATTGTTGATCAGTATAACAATAAAATTAATTTTTCTCTAAATATTGTTGCAAAAAATGACAACTATAAATCAGGGACTTTTAAAATTCCAAAAATAAATTAAGCAACAAAGTCTATTTCCTCTTCTTTAAATATTTTAAAACCTTTTGATTTATAATTTTTCAAAGCGTACTTGTGATCTAAGCTACAAGTATGTACCCACATTCTATTGGGATTTTTTCTAGATGCGCTGGCTATAGCATGGTTTAGAAGCATTGAACCCAGTTTTAAACCTCTAAACTCTTTTAAAATTCCCATATTTATCAATTCTACTTCTTTAGATTCTGGATGATATTCTTGTTCATAAAATCCAACTAAATTCTCTTCTTTTTTTAAAATATGTGTTTCAAGATTTTTATTTTCTGCATACTTTGACCACTCTCTATCTGACCAAACTAATCTATCTCGCCAGAAATGATCTATACCAATTTGTTTGTAAAAAAATTTGTTTAATTCAAAATCTTTTTTGTCGTCTAAGATTATTTGATAGTCCTGTGGTATATTTAATTCAATAGGATTAGAAAAATCTTTTATTTCTAAAAAATATCTTTTTACTCGTGAAATCATTAATTTACCATTTTACCTATCTTTTCTCCTGCAAATATATGAAAGTGTAAATGAGGCACTTCTTGCCCTCCGTCACTGCCAATATTAGTTAAAGCACGGTAACCTTTATCTTTTGCTCCTATCAAATTTGAAACATGAGTTAAGGCTTTATTCAACTCAACTATTTCTTGATCTGATGCTTTATTGTTAAAATCATCTAAATCAACATATTCACCTTTTGGAATTACTAAAACATGAATTGTTTTTTGAGGATTAATATCGTGAAATGCTAAGACATGATCATTTTCATAAACTTTTTTACAAGGAATTTCTCCTCTGAGAATTTTTGCAAATATATTATTTTTATCGTAACTCATTTTTGTCTTTTCTTAAGTTCACTCATCACGTCTTCGATCTTTATATCATTAGCTTCTAAGTAAACCATCAAATGATAAATTACGTCAGCTGCTTCGTGTATTTTGTTTGAATTTTTCTCCACAGACTCAATTAATTCTCCTATTTCCTCTTTTACTTTAGATACACATAAGTTTTTATCATTGAGAAGTTTGTTTGTGTAAGATTTATCTGGGGATGAATTTTTTCTCTCTCTGATTATTTCTATTAATTGTTCAAGATTTTCAAGCATTTTATAATCTTACAGATACATTTTTGGAATTCAAATATTCTTTGGCATCCTTTATTTTATATTCGCCATAGTGGAATATAGAAGCTGCTAAAACTGCACTAGCTCCTCCTTTTACTATACCATCATACAAATGATCCAAAGTTCCAACACCACCAGAGGCAATTACCGGGATGTTAGTACACTCTGTAATTGCTTTTAATAGATCAACATCATAACCAGATTTAGTCCCATCTTTATCCATTGAAGTTAAAAGAATTTCTCCTGCTCCATTAGCTTCTACCTGTTTAGCAAATTCTACAGCATCAATACCTGTTTTGTTTCTCCCGCCGTGCGTAAAAACTTCCCATGTCTTTTCTGAAACTTTCTTAGCATCGATTGCTACTACAATACATTGAGAACCAAATTTTTTTGAAGCCTCTTTAACAAATTTAACATTCTTAACGGCTGCTGTATTGATTGATACTTTATCAGCTCCAGCTAAAAGTAAATCAGTAATATTTTGAATAGTTCTTACACCACCGCCAACAGTTAACGGAACAAAACATTCTTTTGCAGTTTTTCTTACAATATCGATGATTGTATCTCTATTTTCATTTGATGCGGTTATATCTAAAAAGCAAATCTCATCAGCACCACCATCGCTATAAATTTTAGCTTGTTCAACTGGATCACCAGCATCTTTTAATTTAACAAAGTTAATCCCTTTAACGACTCTTCCGTTTTTAACATCAAGACAAGGTATAATTCTATTTTTAAGCATTAATCTCCTTTGCTAACTCATCAAGTTTAATATCGCCATCATAAATAGCTTTACCAACAATTATACCTTCAATTTTTTTATTATTTAATTCTTTCGCTTTCTTAATATCGTTAATTGAAGAAACTCCACCTGAAATGACAACTGGGCAATTAGAAATTTCAGCAATTTTTGACGTCTCATCAAAATTAGGACTAGTTTTCATTCCGTCTCTATTTATATCTGTAAAGACAATTCTGCTGACTCCAAAGTCATTTACCTCTTTTAAAAAATCAATAGTTTTAACATTTAGATTTTCTTTCCACCCTGATACAGAAAGATTTCCATCCTTCGCATCTAATCCTAAAGCAATTTTATTTTTAAATTTTTCACATGCCTCTTTTAAAAATTCTTTATTTTTAATTGCACCACTACCTAAAATTACTTTCTCTACTCCAGAATCAATGTATTGTTTAATGCTTTCTGCATTTCTTACACCTCCACCAATTTCAATTTTAAAATCGTATTTAATTACTATTTCTTTAATAATATCTAAATTCACTGTTTTACCTGTTAAAGCACCATCCAAATCAACGATGTGTAAGTTTTTAAAACCATGATCTTTATATTTTGCAGCTTGATCGACTGGTGAGGTTTCGTACTCAGTTTTGTTCTCAAAGTCTCCTTTGATTAACCTCACACATTTCTTATCTTTAATATCTATAGCAGGAAAGATTTTCATTATTTATAAATTTATAAAGTTTTGTATAATTTGTAATCCAGTTTTATCACTTTTTTCTGGGTGAAATTGAGTACCGAACAAATTATCTCTCTCAACTGCACATACAATTTTAGTTGAATAGTCTGTTGTAGCCAAAATAACTGATTTGTCTGTAGGCATAAACTCATAGCTATGAACGAAATACATGTGAGATTTATTTTTGATATCTTTAAATATTTTACTTTTCTTTTGAATTTCAATTTCATTCCAACCAATGTGTGGAAGTTTAAATTTTCTGTTTTGATTATCAATTCTAGAAACTTTCCCTGAGATCCAGCCTAATCCCTTTGTTTCTACTTCTTCATAACCGATATCAGCAAACATTTGTAACCCGACACAAATTCCTAATAAAGGTTTCTTGTTAGTGATTGCGAATTCTTTAAGTGTATCAACTAATCCATTGATATTGTTAAGGGAGTCAACACAGCTTTTAAATGAACCTTGACCAGGTAAGACAATCTTATCGCTAGATTTAATTTTCTTTATATCTGAAGTGACTTCTAGATTTACTTTACCTTTAGCAACCTCTGTAAAAGAGTTAATGACTGAGCTTATATTGCCCGATTGGTAGTCAACAATTGTGACATTCATCAAATTTAAATAGAACCTTTTGTCGAAGGTATCGAGTTTTTAATTCTTTTATCTATCGCTAAAGCATCTTTTAAAGATCTAGCTAAACCTTTGTAGCATGACTCAATCTTGTGATGACTATTTTCACCGTAAATATTCTCTATGTGTAAAGTAACTCCAGCCGATTGGGAAAAAGCTTGGAACCATTCTTTGAATAATTCTGTATCCATTTCACCAAGTTTCTCGACTGGCAAATTAACTTTCCAAATTAAGTATGGTCTGTTCGATACATCTATTGAAACTCGGCTTAAAGTTTCGTCCATGGGAATCATTGTTGATGCATATCTTGTAATTCCTTTTCGGTTACCTGCAGCTTTTTTAATAGCTTCCCCGATAGCTATACCTGTGTCTTCAGTTGTATGGTGTAAGTCAATATGTGTATCGCCTTTGGCTTTAACTTCTAAGTCAATTAATGAGTGCTTAGCTAGCTGCTCAAGCATATGATCAAGAAAACCTATCCCAGTTTTAATTTTATATTTCCCTTTTCCGTCTAAGTTGACTGCGACCGAAATGTTAGTTTCTTTGGTTTTTCTATTTATTTTAGCTTTTCTTTTCATAATCTACGACAATTTATCTTTGATATATATATAAATGAGCATTTTATCAATAAATCAGATTTCACTATTGAAGATCTAAAATTAATCTCCACATATAACATCATGAATACAGCTGAAAAGTGGCATGGCACTACCATTGTCTTATTGAGAAAAAATAACGAAACAGTCGTTGCAGGAGATGGTCAGGTCAGTCTCGGTAATACCGTCTTAAAAAGTAAAGCAAAAAAAGTTAGAAAAATAGAAAGTAGAGGGGTGATTGCTGGTTTTGCTGGATCCACTGCTGATGCATTAACATTATTTGAAAGACTAGAAGCAAAACTTGAAAAACATGCAGGCAACTTACAAAGAGCAGCTGTTGAATTAGCAAAAGACTGGAGAAGCGACAAATTTTTAAGAAGATTAGAAGCATTGATGGCTGTAGCAGATAAGAAACATAGCTTTATTATTTCTGGTACAGGAGATGTTTTAGAGCCAGAAGATGGAATTATAGGTATCGGATCAGGTGGAAATTATGCTCTAGCAGCTGCAAAAGTTTTAATAGAGTCAGACTTAAAAGCTGAAGAAATTGCTAGAAAAGCAATTAAAGTTGCTTCGGATATTTGTGTGTTTACTAATAATAACGTTACAGTGGAGAAAGTTTAGTTATGGCTAATTCTAAAAATGTTACAAATTTAAATTTAGTAAAAAATACTAAAAAGGACAGCTCTAAAGTAAGCGCATTATCACCGAGAGAAATAGTCTCTGAATTAGATAGATATGTAATAGGACAGAAAGAAGCTAAAAAAGCAGTTGCAGTAGCATTAAGAAACAGATGGAGAAGACAAGCTCTTTCAGAAGAAATGAGAGATGAGGTGCTTCCAAAAAATATTCTTATGATTGGACCAACTGGAGTTGGGAAAACAGAGATTTCAAGAAGACTATCGAAACTGGCTGAAGCTCCATTTATTAAAGTTGAAGCCACAAGATTTACAGAGGTTGGTTATGTAGGAAGGGACGTTGAGCAAATAGTTAGAGATCTAATTGAGATAGCTATTGCTATGGAGAGAGTAAAAAAAAGAAAAGAAGTTAAAGCTAAGGCTGAACTTAAAGCCGAAGAAAAAGTTTTGGATGCATTAGTAGGCAATAAAGCTAGTGTTGCAACAAGAGAAAGTTTCAGAAAAAGATTAAGAAATGGTGATCTAGATAACAATGAAATAGAAATTGAAGTTCAAGATAAAGCCGCAGGG
Source organism: uncultured Pelagibacteraceae bacterium (assembly GCA_902580485.1). Taxonomy (GTDB): domain Bacteria; phylum Pseudomonadota; class Alphaproteobacteria; order Pelagibacterales; family Pelagibacteraceae; genus Pelagilacustribacter. Next base: position 37,417 of record CACHKS010000011.1, read on the forward strand.
TTACAAAGTTTCGAAATACCAGGTATGCCAGGAGGTAACGTTGGAATGGTAAACCTTGGAGACATTCTCGGAAAATCAATGGGGAACAAAAAAGGCAAAAAGAAAAAAATGCTTGTAAAAGAGTCTCATGATATTCTAGTTGCCCAGGAATCTGACAAAATGATAGAAGAAGACAAAATTATTAAAGAAGCAAAGAAAGCTACAGAAGAAAATGGAATAGTTTTCTTAGATGAAATAGATAAAGTATCAGCAAGAAGCGACAGGGTAGGCGGAGACGTATCCAGAGAAGGAGTTCAAAGAGATTTGTTGCCTTTGATTGAAGGAACTACTGTAAGCACAAAACACGGGCCCATTAAAACTGATCATATACTTTTTATAGCATCAGGAGCTTTTCAATTGGCTAAACCTTCTGATCTTCTTCCGGAATTACAAGGTAGATTGCCTATTAGAGTAGAATTAAATGCTTTAAATGAAGATGATTTTAAAAGGATACTAAAAGAACCAGATAACAGTTTAATCAAACAATATAAAGAATTGTTAAAAACTGAAAATGTAAATCTTGTATTTACAGATGATGGAATAGATATGTTGGCAAAAATATCTGCAGAAGTTAATTCGTCAGTTGAGAATATTGGAGCTAGAAGATTGCACACAATTATAGAAAAAGTTTTAGATGATATAAGTTTTAATGCTACAGATCGTGCAGGAGAAACTGTTACTGTAGATAAAAAATATGTTAATGAAAATTTGGGTAATTTAGTTAAAGATACTGATTTGTCTAAATTTATTCTATAATTTTTTAAGCTTTATTATAATAGCTCCCTCACCACCATCCTCATGACTGGCATTAGAGATTGAAGCTATGTATTTTGATAAATCTAGTTCTGATTTAATATATTCAGGCACAGAATATTTTAACTTGCTTAGATCTTTAGAAACATAAATATTTTTCTCGGTATTAGAGTGAATTCCCTTACCGGTAATTAATAAAATTTCTTTGTAATTATTTTTTACACAAGATAAAATTATGTCTTTTACCCTCTTGTTCGCCTCAATTAGAGTAAAACCGTGCAAATCATATTTAAATCTATTAGATCTTGATTTATTATTTTTGAGAACTTTATCTTTATCAGTAATATCAGTTGGATTTTTTATATAATTTTCCCAGGTATAAATATCTTCTTGAGAAATATTTTTTTTTTTAATCACTTACTGACAATTTCAGATAAGTACCAGTTGGGACCTTTTTTTAGTATATTTTTTGTAAACTTCCAATTATCAGTAACCAGTTTTATCTTGTTTGGGTTTCCTTCGATAATTTTGTCATCTTTGTCTTTTTTTACAGAAATTACTTCTGAAACAAATTTAACTGAAGCAAAAAGCTCATTTCTAATTTTTTCATACTTTTCTAGACTAGACTCTTTCACCCCAACAAATGTGAACTCAGACTTTATATTATCTTTATTTCTTGCCTGTATAGCCTGCTCAAAATTTGTCGCCATATCTGGCGTAAGTAAACTTTTTAATTTTTTACTATCGCCATTTGCAAATGACGTAAGAATCGTTTCATAGGCAATTTCTGCACCTTTAAGAAAATCCTTTTTTTCTTGACCCTCGAGAACATCATGATTTTTTTTAAAATCTTTTATGATATTATTTGGTACATTAAATTTTTTCTCGGCGAAACCAGGATGAATTTTAGTCTCATGGCCAGTTTTTCTTCCTAATATATTTCTAAGCCGCAGAATTATAAATCCTGCAATCATTCCAAGTAAAATGATGTCTATATATCCAAAATTGTTACTCATAATTTGATAAATATACATTAATAATATAATTTTGTATCAGACAAATGAACTCATTTTTTCTTTTATTTATTGGCGTGCCAGCATTAGAAGTTTTTCTAATGATTAAAATCGGAGGGAAAATAGGAGCTTTGAATACGGTATTGTTAATCTTTTTGACAGCAATAATTGGCCTCTATTTTGCTAAACTTGAGGGGATTAAGACAATGAGATCAGGCGTCATGAATTTATATCAAAATAAAATACCAATTTATGAGATGGTCTCTGGAGCATCTATTGCTTTAGCGGCTTTGTTTCTTATCATACCTGGTTTTTTTACTGACACGATAGGATTTCTCTTGTTAATACCTTTCTCAAGAAAAATTTTAATTAATCTTTTTATTAAAAAAAAGACAACTCAAAAAAAACAAGAAGATGTAAATGTATTAGATGGTGAAATTATAGAAGATAAAAATAAAAGAGATGAGCTATAAGATAATTGGAAAGTATATTAAAGACCTAGATTTTAAAATACCAAATCCAAAAATTTTTTCTATATTATCAAAAAGTATATCAAATTATAAGGTAAATATTGATATTAGAAGCAATCAAATTAGAGAAAGAATTATTCAAGTTGAGACAACCCTAAGTCTTACACCTATGAAGGATGATATTGAAAAAATTAGCACAAAAATAATATATGCAACAATTATTGAATTGAATGAGGAAATAACAGATAAAAGAGAAATAGAAAAAATAATCTTAATAAGTGTTCCCTCTAAAATTTATCCAGAATTAAGAAAAATATTTATTTTTGTATTTGAAAGTTCAGGATTTAAAGATATTAAGATTAGTAAAGATGTTGATTTCCAGAAACTTTATAATATCAAAAAAATTCAATAAAAATTTTTTTTAATTTCAGATTTTAAAAATTGTTTATGTTTATTTAATTCTTCTTCGGTTATCTTGACTATAGTCTTGTTATATAACTTCTCTTTAGTTTCAAATCTCACTGGTTCTTCGCCAAGAGAAGAAAGATTAAATTTAGGTTCTTTGGCATCTAAAAGGTTTATATAGACTTCTCTTAATAACTCACAGTCTAACAAAGCATTATGTTTTGTTCTTTTAGATAAATCAATATTAAATCTCTTGCATAATGCATCTAGGGAATTTGAAGTTCCTGGAAATTTATTTCTAGCAATTTGCAGAGAGTCGATAACTTCTATCTTATTAATCTTTTTTTTTTTATTTTTACTTAATTCATTATTTAAAAAGCCTAAATCAAAATTAGCATTATGAATTATAATTTTTTTTCCTTTTATAAAGTTTAAAAATTCTTCGGCGATTTCATTAAAGGTTTTTTTTGTACTTAAAAATTCTTTTGAAAAACCATGAATCTTGAATGCCTCCTCAGGGACATCTCTTTCAGGATTTATTAATTTATGGAAAATTTTATTTGTAGGAATTAGATCTTTGGTTTCAATACATGCTATTTCAACAATTTTATGTCCTTCTTGAAATGAAAGTCCAGTAGTTTCTGTGTCTAAAAATATTTCATACATATAATTTAATTATATTTAAAAGATTTTTTTTTAAAACAATTAAAGATTTATTGTTCACAACTATATGGTCAGATAATTCTATTTTTTTATTGTCTTTTAATTGATGTGCATTTAGTAAAGAGAATAATTTAGTATTACCTCGATTTGATTTATATCTTTTCAGTCTTAAATTCTTATTTGATTTTATAAAAATTATAACATCAAAATACCTCATAAGTTTGCTTTCAAACAATAGAGGAATTTCTAAAAATAAAAATCGTTTATTTTTATTCTTTCTGAAAAAAAATAACATCTTTTGTCTTACAATTGGATGTATTATTTTTTCCAATTTCTTTAAATTTTCTTTTTTTTTTAAAATTTTATCTTTTATTGCTTTTTTAAATCCAGAATTAATTTTTATTTTAAATCTTTTAGCTATATTTTTTCTAAAGCTTTTATTTTTATATAATCTGTTTACTACATTATCTGCACTAAAAAAGGGGCCTCTCCCTTTAGAAATAATTTTACCTGCCGTTGTTTTTCCTGATGATATGGAGCCTGTAAGACCTATCTTAATCATTGTAATTTTGAAACCAACAGATCAACCAATTTATCATCTATTTCTGGGTTTATTCTATTCCATAAATAGAAAGATTTTTGACCTTGATAAATAAACATTTCTAAGCCATTAAACGTTTTAGTTTTATTCTCTTTTAAAAATTTTAAAGTTTTCGTTTCCAGCGGATTATAAATTAAATCTAAATAAATTAAATTTTCTTTTGCTCCTTCAAAACTAAACTCAAAGTCTCTGCCATTTTTTAATCCAAGACTTGTAGCATTTATTATAATATCAAATTTACTAATTTCTTTTGGAAAAGAGTTCCATTCTAAAACATTTAAAAAATTAAATTTTTTTTTTAAAAATAGAGATTTTTCATAAGTTCGATTTATAATAGATATATCTTTGACTTTAGTTTTTTCCAAAGAGAAGACAACTGATGAAGAAACTCCTCCAGCTCCTATTACCAGAACTCTTTTATTTTTTGCATTACTAATCCCTTTTAAATAAGCTGCTTGCAACCCAAACACGTCCGTATTTTCTCCGATAATCATATTGTCATCATTCAAAAAGATCGTATTAACTGAATTTGTATGCTGGGCATCATTAACCACTTTGTCAAGAAATGGAATTATTTTTTGTTTATATGGCAAAGTTACATTTATTCCATTTATTTCTTTATCTCTTATTTTCTTGATAACACTCTTTAAGTTTTCCTCTTTCACATCTAGCAAAGAATAATTCGCATCGATATTATATTTTTTAAACCAGTAATTATGTAAAACTGGTGAGAGAGAATGAGTAATTGGACTTCCAATAATTGCAAACGATTTTTTTTTCATTTGTTAAGTATTTTAATATAATTCATTATTTGTTTAATAGGCAAACCCATAATTGAATCATGGTCTCCCTTGATATATTCAAAAAGATCTAAACCCTCTGCTTCAACTTGATATACTCCATAAGCTAATAAAATTTCTGTTTTAATTTTTTCTAGATATTTTACTAGCTCTTCATCTTTAAAATTTTTCATTTTTAATTCAGATGTGTCGGAATGATTCCAAATCATTGCACCATTTTTAGAGATACATACTGAACTAATCAGGTAATGTTTTGAATTATTTAATTTTTTTAGAATCATTAACGCCTCTTCTCTTGATTTTGGTTTGCTAATTAATTCGTTCTCTAAAGAAATTACACTATCGGCCCCTAATACAATACGATTTGGATTTTTTCTGCTAACTTTTATAGATTTAAGTTCAGCTAAATTTTTAGAGATAATCAATGGACTAGCTCCCTCTGCTAGTAAGGACTCTTTCGCTTCATCTTCATCTACATTTGATACTATAACTTCTAGGCTAACGTTGTGTCTTTCTAAAATCTGTTTTCTTACATTACTTTTTGAAGCTAGAATTATTTTCATTTATTTTTTTGTATTTCAAAAATTTTTAAAATTGAAGCAGCACTTTCTTCGACTGATTTTCGTGTTACATCTATAGTTGGCCAATTATATCTTTTGAAAAGTTCTTTAGATTTATTGATTTCTTCTTTAATAAAATTAATATCTGTATACTCTTTAATATTAGTTTCTTTCATCAAAGTAACTCTATTTCTTCTAACATCCGCTAATCTTTCAGGGTCTGTGACGAGTCCTACGATGCATAATTTATTATTTTTAGTTTTTAATTCTTCTGGAATTTTTTGATCCATTACGAGAGGAATATTGGCAGTTTTGTATCCTCTATTGGCTAAGTACATTGATGTAGGTGTTTTGCTAGTTCGACTGACACCTAAAAGAACTATGTCAGCCTTGGTAACATCATCTAATTTTTTTCCATCGTCATGGGACATAGTAAATTGAATTGCTTCTATTCTTTTATAGTATTCTTCGTCTAGGACGTGTTGAGCGCTAGGTTTGTGTATTGCTTTTTGATTTAAAAGTTTAGAAAAGCTTAAAATTAAATTTCCTAGTATGCCAAAACAAGGCACTTTATTTTTTTCACTAGAATTTGAAATATATTTAGCTAGTTTTGTTTCAACAATAGTATACAAAATTATAGAGTTCTGTAACTTAGAACATTCTTTAATTATCTTATCAATTTGCTGCTCGGTTCTCACAAAAGCAAACTCTTTTTTTTCATACTCGAAGTTAGCAA
>CACHKS010000012.1:0-41263 GCA_902580485.1 uncultured Pelagibacteraceae bacterium
AACTATTTAAAGTAAACGTAATTAAAGTGAATATTATAAATTCAAAAACTAAATTTAAAATTAAACAAGGAAAAAAATCTTATAAAAGTGGATACAAAAAGGCAATTATAACCCTTAAAAAAGGTCAAAGTATAGATTTGACAACTGGTATTTAATTATGGCACTCAAAACATTTAAACCTTATACAAAATCTACTCGAGGAACTGTAGTAGTTGATAAAAGTAATTTGTGGAAAGGCTCTCCATATAAACCTTTAACACGTGGCCAAAATTTTACTGGAGGAAGAAATAATTATGGACGTATTACATCAAGACACATAGGTGGTGGTTCAAAACATAAGTTTAGAGTTATAGATTTTTTTAGAAAGAAAATAGATATTCCTGCAGTAGTTGATAGAATTGAATATGATCCAAACAGAACAGCTTATATAGCATTGATAACTTATGAAGATAAAGAGAAATCATACATAATATGTCCTCAAGGATTAAAAGAAGGTGACAAAATTGAGTCAGGAAAAAATGCTGAGATTAAAACTGGAAACTCTTTAGAGTTAAAAGATATACCACCAGGATCGTCTATACATAATGTGGAATTAATACCTGGAAATGGGGGTAAACTTGCTAGATCAGCAGGATCTTCCATAACTCTGTCAGGTTTTGATGGTGATTATGCAATATTAAAATTATCATCTGGGGAAACAAGAAAAGTTAATAGTGCTTGTAGAGCAACAATTGGTGTTGTGTCCAATCCAGACCAAAAAAATATTAAAATAGGTAAAGCTGGAAGAAATAGATGGAGAGGAAAAAGACCTCAAACAAGAGGTGTTGCAATGAACCCTGTAGACCATCCACATGGAGGTGGTGAGGGAAAAACATCTGGCGGAAGAAGCCCTGTCTCACCGTGGGGGCAATCTGCTAAAGGATTGAAGACACGTAGACCGAAAAGAAGCGATAAGTTAATAATAACAAGAAGAAGGAAAAGAAAATAATGACTAGATCTGTTTGGAAAGGACCATTTGTTCACCCAAGTTTATTAAAAAAGATTGATAAACTTAAGGATTCTCCAAATAAAAAACCAATTAAAACTTGGTCGAGACATTCTACGATTATACCTGATTTCGTGGGTCATAGTTTTATGATTCATAATGGAAAATCTTTTATACCCATAACCATTTCTGAAGAAATGGTTGGTCATAAACTTGGAGAATTTGCTCCTACCAGAACATTTAAAGGACATACACCAGCAGATAAAAAAGCTGCGGCAGTTGCGTCTGCTGAACCAAAAAAAGACGGAGGAGAAAATGCAAAAAAATAACACCACAGTTAAAGCTATAAACAAAAATGTAAGATCCAGTCCTAGAAAACTGGCCTTAGTGTTAAATTATATCAAGGGAAAAAAAGCAGATATAGCTTTAAGAGATTTAGAATTTACAAGAAAAAGAATAGCTAAAGACGTAAGCAAAACAGTTAAATCTGCTATTTCAAATGCAGAAAACAATCATCAGTATGACATAGATAATTTATTTGTTAAAGAAGCTTATGTTGGAAAATCTCTTGTAATGAGACGATTTAGGCCAAGAGCAAAAGGAAGAGCTAGTCCAATTAAAAAACCATTTAGCAGAATAACAATCATACTTGAAGAAAAAAAGGAACAAAAGGAAAAGAAATAATGGGACAAAAAATAAATCCTATAGGCTTAAGACTTGGTATAAATAGAGGTTGGGACTCCACATGGTTTGCCAAGAAAAAAGACTTTGGAAAATATTTAATAGAAGATTTTAAAATAAGAAATTATATTAAAAAAAATATTACCAATTCAGGAGTCTCTGAAATTATAATCGAAAGGTCATCAAAAAAATGCAAGGTTGCAATTCACACTTCAAGACCAGGATTTGTTATTGGTAAAAAAGGAGCTGATATTGAAAAAATTAAAAAGAATATAATGAAAATTACCGAAGGCGATGTAAGTGTAAATATTAAAGAAATAAAAAAACCAGAACTTAATTCTAATTTGGTAGCAGAAAACATTGCACAACAGCTTGTCAAGAGAATAGCTTATAGGAGAGCTATGAAAAGAGCCATGCAGTCTGCAATGAGATTAAATGCTAAAGGCATTAAAGTTATGCTAAGCGGTAGATTGGCAGGAAATGAAATTGCTAGAACTGAGTGGTTAAGAGAAGGAAGTATACCTTCTCACACTTTGAGAGCAGATATTGACTATGGATTTGCTGAAGCCTTAACAACTTATGGAATAATTGGTATCAAAGTATGGATCTATAAGGGTGAACTAATGGCAAAAGATGTAGAAAAAGAAAAAAAGGAAAGGGTTAAAAATGCTTCAGCCAGTAAGAACTAAATATAGAAAAGCATTTAAAGGCAGAATTCACGGAAAAGCTTCAAGGGCTGTAAAATTAAATTATGGTCAATTTGGTCTTAAAGCAATGGAACCTGAAAGAGTTATCGGAAAACAAATTGAAGCAGCAAGAGTAGCTTTAACAAGGTATATGAAAAGAACTGGTAAAGTTTGGACAAGAATATTTCCTAATATACCAGTATCAAAAAAACCAACAGAAGTTAGAATGGGTAAAGGAAAAGGATCACCAGAATATTATGCGTGCAGAGTAAAACCTGGAAGAATTATTTTTGAGGTAGACGGTGTAACTGAAGAAGTAGCTAAAATTGCTCTCTATAAAGCATCAGCAAAATTACCAATAAAAACAAAGTTTATTAAAAGATAATTTTATGGCTAAAAAAAAAGAAGATAAAAAATTAACAAAGGATCAGGCAGAAAAAAAGATATTAACCTTGAAAAAAGATTTGTTCAATATCAGATTTAAAAAAATAAATAATCAAATTGAAAATTCTGCTCAATATAATGAAATTAAAAAAAGTATAGCTAGACTATACACAACTATTAGAAACACAAAATGACAAAAAAAATTTTAAAAGGAGTAGTAACTAGTGCAAAAAATAATAAAACTATTGTTGTAGAAGTTACTAGAAAATTTAGACATCCTTTTTATGAAAAAATAATTAAAAGAACTAAAAAGTATCATGCTCATGATGAAGAAAATAAAATTAAAGAAGGAGAAAAAGTTTCAATTATAGAGTGCAAACCAATTTCAAAGAAAAAAACTTGGCAGGTAATAAAATAATGATACAAGTCCAAACAGAATTAATGGTGGCAGACAATACAGGCGCTAAAAGAGTGGAGTGCATTAAAGTATTAGGAGGTTCTAAAAGAAGATATGCTTCTGTAGGGGATCTTATAGTAATCAGCGTTAAAGACGCTATACCTAAAGGTAAAGTAAAAAAAGGAGCAGTTCATAAAGCCGTAGTAGTAAGAACTAGAAAAGAAATTTATAGAGATGATGGTTCTAAAGTTCAGTTTGACACTAATGCAGTTGTATTAACTGATGAAAAAGGAGAACCAATAGGAACTAGAATCTTTGGACCAGTTACTCGAGAATTAAGAACAAGAGGACATACAAAAATTATTTCGCTTGCACCGGAGGTACTTTAATATGATTTTAAAAAAAGGAACACAAGTAAAAATTATTACAGGCAAAGATAAAGGTAAGACTGGTGAAATTTTAGAAATAAATAAGAAATTAAATAAAATTAAGATTAAATCTATTGGAATGATTAAAAAACATTTAAAACCAACTAAAGAAAATAAAGGTGGAATAATTTCAAAAGAAAGTTTTATACATTTATCGAATGTAAAAAATTTAGATCAAAATAAAAAAGAAAAAAAAACAGTAGGTAAAAAATGAGACCGAGATTAAAAACAGCTTACGAAAAAGAAATTATTAGCAAACTTATGAGCAAGCTAAATCTTAAAAACAAGCATGAGGCGCCTAAAATTGATAAAATAATATTAAACATGGGATTAGGAGAAGATGCTTCTGACGGCAAAAAACTCAAATCTTGCGTTGACGATATGTCTTTAATCGCTGGACAAAAGCCTATAATTACAAAGTTCAAAAAATCTATATCTAATTTTAAATCAAGGAAGGGTACAAACGCAGGAGTAAAAGTAACTTTAAGATCAAATAAAATGTATGAATTTATTGATAGACTTATAAATATTGCTCTACCTAGAGTGAAAGATTTTAGAGGATTAACTTCAAAAGGAGTAGATAATTCTTGCAATTATTCTTTTGGCGTTAAAGAGCATATTATATTTCCCGAAGTAAATTTTGATAAAGTTGAAAAAATCAGAGGTTTAGATGTAACGATTGTGACAACAAGTCAAACCAAAGAAGGGACTTTGGAATTACTAAGAGGATTTAATTTTCCATTAAATAATAAAAAAAACTGAGGTAACAATGGCTAAAACTAGTGCGATACAAAAAAATTTAAAAAGAATTAAACTTGTAAAAAAATATGCAAATAAAAGAGCTGCATTAAAAAAGATAATAAAAAATAAAAAGTTAGAATTATCGGAAAGATTTGCAGCTCAATTGAAATTAAACAAATTACCAAAAAACTCTGCAAAAACAAGAATAAGAAACCGATGTGAGATATCAGGTAGACCACATGGAGTTTATAGAAAATTAAAAATATCGAGAATTGCATTAAGAGACATGGCGTCATCTGGTAAAATTCCCGGAATAACTAAATCAAGCTGGTAGGAGAAATATGACATTAACAGATCCAATAGGAGATATGTTTTCAAGAATTAGAAATGGTCAGATGAGATTATTAAATTCAATACTTATACCTTCATCTAATTATAGACAAAATATTTTAAAAATTTTAAAAAATGAAGGTTATATCAAAGATTACTATATTGAAAAATCTGAGAACAATAAGATTAATTTAAAGATAAACCTTAAATATTATGAGGGAGATCCTGTAATTAAAGAAATTAAAAGAATCTCTAAACCAGGAAGAAGAGTATATTCAAGAGCAACTAGTATTCCGAAAGTTATGAATGGTTTAGGATTAGCAATTCTTTCAACACCAAAAGGTGTAATGAGTGATGCAGAAGCTAGAAAACATAATGTTGGTGGAGAAATAATTTGTAGGGTATTTTAATGTCAAAAATTGGAAAAAAAAATATATTAGTACCAAAAGAGTCTTCTGTAAAAATTGAAGGTGGAAATTTAACCATTACAGGACCTAAAGGATCTAAAAAATTGTCTATAAATGATAAAATTTTTTCATCTAAAGTTAATGAAAAAAATGAATTTCAGATTTTGCCTTTAAATAAAAACATAGACAAAAAAACAACTATAATGTGGGGTACTTATAGAAGTTTGATTAATAATGCTATCGCAGGCGTCTCTCAAGGGCATGAAAAAGTATTAGAATTAAATGGTGTTGGCTTTAGAGCAAATATTAAGGGAGAGAATTTAAATTTACAGATAGGTTTTAGCCATGATGTAAATTTTAAAATACCAAAAGAAATTAAAATTACTGTGGAAAAACAAACTACAATTAAAATAAGTGGAGTAGATAAAGATCTAGTTGCTAAAATAGCCGCTGATATAAAAAATCTTAAACCAGTAGAACCCTATAAAGCCAAAGGGATAAAAGAAAAAGGTCAATTTGTATTAAGAAAAGAAGGAAAGAAAAAATAATGAAAAAAATTAGTGGAAAAATTAAAAGAAAATTAAGAAATCGAAAAAAACTAAAAAAAGTTAGTAATAATAGATATAGAATCTCTGTATCAAAATCTTTAAATAATCTTTTCGTACAAATAATAGACGATAAAAATAAGAAAACTTTAGTTTCTGCTTCATCTACCGAAAAAGAAATTAAAAAAAATAAAGTTAAAAAAATAGAAAAATCCAGTTTAACAGGAGAAATTTTAGCTAAAAGAGCAAAAGAAAAGAATATAAACAATGTATATTTTGATAGAGGTGAATATAAATATCATGGGAGAATAAAAGCTTTTGCAGAAACATTAAGAAAAAATGGACTAAAGTTTTAAAATGGTTGAAAATAAAAAAATAGAAAGCGATATAAAAGAAAAATTGGTTGCTATCAATAGAATAACTAAGGTTGTTAAAGGAGGTCGTAGATTTGGTTTTGCAGCTTTAGTAGTAGTTGGTAATCAAAAAGGTTCTGTTGGTATTGGCCAAGGTAAATCCAAACAAGTTCCCGATGCAATTAAAAAAGCAACAGAGGTTGCAAAAAAGAGTCTAATTCAAATTCCTTTAAAAGACGGTAGAACCCTTCATCATGATGTAAAAGGTAAAAATGGATCAGGGAAAGTATTTATGAGATCAGCGCCAGCCGGAACAGGAATAATTGCTGGTGGACCAATAAGATCAGTTTGTGAAGTTTTGGGAATCCAAGATGTAGTAGCTAAATCTTTAGGATCTGCAAATCCTCACAATGTATTAAAAGCTTGTGTTAATGGACTAAAATCTCAAAATTCACCTAAAATATTATCTGCGATAAGAGGAAAAAAAATATCTGACATTGTTTCCAAAAGAGAGGCTGAATAATGGAATTAAATAATTTAGTGAAAAATAATAAAAAAAAGATAAGAGTAGGAAGAGGTATTGGATCTGGAAAAGGGAAAACATCTTCACGAGGTCACAAGGGACAAAAATCAAGATCTGGCGTGGCTATTAAAAGTTTTGAAGGTGGTCAGATGCCATTGTATAGACGTTTACCAAAAAGAGGATTTAAAACACCAGGTAAAAAGATTACTGCAATATTAAATTTATCAAAAATCCAAAATTTTTATGAAAAAAACAAAAATAAATTAAGCGGATCTTTAGACTTGAAATCTTTAAAGGAAAAAAAATTTATAAATAAAAAATACTTACAATTAAAGATTTTAGGAACAGGTGAACTTAAAGTTAAAATGGATATTACTGCTGACTATGCATCGAAACAAGCAAAAGAAAAAATTGAAAAAGCTGGTGGCAAGCTTAATATTTTGAAAAAATAATTTTATATGTCTAGCGAAACCTTAAATACATCTGGTGCATTTAGTCAGGCAACAGATCTTAAAAATAGAATTTTATTCACAATTCTACTTTTAATAGTTTATAGACTGGGGACTTATGTTCCAATTTCTGGAATAGATCCCTTAGCTTTAAAAGAAATAATGGCTACAAGCCAAAAGGGGTTATTAGGGATGTTCAATATGTTCTCTGGAGGAGCTGTAACCAGAATGGCTATATTTGCTCTTGGTATAATGCCTTATATTTCTTCATCAATTATTGTTCAATTATTAACCGGGGTTTCCGATTATTTTAAAAGTTTAAAAGAACAAGGAGAAATTGGAAGAAAAAAAATTACTCAAATTACAAGATATGGAACTGTTTTAATTGCTTGCTTACAAGGTTATGGTGTCTCAGTTGGTTTAGAAAATGCAGGAAATTTAGTAATTGAACCAGGAATGGGATTTAGAATTGTAACTACAATCTCTTTAGTCGCAGGAACAACATTTTTAATGTGGTTAGGAGAACAAATAACTTTAAGAGGAGTCGGGAATGGTATTTCTCTAATAATTTTTTCAGGAATAGTAGCGGAAATACCTAGAGCTTTAGCTTCAACATTTGAACTAGGAAGAACAGGTGCATTATCAGCCTTAATGATAGTTGGAATATTTATATTAGTGATATTTTTAGTTTTATTCATAGTATTTTTTGAAAGAGCTATGAGAAAAATTTTAATCAACTATCCTAAAAGACAAGTTGGCAACAAAATGTACGGCGGAGATTCTTCTCACTTACCTTTAAAGATCAATACCGCTGGAGTTATCCCAGCTATTTTTGCTTCAGCTTTATTACTACTGCCGATCACACTTACAAACTTTGGATTTGCAGAGTCAGATTTGTCTATTAAAATTTCTTCAATGTTTACACAGGGACAACCTTTGTATATGCTTTTGTATGCTTCAGGTATCATATTCTTTGCATTTTTCTATACTTCAATTGTTTTTAACCCAAAAGAAACAGCAGAGAATTTAAGAAAATATGGAGGATATGTTCCCGGAATAAGACCTGGAGAAAGAACGGCAGAATATATTGAAACAATTTTAATGAGATTAACTACTGTTGGATCTTTATATCTTACTTTTGTATGTTTAATGCCAGAATTTTTAATTGCTAAATATCCAATTCCTTTTTATTTAGGTGGAACTTCTATATTAATAGTTGTTGTAGTAGCGATGGATACAGTTACACAAGTCCAAACAAGATTAATGAGTTCTCAATATGAGTCGTTAATTAGAAAGACTAAATTTGGAAAATAATTAGTTTTATGAACCTAATTATATTTGGCCCACCTGGCGCTGGCAAAGGAACTCAAGCAGATTTTATCGTAAATAAATTTAATCTATATCAATTATCTACAGGTGAAGTTCTTAGAAATGAAATTAAAAATAAAACTGAATTAGGAAAAGAAATATCATCTATAATAAATTCAGGTTCTTTGGTTTCAGATAATATTGTTAAAAAATTAGTAGAGACTTATGTTTCTAATAATAAATATAAAAATAGATTAGTCTTTGATGGATATCCAAGAAATTTAAATCAAGCACAAACTCTTAATGAAATGCTTAAAAAATATGCTCAAAAGATTGATTTAGTTTTAAAACTATCTGTATCCTTAGAAATAATAACAAAAAGAATTTTAGAAAGAAAAACTATCGAAAAAAGATCTGATGATAGCGAAGAGTTAGCAGTTAAAAGATATAAAACGTATGAAAAATCCACTGAACCAGTGATTGAATATTATAAAAAATTGAATTTATTAAAGGTGATTGATGGAGAAAGGACAATTGATCAAATAAATAAAGAAATTAGCGATATTATTAGCCTTATATAGAGTTGACATTAAAAAATTAGGCAATATAAATACGCATTTGGAACTTTAACTCATTATAATATGGCTCGTATAGCAGGAATCAATATTCCACAAAATAAAGTTGTAAGCATTGCTCTAACCTACATTCATGGTATAGGTTTATTTTCTTCAAAAAAAATATGTGAAAAGTTAAATATACCTTCATCAAAAAGGGTGAATGAATTAACAGAAGAACAGGTATTAAAAATTAGAGAATTTATAGATGCGAATCATAAAGTAGAAGGAGATTTAAGAAGAGAAGTTTCAGTAAATATAAAACGTTTAGTAGATTTAGCTTGTTATCGAGGAACAAGACATAAAAAAAAATTACCTGTAAGAGGACAAAGAACTCAATGTAATGCAAGAACTAGAAAAGGTAAAGCAATAGCAATTGCTGGAAAAAAATTGACACCACTTAAAAAATAAATTTATAAATCTTAATGAACAAAAAGAACGAAAAAACAGAAAAAAAAACTGAAGCAAAAAAACCTGAGTTATTAAAAAAAAAAGAAAGCACTTTTAAAAAAAAGAAAAAGATCAAAAAAAA
Organism: uncultured Pelagibacteraceae bacterium; assembly: GCA_902580485.1. GTDB lineage: Bacteria > Pseudomonadota > Alphaproteobacteria > Pelagibacterales > Pelagibacteraceae > Pelagilacustribacter. The sequence continues at coordinate 9,364 of CACHKS010000012.1, forward strand.
TATAACTTCAGGAATTGCCTACGTTTATTCTACATTTAATAATACAATAATTTCTATAGCTGATGAGGGAGGAAATGTTGTTTCATGGTCTTCAGCAGGCTCAAAAGGTTTTAAAGGTTCGAGAAAATCTACTCCTTATGCTGCACAAGTGGCTGCAGATGATGCTGGATCAAAAGCTTACGAACAAGGATTAAGAACATTAACTGTTCAAGTAAAGGGTCCGGGATCTGGAAGAGAAACAGCTTTACGTTCATTACAATCAAGAGGTTTTAAAATTTTATCAATAAAAGACACAACACCAATGCCACATAATGGAGCAAGACCACCAAAAAGAAGGAGAGTTTAATGGAAACTACGTCAAATGTAATAGATAAAAATTGGAAAGCCTTAATTAAACCAAATAAATTAGAAATCAAGAGCAACGAAGATAAAACTATAGCTAAAGTTGTTGCAGAACCTTTAGAAAAAGGATTCGGGCAGACAATAGGAAATTCTCTAAGAAGAATCTTATTATCATCAATCCAAGGAGCGGCAGTATCAGCTATTCAAATAGACGGTGTTCTTCATGAGTTTTCTTCTATTAAAGGAGTTAGAGAAGATGTAACTGATATTGTTTTAAATGTAAAAAACTTAGCTATAAAATCATCATCAGCAAGTCCTAAAAAAATAATTTTAGATATAAAAGGCCCTAAGGAAGTTAAGGCGAAAGACATTACACTTGTACCAGAAATAGAGATTCTGAATCCAGAACAAACTATTTGTAATTTGGATGAAAAAACTAACTTTCATATGGAATTAATGATTAGTACAGGAAAAGGTTATGTTGCGGCTCCAAAAAATAAAAATGAAGATAGTCCACTTGGGTTAATTTCAATAGACTCTTTATTTAGTCCAGTCAAAAAAGTTTCTTTTTCTATAGAAAATACCAGAGCAGGAAGCGCACTCGATTATGATAAGCTATTAATGACCGTTGAAACAAATGGAACAGTTGCTGCAGAAGATGCTATTGCATATTCAGCTAGAATTTTTCAAGATCAATTATCAATGTTTGTTAATTTTGAAGATCCAAAAGAAATAGTAAAAGAAGTTAAAAGCACAGAACCAGAATTTAACAGAAATTTACTGAAAAGAGTTGAAGAACTAGAACTATCTGTAAGATCAATGAATTGTTTAAAAAATGACAATATAATTTACATAGGTGATTTAGTCCAAAAAACAGAGCCAGAAATGTTAAGAACACCAAATTTTGGAAGAAAATCCCTTAATGAAATTAAGGAAGTTTTAAATACAATGTCTTTATATTTAGGGATGGAAATACCAAATTGGCCACCAGATAATATTGCAGAGTTATCTAAAAAACTTGAGGATAATAATTATTAATGAGACACGGTATAGGCTATAGAAAATTAAATAAAACTGGGGAGCATAGAAAAGCCTTATTTAAAAATATGCTTAATTCTTTAATAAAATACGAACAAATAATTACAACTCTACCTAAAGCCAAAGAACTAAAACCACAAATTGACAAAGTTATTACAATTGGAAAAAAAAATATATTAAGTAATAAAAAAAAACTTTTTTCTAAACTTCAAGACAAAAAATCAGTAACAAAAGTATTTGATGAATTATCAAAAAGGTATAGTTCAAGAAAAGGTGGATACTCTAGGGTTTTAAAAGCGGGATATAGAACTGGCGATGATGCACCAATGGCTGTGATCGAATTAGTAGATAGAAATCCTGAGGCAAAAAAAATTGATAAACCAAAAAAAGTTGAGAAAAAAGAAGACGAGAAAAAAACAGATCAAAAAGTAGCAAGCAAATAGTTTCAGCTCTACATGCCAAAAACCTATACTATTGATGAAGATTATCAAAACTTGCGTTTTGATAGATGGTTTAAAATAAACATAATAGATCTACCTCAGTCATTAATTGAAAAAATTATCAGATTAAATAAAGTCAAAATTAATAGAAAAAGAACTAAATCTTCCTACAGAGTCCAATCAGGAGATCTTGTAGAAGTTTACAATATTTCAAATTTTAAGGTAAAAGAAAGACCCAAAATATTAAGATACAAACCCTCAAGAAAAGAAGTTAATGTATATGATGATTATATTATTGAAAATAACAATAATTTTATAGTTATAAATAAACCGGCTGGTATTCCTGTTCAGTCGGGAACTAAATCATTCAGAAATATTGTAGATATATTAAAGAATACGAAATTTTTTGAAAATCAGAAACCATATATAGTTCATCGTCTGGACAAAGAAACTTCAGGAGTTTTAATAATAGCTAAGACAAGAGAATATGCACAATTATTTACTTCACTCTTTAGAATAAGAAAAATACACAAAACATATTTAGCTTTAACATACGGAAAAATATCTAAATCTAAAAATACATTAAAAGATGATTTAATAACTTACGATAAAAATAGAAAAGTCATACAAAAGGCAATTACTCATTTAAAAGTTTTAAGAACATCAAACTATTATTCTTACGTTGAATTAAATCCTATAACAGGAAGAAAACATCAACTAAGAAAACAGCTTTATAATATTGGAAATCCTATTATTGGAGATGATAAATACTTTACAAATAAAATTATTAATGAAAGAAAAATTAAAAGTAAAAGTCTTATGCTACATGCATATAAGATAAAGTTTATGATAAACAATACAAAATATAATTTTAAGGCCAGATATAATAAAAATTTTCAAGATTTTTTAAAAAAAAATCTTTAAATTTTATTAATATTCTTAATAAATATTTTAATTAGCTTTCTATTAATATTTTTACTTACTTTTCCTTTTTCATTAAAAACAGATGTTATTTTATTATTATCAAGACCGCAGGGAATAATCTTTAAATATGGATTTAGATTATTGTTTATATTAATAGAACACCCATGATAGGCAATCCACTTTGAAATTCTTATCCCTATAGCAGCAATCTTATTTTTATTTACCCAAATACCAATATTTTTTTTATCTTTTTTGCCTTTAATTTTATGTATATATAAAAATTCTATAATACTTTTTTCAATTACGTTAATTAATTTCCTAACATCTTTTTTTCTTTTATTAAGATTTAAAGCAAAATAGATAATTTTTTGACCTGGGTTGTGAAGTGTGATTCTTCCACCTCTATTAGTTTTAATTATTTTAATTTTTTTATCCAAAATTTCTTTCTCATCTGATCTTATACCTGCTGTATATGTGAGCGGATGTTCTAAAATCCACAATAATTCTTTTCCTTTGTTTTCTTTAAGTTCTTCAACACGTTTATGAAGAATTTTCATAGCAAATTTATAGGAAATACGTCTTTTGCTTATTTTAATTTCTATGCTCATTTAGTTGAAATTTATCACTATATGGACTATTAGTCTCAAAAAACAATCAGAGGTGTTTATGACTTTAGTAAAATCAACAGGAAATAAAAAGGTCAATCTGGATTTTAATAAAGAATTTATTAATACTTTTTCTGAAAAAATACAATCTTCAGACATAAAATTTATCAACCAAACTCTTAAAGATTTACATGAGGCAGATATAGCTAATTTAATAGAAAATTTATCTAATGAAACAAGAATAAAACTAATTGAACTAGAAGATTTTAATATTGATCCAGAAATTTTTATTGAGCTTAATGAGTCAGTTCAAAGTGAAGTTTTGCAACTTTTATCAACTGAGTCAATTATTAAAATTATTAAAAGACTAGAATCCGATGACTCAATTAAAATCTTAGAGAATTTAGAAAAAAATAAAAAAAAATTAGTTTTAGAAAAATTACCTCCAAAAGATAAATTTTTATTAGAAGAAGGCTTAAGCTACCCGGAAGACTCTGCTGCTAGAATTATGCAGAGAGAATTTACTGCAGTACCAAGTAATTGGAGTGTTGGTCAAACTATAGATTATTTAAGAGAAAACAAAGATCTTCCTAAAGAATTTTTAGAAATATTTGTTGTCAATAATGATTTTAAACCTATAGGAACTGTTCCTTCATCAAGAGTTTTAAGAACACCAAGAGACTCGAAAATGAATTCCATTATGGCAGAAATGCCTGTTTTAATTTCTGTTAATATGGACAAAGAAGAAGTAGGACATACATTTGAAAGTTATAATTTAGTTTCAGCAGGAGTAGTCAATAAAGATAATAAATTAGTGGGAATGATTACCGCAGATGATGTGGTTACAGTAGTTCAAGAAGAAGCCGAGGAAGATGCATTAAGATTAGCAGGTGTCGGTGACGAAGAAATTACAGATAGCGTTATCATTAAAACAAAAAGAAGATTTAATTGGTTATTATTAAATTTATTTACTGCATTACTTGCAACCTGGGTGATAAGTAATTTTGGTGCTTCCATAGAACAAATGGTTGCATTAGCTTTTTTAATGCCAATTGTAGCCTCCATGGGTGGAAACGCTGGTATGCAAACATTAGCAGTTACCATTAGAGCTATAGCCAAAAAAGAATTATCAACAAGTAATTTTAATCGAGTTGTTGGAAAAGAATTTATTATTGGAATTTTAAACGGAGTAATCTTTGCAATTATAACAGCAGTAATCGTTCAACTTTGGTTTAAAGAAATAAATTTATCTTTATTAATAGGCGTGTCTATGATTTTGAATATGATTGTAGCTGGTTTATTTGGAATATTAGTTCCTGTATCTTTAAAGAAAATGAATGTCGACCCGGCTTTGGCTTCGAGTGTATTTGTAACTACAATAACAGATGTAATTGGATTTTTATCTTTTCTAGGCTTAGGATCTTATTATTTTCTTAATTAAATGTTATCAATTAATCGAGTTTTATTAAGATAAAAAGCAATAAAAATTTTAAATTTCTCTCTTTTGTTAATTGGTTCTTTGAGAGTCTTTAAATTATATAATTTTATATACTCAATTTTTGTAATTCCTAAATCCATCAAATCTTTTTTAATATTAACTAATTTAAAATTAGATATTTTTTTACTAATTAATTTTTTTTTGTTTCTTAAATATTTGACTATATTTGAAGCTATTTTAAACTGATTTTTAGTTAAATTATTATTTCTAGTAGAGCAGGCAACACCATTTTTTTCTCTTATAGTCTTACAATTAATTATTTTTGTATTAATTTTTCTCTTTAATATATGTTTGCTTATAAGATATGATTGTTGAAAGTCTTTATTTCCTAAAAATATATATTTAGGTTTAATTATTTCCAAAAACCTATTTACAACATTTAAAACGCCCTTAAAATGCCCTTTTCTATTTTTTCCACAAAGTTTGTTGGAAAATTTATCTAAAAATATTTTATTTTTTGATTTAAACGAAAAAATATCATTGAAATATGGAAGATAGATGAAATCAACTTTTAAACGTTTGAGTATAATTAAATCTTCTTTTAAATTACGAGGGTAATTAAGAAAGTCTTTTTTTTCATTAAATTGTTTTGGGTTCACAAATATTGAAACTAACGTTTTCCCTTTAAAGTTTTGGGATTTCTTAATTAAATGTATATGTCCTTTGTGTAAACCCCCCATTGTTGGTATAAAAGATATATTTTTAATTTTTGAAATCTCTTTTTGTAATTTATGTTTACTTTTAAATATTTTCATTTATTTACTGTAATGATATTAAGTAATAAAAGAATCATATGATAAAACAAGCAATTATTCCACTAGCGGGTCTAGGAACTAGGTTGTTACCATTAACAAGTGTAATACAGAAAGAGTTACTTCCTATAAACGGAAAGCCTAATTTAGAATATATTATGGAAGAATGTATCGCCGCTGGTATCAAAGAATTCATTTTTATAGTACCAAAGAATAGACCTGCTATAAAAAATTATTTTTTTAATGATCAATTTTATAAAAGAATCATAAAAAAGAAAAAAAAAGATAAAAATATTAAGATGATTTTTAATAGAATTAAAGCATATCAAAAAATGATTAAATTTGTGTATCAAAATAAACCAGATGGAACAGGAGCTGCTGTACTAAAATGTAAAAAATTCTTAAAAGGAAAACATTTTTTGATGTTACTAGCTGATGATTTAATTGTTAAAAAAAATTGCTCAAAAGAAATGATTTCTTTGCATAAAATTAAAAAAGGCTCGATTATTGCTACAAAAAAAGTAAATAGAAAAACAGTATCAAGATGGGGAATCTTAGGATTTAAATACAAAAAGAAAAATTCTTTTTTAATTAACGAAGTTATCGAAAAACCTAAATTAAATGAAGCTCCATCTAATTATGCCATAATTGGAAGATATATATTACCAAGAAAAATTCTTTCCGTTCTAAAAAATCAGAAAAAAGGAAAGGGTGGAGAGGTTCATATTACTGATGCAATTAAAACTTTAATTCAAAGCGGCGAAAAGTTTTACGGTAATATTTTTAAAGGAAAATATTTAGACTCTGGAACACTTGATGGATATATAAAATCAAATTTAGAAATCTCAAAATTAAAATAATATTATGAAAATATGTATGATAGGAACTGGTTATGTAGGATTAGTCAGTGGTACGTGCTTTGCTGATATTGGAAATCAAGTCATTTGTGTAGATAAAGATATTGATAAGATTAAAAAACTTAATTCAAGTATATCTCCAATCTATGAACCTGGTTTAGATGAATTAATAAAAAAAAATTTTTTGTCTAAACGTCTTATATTTACAACAGATATTCAAAAAGCTATTAAATCTTCAGATATAATTTTTATTTGTGTAGGGACTCCAACAAAAAAAGGATCTTTAAATGTAGATTTATCATTTGTATACAAATGTATAAAAGAGATTTTAAAATATACTAAAAAAAAGAAAATCCTTGTTACTAAATCTACTGTGCCTATAGGCACGGGAGATAAAATTGAAAAAATTCTTAAAAAAAAAAAGAAATTATTTACTGTAATTTCTAATCCAGAGTTTTTAAGAGAAGGAGAGGCAATACGTGATTTTAGATACCCAGACAGAATAGTAGTAGGCTCTAATGAAAAAAAAGTATTTAATATTATGAGAAAGCTTTATTTACCCTTGATAAACAAGGGAGCAAAATTTTTTACAACATCAAGAAATGGAGCTGAATTAATAAAATATGCTTCAAATGCATTTCTAGCAACTAAAATTACTTTTATAAATGAGCTAGCTAATTTATGTGAAAAATCTGGAGTAAATGTAGAAGACATTTCTTTAGGAATGGGTTCTGATAAAAGAATTGGCAGCAGATTTTTACGTGCTGGACCAGCTTATGGAGGCTCTTGTTTTCCAAAAGATACTAAAGGTTTAGTTTCGGCTGCAAATAAATATAAAGTTAACTTATCAGTTGTTAAATCAGTTATTAAATCAAACCAACAAAGAGTTGATTTACTTACTCAAAAAATTCATAAAATTTTAGGATCAAATATAAGTAATAAAAAAATTTCATTTTTAGGAGTAACATTTAAACCAAACACAGATGATATGAGAGATTCTACGAGTTTAAAAATGATACCTTATTTATGTAAAAGAGGTGCTAAAGTAAATTACTATGATCCTAGTGGAGAAAAAAAGATATTTAATAAGATTAAAAATTGTTACTATAAAAACAACATTAAAAATAATTGTCTAAAAGCTGATTTAATAATTTTATTAACTGAGTGGGATGAATTTAAAACAATAGATTTTAAAAAAATTGTAAAGAATAAAAAATTTATAGTTTATGATTTAAGAAATCTTTATAACCCAGAAGAAATGAAAAAAAATAAAATCAAATACTATTCAGTTGGTAGACCAAATATCAATTAAGTTCAAATATCGCATCAACTTCCACAGCTACTCCTAAAGGTAAACTATTAGAACTTATTGCTGCTCTAGTATGAGTATCTTTATTGCTAAAAATTTTTGTTATAATCTCTGAAGCTCCATTTATAACTTTCGGCTGATCTGTGAAATTATCAATTGAGTTTACATAACCTGTTAATTTTATGCATGATTTTATCTTTGACAAATCATTTTTACATGCCTTTTTAACTTGAGATACTATTGCTAAACCACATCTCTTTGCTGCCTCATAACCTTGATCTGTATTTAAATCTTTTCCTAATTTTCCTTTTATAAGATCTCCTTTCTCATTGATTGAAATTTGCCCTGATATATAGAGCAATTTTCCAACAATTCTACTTGCACTGTAGGATCCAACTGGATCTTTTGAATCTGGAAGAAGTATTTTTAAATTTTTTATATTTTCTTCTGGTAACATATTGCTTTACTTCTTAATTTCTTTTTTAACACTATCAACACCTTTTTTTATTCCTTCTGAGACACCTTCAGCAGTATCTTTAACATCTTCAACTACTTTATCTTTAACTTTTAAAATTTTATCTTTATTTTTACCAAGTTGCTTTTTGCTTTTATCCAAACCTTTCTGTTGAAAATCTTTTGTGTCTTTTACAAACTTTTTAGTTTTACAGGATATATCAAACGTTTTACATTTTTTTTCAGATGAAAAAAGAGAAATGTTTAAACTAAAAAATATAAATATAGATAAAAATAATATTGTTCTCATTTTCTTTTCTTATTTTTTTTAGTTTTATCATACTCTCTTCTTTTTTCTATTAATATTAAAGCTTCTTCCATAGTTAGTTCAGATGGATCTTTTTCTTCAGGAATAGTGGCATTTAATGATTTATATTTTATGTAAGGCCCAAATTGACCTTTCATTACCCTAACTGGCTTTTTATCTTCTGGATGTTCGCCCAAATCTTTAATCATAGAAGAAGATATTCGACCAGGCTTTGCTTCTGCTATCATTGTGATAGCTCTGTTAATTCCAATAGTAAAAATTTCTTCCACATTTTCTATTCTTGCTGATTTATTTTCACATTTTAGATAAGGACCAAATCTACCTGAATTTAAAGTTATATCTTTCCCATTATCTGGATGTTGACCCAATATTTTAGGTAGAGAACAAAGAAATTTTGCTTGATCTAAAGTAACATTATCTACTTCAATTCCTTTGGGAATTGAAACATTTTTAAGATGATCATTTTCTTTTGGTTTCTTTTTTCTTCCTTTTTTTGGAGTTTCTTCCAGATTTTCTAGTTCTTTTTCAAACTGTAAATAGGGACCAAATCTTCCATTTTTCAAATATATGTCTTTACCATAATCATTTTGACCTAATAACTTTGGTTCTGCTAAATTATATTGAGCAGCTGCTTTTGCTTTGGATAAAGGTCTTGTGAATTTACAATCTGGGTAATTAGAACAACCAATAAATGCTCCACCTCTAAAACTATTCTTTAGACTTAGTTCTCCATTAGAGCACAATTTGCATTTTCTATCTATAGAATCATTAGAATCTCTATCAAATATAAGTGCTCCTAAACTTTCATTTAATAAATCTAATACTTCTCTTGTTCTTTTTTCTTTAACTTTTCCTACATTTTCATAAAAGTCCTTCCAAAAATTATTTAAGACTTGTACCCACTCAATCTTTCCACTAGTAATTTCATCAAGTTGATTTTCAAGATCCGCCGTAAAGTTATAATCTACATATTTAGAGAATAATTTTTCTAGAAATGCAGAAATAAGTTTTCCTCTATCTGTCGGATGAAACCTTTTGTTAATCAACTCAACGTAATTTCTAGTAGATAATACTGATATAATACTTGCATATGTTGAAGGTCTACCAATTCCCAATTCTTCCATTTTTTTAACTAAACTTGCTTCAGAATATCTTGGAGGTGGGTCAGTGAAATGCTGTTCATCATTTAATCTTAGAATATTTATTTCTTCACCGACCTTTACTTCTGGTAATATATTTTTAGCATCTTCATCAGATTCTTGAACCTGATAAACTTTTAGAAAACCATCAAATTTAACTACTGATCCACTAGCTCTAAAGTTAATTTCATTGTTTTCTGATGAAATTATTATTGTATTTCTATCAAATTCAGCAGGTCTCATTTGAGATGAAAGAGCTCTACTCCATATTAGCTCATAGAGTTTTAACTGATCTGTATTTAAATATTTCTTAATATCAGAGGGTTTTCTTTTTATATCTGTTGGTCTTATTGCTTCGTGTGCTTCTTGTGCATTTTTTGCTTTTTTACCTGTATAACTATTTGGTGAGTCAGGTAAATACTTATTACCATAATCACCAGATATATATTTTCTAAAATCTTCTATTGCTTCTTTTGATATATTTGTACCATCTGTTCTCATGTAGGTTATTAAACCAGTTGTTTCTCCCTCGATATCTACACCTTGATAAAGACGCTGAGCAATTTGCATAGTTCTGGAGGCACCAAAACCAAATCGTCCAGACGCAGTTTGTTGTAAAGTTGAAGTAGTAAATGGGGCTAAAGGGTTTCTTCTATATAATTTAGTGTTTACATCAGAAATTTTAAATTTTGTTTTATTAATAACGTCAATGGCTTTTTGAACTTCATTTTTATTCCTAAAAGAAAATCTTTCAATTTTTTCATTATTAAATAAACTTAACTTCGAAAAAATATTTTTATCATCTTTGTTTGTAAAATCGGACGTAAGCGTCCAGTATTCATCAGGCTTAAATAATTCTATTTCTTTTTCTCTTTCGGTAATAAGTTTTAAAGCTACTGATTGAACTCTGCCAGCAGATTTAGACCCAGGTAACTTTGTCCAAAGTATAGGAGAGATATTAAATCCAACAAGATAATCTAATGCTCTTCTTGCGAGATAGGCTTCAACTAACGGCAAATGTATTTCTCTTGGATTTTTAATCGCATTAAGAATTGCTTTTTTGGTTATTTCATTGAAGACTACGCGTTCTAAATTTTTATCTTTGAGAAGCTTCTTTTTTTCTAAAACTTCTTTTACATGCCAAGCTATTGCTTCGCCTTCTCGATCTGGATCGGTGGCTAAAATAATTTTGTCTGAATCTTCAGCTGCATTAGTTATTTCCTTTAAATATTTTTTTGAAAAGGAATCTATTTCCCATTCCATTTGAAATTTGTTATTTGGATCAACAGATCCATTCTTAGATGGTAAATCTCTTATATGACCATAACTTGCTAAAACTAAATAATCTTTTCCTAAATATTTATTTATTGTCTTTGCTTTAGCTGGACTCTCAACAATTACTAAGTTCATTTATTGTTTATTTTCAAAATAAAACGAGTTTGTCAAATTTATTATTAAAAAACTAGAAAAGACAGTACTTATAACTTAATTTTATTTTCTATAGAATTTTTGAGTCTAGCTATATTTTCTTTATGAGTAAAAAGGATGATAACAAAAAAAATAAAAAGAAGCATTGAATAATTATTAATCCCAAAAAAATATCCGTAAAGAAAAACCATAAACGAAGAAACCATAGAAGACAAGGAAGCAAATCTAAATACTAGTGATAAAGCGATCCAACTAATTCCAAAAATTAAAAAAAATTTGTAAGAGAGGGCTAATATTACTCCAAGATATGTTGCTACACCTTTGCCTCCTTTAAATTTTAACCAAACTGGAAAAATATGACCAATAAAACAAATTAATGCAGAATAAGATGTTAAATTTTCAAAATAAATTAATGTAAAGTAAACAGCAACAAATCCTTTTAACAAATCAAGAACTAATGTTGCTATTGCAAGAAACTTATTACCAGTCCTAAGAACATTTGTGGTTCCAATATTCCCTGAACCAACTTTTCTTATATCTTTTTTAAGAATTATTTTTGTTAAAATTAATCCAAAAGGTATAGAACCCAATAGATATGAGTATAATGTTACAATTATTAAGTCTGTGTCCATTAATTTGAATAAACAACTTCACCATTTAATAAAGTCATTTTTACTTTACCTTGTAGTTTTCTATTTTCAATTGCAGTATTTTTTGATTTTGATTTTAAATTTTCAGCCTTAACAACCCAAGGTTTTTCTAGATCGAATATACAAAGATCGGCATCTGATCCTTTTTTTAATGTTCCTTTATTAATTTTTAAAATCTTTGCAGGATTAATTGTTAAACATTTAATAATTTTTTCTAAAGGCAAGGAATCATTATGATAAAGCTCTAAAGCAAGAGATAGCAACGTTTCAATACCAATCGATCCAGTGGCTGCTTGTGCAAATGGTAACCTCTTACTTTCCTCATCTTCAGGAATATGATCAGATACAATTACATCTATAAGATCATTTTTTATACCTTCAATTAGAGAAATTCTATCTTCTTCACCTCGAAGAGGAGGGGATAATTTTAAAAAAGTTCTAAACTCTCCAATATCATTTTGATTTAAGGATAAATTATTTATTGATACACCAGTACTAAATTTTATTCCGTTAGATTTATTTTTTTTAATCACATTGAGAGAATTTTTTGCGGAAATTTGATTAATGTGATATCTACAAGGGTATTCACTTAACAAAGAAAGATCTCTTTCAATAATAATTTTTTCTGCTATGTCAGAAACTCCTTGCAAACCTAATCTTGTAGCCACCTCACTTTCATTGATGCATGAATTTTTAGATAATTCATAATCTTCAGCATGTTGCATTATTAATACGTCTAAATCAGAAGCATAATTCATTATTCTAGACATCAATTCTGTATTTTGTATAGTCTTGTTTACATCACTAAATCCGATTATTCCTCTCGCTTTTAATAAACCAAATTCAGTCATCTGATTACCTTCAGTTTGTCTTGTAATTGAGGCACATGGAAACAGGTTCACTTTAGCTTTGTCTCTGCCTCTTCTGATTATAAAGTCCACCATAGAGACGTTATCTATAATTGGCTTAGTATTTGGCATTGTAACAATTGAAGTTACCCCACCAGCTAAGGCTGCTTGGCTAAGTGTTCTAAAGTTCTCTTTATATTCAAAGCCAGGTTCACCTACAAAAGCTTTCATGTCTACTATGCCAGGAATAGCTATATTTCCTTTACAATTAATTTTTTCTGCTGATTTAGATACATCTGAATTTTTTGTACTTTTTCCTATAGATTTAATTTTTCCATTATTGTCAATAATTATATTTCCTACCTCATCCATTTTTTGCGATGGATCTATAATTCTTAAATTGGTTAAAATTTTTTCTGTCATTTATTTACAATATAATTTTAAACATGCCATCCTGACCGCTACACCTAATTCAACTTGTTCTTTAACAAGACTAACATTAATATCATCAGCTAATTTTGTATCAATTTCTACACCTCTATTCATTGGACCTGGATGCATAAGTAATGCATCTTTGTTCGCAAATTTTAGTTTATCCGGAGTTAATCCAAAAAATTCATAATACTCTCTTTTTGATGGAAGAAACGATCCTTGCATTCTTTCATTTTGTAATCTCAACATCATAACTATATCACAGCCATCTAATCCTTTTTTCATATCTGTAAAAGCTTTGACTCCTAATTTTTCAATTCCATGTGGCATTAAAGTTTTTGGTGCAATGACATTAACTTCTGCTCCTAACATGTTCATGAGATAAATATTTGATCTAGCTACTCTTGAGTGAAGTATGTCACCACATATTGCAATTTTTAATCCTTCAATGTTTCCTTTTCTGTTAATTATTGTTAAAGCATCTAACAATGCTTGAGTAGGATGTTCTCTTCTTCCATCACCTGCATTTATTACAGTGCAATTAACTTTTTGTGAAAGAAGGTTTGGTGCACCAGAGTCTTGATGTCTTATAACAATTATATCTGGATGCATTGCATTTAATGTCATCGCAGTATCAATTAAAGTTTCTCCTTTTTTTAGAGCTGAATTATTCATATTCATAGTCATTACGTCAGCACCTAATCTTTTCCCGGCTAAGTCAAATGAACTTTGAGTTCTAGTTGAAGGTTCAAAAAATAAATTAATTTGAGTTTTTCCTCTTAAAAGATCTAGTTTTTTAGAACTACTTCTGTTTAGTTTAATGAAAGTTTTTGCCTCAGTTAATATGCTTTTTGCCTCTTGAACTGATAAATTTTGAATACCTAATAGATGTTGGGGAGTGTTTTTAATAGCTGAAACTTTTTTTACAGTTGCCATTAAAATCAACTCTATAGGCCTTTTACTATATTATATCAAGTATTTTTTTTGTGATAATAATCTAATGCGCCTTGAAGGATAAATTGTGCTGAATTTTCATCTAATTTCTTTACCTTTTTAGATGAATTTATTGCTAATTCATTGGATAAATTAAAGGCTCCTTGGCTTGAAAGTCTCTCATCCCACAATGTGATATTTTCAGTAATATCTTTTGAAAGATTTTTAGCAAGATCTTTAGCGGACTGAGACGAAGGGCCTTCAGACCCATCCATATTAATTGGATTTCCAACAACTATTCCGTCAATCTTATATTCCTCAACAATTTTACTTATTTGAGATATCATATCAGTATAATTTTCTTTGATAATTGTAGTGTAAGGCGTGGCTACAATTTTATTTTCATCTGAAATAGCTATTCCTATTCTTTTGCCGCCTGGATCAACACCCAATAACCTGGATTTTTTCTTTATTTTTTCAATAAATACATCAATATCAAGCATGAAATTTACCTAATTTGTGATAAAACACATTTAATTAACTTATTTCACAAATGTCCTTAGATAAAGAAAAAATTAAACATGTCGCTAAATTGGCTCGAATTTCCTTAGATGAAGCCAAAGTCGACAACCTAACTAAAGACTTAAACTCCATCTTTAAGTTTATTGAACAATTGAATGAACTGAACACAGATAAAGTCGAACCATTAACATCTATTCTAAATGAGTCTTTAAGATCTAGAAAAGATCAAATTAGCGATGGAAAAATAAGAGAAAAAATTTTAAAAAATTCCCCCAAAAAAAATGAAGAGTTTTTTGTAGTACCTAAGGTAGTAGAATAATGATCGATATAACTAATCAAAGTTTAAAAGAAATTATAAAACACATCAAACTAAAAAAAATTTCTTCATTAGACCTTACTCAAGCTTATATAAAGAATATCGAAGGAGCAAAAAAGCTTAATACATTTGTTACAAAAACATTTGATCAAGCTATAGAAAATGCAAAAAAATTTGATAATAAACCAAATTATGAACAGGTACTTCCAGGCATTCCTTTAGCAGTAAAAGATTTATTTTGTACTGAAAATACTAAAACAACTGCAGGAAGTAATATTTTGAATAATTTTATTCCATCTTATGAGTCAACTGTAACAAAAAACTTATGGGACAATGGAGCCTTCTTGCTTGGAAAATTAAACTGTGATGAATTTGCTATGGGTTCCTCTAATGAAACAAGTTTTTTTGGAAATGTAATCAATCCAGTTGGTGATCAATTAGTTCCCGGAGGATCCTCTGGCGGGTCTTCTGCTGCATTAGCTGCTGATTTAACTCCAGCAACAATTGGCACTGACACCGGTGGATCAATAAGACAACCAGCTTCATTTACAGGCACAGTGGGCCTTAAACCAACTTATGGCTTATGTTCAAGATGGGGTATAGTTGCATTTGCTTCTTCATTAGATCAAGCAGGCCCTATGACAAAAACTGTAACTGATTGTGCCATCATGCTTGAGGCTATTTCTGGTTTTGATGAAAAGGACTCTACTTCAATTAATAAAAAAAAAGAGTTTTATTCAAAAAATTTAAAAGATAATGTTAAAGGATTAAAAATAGGTATCCCAAAAGAATATCGAGTTGAAAATATGCCAAAAGAAATTGACAGTCTTTGGGAAAATGGAAAAAAAATATTAAAAGATTTAGGAGCAAATTTAATAGACATTTCACTACCTCATACGAAATATGCTCTACCAACCTACTACATAGTAGCTCCCGCAGAAGCCTCCTCAAATTTAGCAAGATATGATGGTGTGCGATACGGATATAGATCACAAAAGGGCAAAGATTTAATTGAAATGTATGAAAATACCAGATCTGAAGGATTTGGAGATGAAGTTAAAAGAAGAATATTAATTGGCACTTATGTTTTGTCTTCAGGTTATTACGACGCTTATTATTTAAAAGCTCAAAAAGTAAGACAATTAATAAAAAAAGATTTTGATGATAATTTTAAAAAGGTTGATGCTATTCTTACACCTTCAACTCCTAGTTCTGCATTTAAGGTAGGAGAGAAAACCAATGATCCTTTATCAATGTATTTAAATGATATATTTACAGTTCCAGTAAACTTAGCAGGATTACCGGCTTTATCATTGCCCGCAGGTTTGGATAAACAAGGCTATCCTCTTGGATTACAGTTGATAGGTAATGCTTTAGATGAACAAAAAATATTAAACATAGGTTATGCGTTTGAAAAAAATTGTGGGTTTAAAAATCAAATAAAAAAATGGTGGTCATGAGCAAAGAAAAATTTGATTACTTTATTAATGGAGAAAATGGAAAGTACGAAGTAATTATTGGATTAGAAGTACACGCCCAAGTCCTTTCAAATTCAAAACTTTTTTCAGGTTCATCAACTAAATTTGGCGCTGAACCAAACAATCAAGTTAGTTTAATTGACTCGGCTTTTCCAGGTATGCTACCTGTAATCAATGAGGAATGTGTAAAACAAGCAATTAAAACCGGTCTAGGTTTAAATGCAAAAATTAATAATTATTCAGTCTTTGACAGGAAAAATTATTTTTATGCAGACTTACCTCAAGGCTATCAAATCTCACAATATAAAAACCCCATTGTAGGAGAAGGCAAAGTCTTATTAGACATGCCATACGGATCAAAAGAAATTGGTATAGAAAGACTTCATTTAGAACAAGATGCAGGTAAAAGCATACATGACATGGATCCATCATACACTTATGTAGATTTAAATCGCTCTGGGATTGCTTTAATGGAGATTGTAAGTAAACCCGATCTTAGATCTCCTGAAGAGGTAAATGCTTACATTAAAAAACTTAGAACTATAATGAGATACCTAGGTACTTGTGATGGCAATATGCAAGAGGGATCGTTGAGAGCTGACGTAAATGTATCAGTAAGAAAAGTAGGAGAAAAACAATTTGGCACACGATGTGAAATTAAAAATGTAAATTCAATTAAGTTTATGCAAATGGCAATCGAGTATGAAGCACATAGACAAATTGAATTATTAGAGGAAGGAAAACAAATAGATCAAGAAACAAGACTCTTTGACAATAAAAAAAATCAAACAAGATCTATGAGATCAAAGGAAGATGCCCATGATTATAGGTATTTTCCCGATCCTGATTTACTACCATTAAAAATTGAACAAAAATTAATCGATGAGTTAAAAAAATCTTTGCCTGAGTTGCCAGATAATAAAAAAGAGAGGTTTGTTAAAGATTATAGACTCAACTCATACGAAGCAAATGTACTAATTTCCGAAAAAGAGATTTCTGATTACTATGAGGAAGTTGCAAAATTATCTGATAAAAAACTTGCAGCTACTTGGATGATGGGTGATCTATTCGCAATGTTGAATGAGAAAGGACTTAATATATCAAATTCTCCTATCTCAGCTAAAAACTTTGCTGAACTGGTTCAATCAATTAAATCGGGTGAAATTTCAGGAAGAATAGCTAAAGAAGTATTCGAAATCATGGTCAAAACTGGAGAAAATCCTAAAAAAATTATTGAGTCTAAAGGAATGAAACAACAAAGCGATCCAAAGAAATTAGAAAAAATGATTACTGAGATTTTAGCAAAAAACAAAGAAAAAGTTGAGCAATTTAAAGCAGGTAAAGAAAAATTGTTTGGATTTTTTGTTGGCGAAGTTATGAAAGTTTCTGGTGGAAAAGCTAATCCTCAATTAGTTAATGGAATTTTAAAAAAACTTTTAAAGAGTTAATTGTGCCTAAAAAATTAGACTTAACTGATGATCTGGAAAAATATATTATCGATCATTCAGAGGATTTAACTGGCGTTCAGAAAGAAATAATTAATCATAATAATAGTTTAGGAGACAAAAAAAAATTACAAATATCAATCTCTCAAGCTCAATTTTTGCAAACATTAATTAAATCTTCTAAGATTAAAAAAATATTAGAGATAGGTAGTTTTACCGGATTTAGTGCACTTTCAATGGCTTTAGCTTTACCCAACGATGGTATTTTAGTTAGTTTAGATAAAGATGATAAATCTAGCAAAGTAGCAAAAAACTTTTATGAAAAAGCAAATGAAAAAAAAATTAAACAAATGATAAAACCAGCATTAGAAAGTTTACAAGAAATCAATTTGACCGGTGATATTTTTGATTTAATTTTTATTGATGCCGATAAAGAGCACTATATTAAATATTACGAACTTTCTGTAAATTTAGTTCATCCAGGAGGTTTAATCATAATAGATAATGTTTTATGGCATGGAGAAGTAGCCAACTCAAAAAAAAATGATAAGTTCACTAATATAATTAGGGAGTTTAATAAGCACGTTAAAGATGATAAGAGAACCAAACAAACCATTCTTCCTTTAGGAGATGGTTTTACAATATGTCAAAGGCAATAATGTTTAATGTATTTGGATTTTATAAATTTATAAAACTTAGATCTCTAAAAAAAAATAAAGCTGTCCTTCAAAATCTTTTAAAAAAATTAAATATAAAGGGCACAATAATTATTTCTGAGGAAGGATTAAATGGAACTATTGCTGGTAAATCTAAAAATCTAATTACTATTAAAAAAAGGATAAAAAAATTATTTAAAATCAATAATTTTGATAGTGAAAATACCTCAAAAAGTAAATTTCAACCTTTTCATAAACCAAAAATCAAGATTAAAAATGAAGTAGTCCCAATGGGAATTTATGTATCTTCAAAAAATAAGAATAATAATCATATAGATCCTAAAAAATGGAATAAGCTTATCAAAAACAAAAAAACTCTTGTTTTAGATGCAAGAAAACCTTTTGAATACGAAGTAGGAACTTTTAAGAGGGCATTAAATCCCAAAGTTAAGCATTTTAGAGAATTTCCGAAATATTTAAATAAACTAGATAAGAATAAATCATTAGCTATGTTTTGCACAGGAGGCATTAGATGTGAAAAAGCTTCGATTTACCTGGAGCAAAAAGGTTTTAAAAATATTTTTCAATTAAAAGGTGGTATTTTGAACTATTTAAAAAAAATAAAAAAAAAGAACAGCATGTGGAAGGGTGAGTGTTTTGTTTTTGATAATAGAGTTTCAGTTAAACATGATTTGATAGTAGGCACTTATGGGATTTGTAGTGGTTGTAGAAACCCTATATCTCGAAAGGATAAGAAATCTAAAAAATATGAAGAAGGCGTGTCCTGTCCTCGATGTAAAAATAAATTAACAAGTGACCAAATATCTCGTTTTAGAATGAGACAAAAGCAGATAGATTTTGCTAAAAAGTCTGGTAATAATCATATATTTCAAAAAGAATTTTAGCAAAATACCTATCTTATGCAATTAACTAAAGACTCTATTTGGACATTACTAAGAAAAGTTACGATACCTGCAAGCACGGGCTCATTGTTTCAAACGTTTTATAATTTAGTTGATACTTATTTTGCTGGTAGAATTTCTCCCGAAGCTTTGGCAGCAATAGCAAAGTCATGGCCAATATATTTCATAGCCATAGCGGTGGCAGTTGGTATTGGTGCAGGAACAACAGCGCTTATAAGCAATTCAATAGGCGCCAGAGAAGATAAAAAGGCATCAATGTATGTTGCTCAGTCTATAGTTTTTGCAATAGCTATATCTATTTTTGTATCTTTATTTGGCTTAAATTATTCAGATGAACTTCTAAGAATTATGGGCTCAAATGAGTCAAGTATTAACTTAACGAGAGAATATTTAGATATTATATTTTATGGTGCTGTAATTGTATTAGTTCAATTGTCTTTAAATGGAACTCTCAATGCACAAGGTGATACAAAAAGTTATAGAAATGTTTTAATATTTACTTTTTTTCTAAATATATTTCTTAATCCTCTTTTTATATTTGGTTATGGATTTATACCTGCATTTGGTATAGCTGGTTTGGCAATCGCAACATTGGTATCTCAATTTATAGGATTGATTTATTTAGTTTATAAAGTTTACTGTTGTAAATTAAAGAAATATTTAAAGTTAGAATGTTTTAAACCTAAGATAGATTATATCAGCACACTTTTTAAACAATCAGTTCCAATAATGTTTACTATGTTAATGATTATGTTCGGAGTATTTAATATTTTCTATTTTGTAGGTCAGTTTGGTGAATTAGCAACCGCAGGTTATGGTACTGCTGTGAGAATAGAACAGGTTTTATTATTACCGGTGATAGGATTAAATACTGCTGTTTTATCAATAGCAGGACAAAATTTTGGAGCAAAACTGTACGTTAGAGTCCAAGAAGTTTATGGGAAGGCTTTAATTTTTGGTTCAGGATTTATGGTTTTAGCTGGTGTTTTCATCTACTTAACGTCAGAGATAATCATTTCTTTTTTTACTAATGATCCACAAGTAATTAAAAGTGGGGCTCTTTATTTACAGGTAGCCGCATTAATAGGGCCTGTATACCCAGTTTTCTTTATTACATCAGCTTTATTTCAGGCTCTTAAAAGGCCCACCTACAGTTTATATATGACGATACTCAGACTTACTTTGATACCTTTTGCATCACTGTGGTATGTGATTAATATAAAGAATGGTGAATATCAGGATATTTTTTATACAATAATGATAACAAATTGGGCAATGGGAATTGTAGTATTAACATTTGTACCGTTCTTTCTAAGAAGAGTCTTTAAAATATCTTTTAAAAAACTATTTGTATTTTAATCTATTTTCCAATTTTCTTACAAAATAGGAGACAACTAATATTAGCACTAGATATTCTAAAATAAGAAAAGTATAAATTTCTAGAGGTCTATAAGTAGTAGTAACAAGTTCATTAGCTTTTCTTGTTAAATCAGCAATACCAATGATTGAAACCAGTGAAGACATTTTTAAAACATAAACAAATTGATTTCCCATAGCAGGTAACACAACTTTTATAGCCTGTGGTAGAATAACAAGTCTCATTTTTTTCCAAAAATTCATACCTAGAGACTCAGATACTTCATGTTGACCCCTGTTAATAGAGTTGATTCCAGCTCTAAAAATCTCTGCTTGAAAAGCGCTTTCACTTATTGTTAAGGCGATTATACCTGATACAAAAGGGGAAAAACTTATCCCTAACATGATCGGAAGACCATAATAAATCCATAGTATCAATACTAATAATGGTATAGCTCTTACTATTTCTACATAAGTAATATTAAAATAACTTAGAAGTTTATTGTCAGAAAGAGAAGGCAATGCAACAATTAAACCAATTATCATTGCTAAAATGATGGAAATGACTGAAATATAAATTGTAGTTGTGATACCACTGATCAAAAATTTAAGATTAGTTAAACCCTCGACATTTTCAGGACTAAGGATATACCAGCCCCATTCATAATTTGAACTACACCCTTGTAGAAAAAAAAATAAAGCAATTAATTTCAAAAACTTCACCGTCTGAGTATATTTGTAAATGAGGATTATTTAAACTTAAATTATAAGCTTTTAAAATTGTATTTAGCTTCTAAAGTCATAAAAAACCCAGAAGTCTGTTTTCTCTTAATCCAATTGCTTACGTAATCGTTCCAAACTTTGTCTCCTTTAGGAACCATCATTGCTAAAAATGCAGGATTTTTTCCTCCATCTGGAACTATAGCTAACTGAGGGTATTTTATAACTAATTTATTAGCCTCAAGTGAACTTGTGATGTTGCCATCTGCTCTTCCGGCTAAAACTTCTTGAAAGTCTCTAGCTGGAGCTTCTATAGATCTTAGTTTTGATTTTGGAAAAAATTCTTTTGCTTTTTCCTCCTGCGATGTACCTAACGTTGTAGCTATAGTAACTTTTTTATTATTTAATGAGTCCCAAGTAGGAAATTTTTTTAAATTTTTTTTAAGAACCAATGGAACAGTTCCATACTTATAATAAGTAGCAGTAAATCCTGCGACTTCTGCTCTCTTAGGTGTTTTAGTTACACTAGTAGAAATATCGTACCTATCAGCTGTTATTCCTGCTACTATTGTTTTCCATTCAGCCGGAATAAATTTTACTTTTACTCCCAAATCTTTTGCAAGTTCATTCATTACATCAATATCAAATCCTTTATATTCATTGGTCGCAGGATCTTTCATCGACATGGGATCCCAATCACCTGTTGTACCAACTCTTAACTCGCCTTTTTTTTTGATTACATCTAGTTTGGAAGCGGCCTGAACGCTTGTAGCGAATAATAGTATTAATAAAATTGAAAATATCTTTTTAATCACTTTATCTTATTATCTAATCTAATAATTTTTTTCGAATTGCAATTTGACCCACTTTAATAATTAAAATTAAAAAGGTTGACTAAAGGGTAGTTTATCATCTATAAAGAACAAAACAAGAACATTTATGAAGCTAACAATACCTTTTTATTTACACAAAGTGGGAGCAGGCTTTCCTTCTCCAGCAACGGATTATATTGAAGACGACATAGATCTAAATTCGCATCTTATAACAAATGCTCCAGCCACTTTTATTATAAGGGTCCAAGGAAAATCTATGACAGACGTTGGAATATATGATGGAGATTTATTGATAGTAGATAAAAGTTTAAATCCAAAGAATTTTTCGACAGTAATAGCTAATATTAATGAAGAACTTGTTGTTAAAACACTGATTAAAAGCAAGGGAGATAATTATTTAACATCGGGATCAACAAAAAAAACAGATAAAATTAACTTAACAGATAATCCAGAAATAATAATTTGGGGAGTAGTGACATATGTCATTCACAAACAACAGTAAAAAAAAAGTTGCACTAATTGATTGTAATTCCTTTTATGTTTCATGCGAAAGATTGTTCAATCCAAAAATTCAAAATGTACCAGTTGTTGTATTGTCGAATAATGATGGATGTGTAATATCAAGATCTGTGGAAGCAAAAAAGATTGGAATTAAGATGGGCGAGCCATATTTTAAAGTTAAAGATTTAGTTAAAAAAAACAATGTTCAGATATTTTCTTCAAATTATTCATTATATGGAGATCTTTCTAGAAGAGTAATGAAAGTGTTGAAAGGATTTTCTGATAAAATTGAAATCTATTCTATAGATGAAGCGTTTTTAGATTTATCATACATAAACGATGATAAGGTTGAAGAATATGGAAAGACAATAAGAGATCGAGTTTTAAAATGGACGGGGATACCAACTAGCGTAGGAATTTCAAGCACAAAAACCTTAAGCAAAGTTGCAAACCATGTTGCAAAAAAAAATAAAGCAGGCGTAATATTTTTGAAAGAAAATATCGATGATATACTAAAAGATTTTGATGTAGAAGATGTATGGGGGGTAGGTAAGCAGTTGTCAAAATTGTATAAAAAAAATGGAGTTAATAACGCTTATAAATTAAAGAATATTTCAAATACATGGGTAAAAAAGAGCACCAATGTTTTAGGTGCTAAAACGGTAATGGAATTAAGAGGAGTTCCTTGCATTGATTTAGAAACACAAGAAACAAAAAGAAAAAGTTGTTGTGTATCTAGATCGTTTGGGAAAAAAGTGACAAGTATAGAAAAGCTAAGAGAGTCTATAACAACCCATTGCTTAAATGCTGCAGAAAAGATTAGAGCAGATAAACAAACAACAAGAGCAGTAACAGTATTTATAAGAACAAGCCCTTTCGACAAAAATAGAAAATATTATTCAAATTCCATTACTATTGATTTGCCAGTTGCCACTAGCAATAGTTTAGAATTAGTAAAAGAGGCAATTAATGGATTAAAAAAAATATATAAATATGGATATTTTTATCAAAAGACTGGGATTATTTTATCTAAATTAAATGAAAGCAATCAGAAAGAATTTAATTTGTTAACGCCAATTATGGAAAATAGATCCCATACACTAATGAAAGCAATAGATTTTACGAATGCTAAATATGGAAGAAATGCCATTAGTATTGCTCAAGCAGGAATAAACAATACTTGGAAAATGAGAAGAAAATATTCCTCAAAAATAGATACAGCATCATTTGACTCGTTACCAAAAATTAGTGTATGAATAAAAAGGGGGTGTCTATAAGACTGAGATTATACCCAATGAACCTGACCGGTAATTCAGTGAGGGAACTATGGAAACAACGTACATATCAATAAAAACATCACTAACAGTAACGATTATAGTAGGTTTATTTTTTATAGTACTTGGATATTTAAATACTAAAAAAATTTCTAATGATAAAAATTATATCGTTGGTAATAGAGATGAAAATACTTTTTCATTAACAGCAAGCTTAACCGCATCAGCTCTAGGGTCATGGATTTTATTTGGCCCAGCATCCGCAGCCACTTGGGGTGGAATAGGAGCGGTTATTGGTTATGCCTTAGGCACAGCTGCACCTATGCTTTTTTTATTGAATTTTGGTCCAAAGATCAGAAAAGAATTTCCAAACGGCTTAACATTAACTGAATTCATCAAGAAAAGATTTGGTATTGGTATTTTAAAAATAAGTTTATTTTTAATATTTTTTTATATGACTATATTTTTAGTAGCCGAAGTTACTGCAATAGCATTTTTATTAAATTTTATATCAGACGTACCTTTGTGGCTAACATCAGCAATAACTTTAGTAATTTGTTTACTTTATGTTCTGAGAGGTGGTTTTAAACTTTCAATTATTACTGACAAATATCAATTTATTTTTATAACTATTATTATTTTACTATCTATATATTTAATTTTAGAAAACACTAATTTTACAAGTACAGAAATTATAAAAAAAAATTCACCCTTATTAATAGATAAAGATTATTTACCAAATTATACAGCTGGATTAACTTTTTTTATTGCTGTTGCTGCAACAAATCTATTTCATCAAGGAAACTGGCAAAGAGTTTTTTCGGCTAAAAACAATTCTATATTAAAATCAAGTCTGGTATATTCATCAATTCTTATATTTGTCATTGTATTTTGGATGGGTTACTCTGGTCTTATTGCTATTTCATTAAATCCTGAAGTAAGCCCTGATTTAGGTTTTTTTGATTTATTATTCAGTAATAAAAACTCTTTCATAGTTATTTCTGTGCTAGTATTTGCTCTTTCATTAACACTTAGTACAATTGATACATTAATAAATGCTATTTCTAGTTTGATCATTGTAAATGGCGAACAAATAAATAAACATTTAAAAGGTAAAAATATTAAAAACAAAACTCAAATAGTAATCTTATTACTAAGTTTATCAGTTTTTTTCTTTGCCTCTAAAGGTTATAGTATTTTGTATTTGTTTTTATTAGCAGATTTATTATGTTGTGCAGCAGTGGTTACAATATTTTATGGTTTTTTTAATACTAAGATTAATATAAAAATAGCTGCTCTTTCAATTTTTGCTGGTCTTTTTATTGGATTATTATTTTTTCCAAGCCAAGATTTTCAAAGTAGTATTTTAGTTGGAAATATAATTTCAATTGATAATTTTAGTTCTTTTATTAAAACAAACTTATTATTTGTTGCTTTTTTAATTTCTTTAATTGTTCCTTTATTAATTTTATTTCTTTATTCTTTACGTAACTCATTTAAGTAAATCACCACTGCTATCCAAATGAATAGGAAGCTGATAAGTTTATGTATATTTAAAGGTTCTCCAAAATAATAGAAACCTAAAAAAAATTGTGCTGTGGGAGTTAAAAAAAAAATCATACTAGCTGCTCCAATACCTACCAAATTAAATCCTTTTGTGTACCAAAATAAAGGAACCAAGGTCATCAAACCAGACCAAAATAAATAAAAAGATAAAACTGGTTCATTAGGTGAAAAAATATTTATATTGTTAATTGTTAAATAATAAAACAAAACTAATGCAAATGGTGTCATCAATAAAGTTTCTATCAAAAGACCTATATCTGAAGAGACATTAATTTTTTTTCTAATAAGTCCATACAAACTAAAAGTAATTGCAACAGTAATTCCTATCCATGGAACTGTTTTTAATTGATATAATAGATAAATTAGAGACAAAATAACCAATCCAACAGATATAATTTTGTTTTTATTATAAGGTTCTTTTAAAAAAATAATCCCCAAGAAAACACTTAATATAGGAAATATATAATAACCCAAACTGCCATCTAATAGATTGTCGGTGCTTACAGCATATAGCCATGTAAACCAATTTATTGCTATTAGAGATCCGGTTAAAAATAGTACAAACAAATTTTTGGGTTTATTGATTATATTTTTAAATTCAGACCATTTAGAGTAATAAAAAGTTGTAATTATTAGAAGAATTGCCGTCCATAATGTTCTGTGGATTGTTAGTTCTAAGGGAGAAGCGAAAGATACAAATTTAAAATAAAAAACCCCAATAACGCCCCACCAAAGAGATGCTCCAATTGTAAATAATGAACCTTCTATTAAGCTTTTCTTCATTTGACCATTTTTTAGATTGATTTATAAGTTAATTGTTTAATAATTAGTACTAAATAAACCTGGTTATTGGGAAGAGTGGGTGAGCGGTTTAAACCAGTTGGTTGCTAACTAACCGTACGAGTAATATCGTACCGAGAGTTCGAATCTCTCCTCTTCCGCCATAATTAGTTGAAAAAGTTATCAATTTTAACAGGCTCTTTGCTTAGCATATATTTATAGACATTTATGTTTTCTAATACTCTCTGAACATAGTTTCTTGTTTCTTTAAATCTTATTAATTCTATCCAATTAACATAAGATAATTTGCCTTTTGAAGGATCTCCATTAATTCTTCGCCAAGTTTTCACTCTATTAGGTCCAGCATTATAAGCAGCTATGGCAAATGGATATATTCCATTATACTCTTCCATTAGTGAACTAAAATAATAAGAACCCAGTTTAATATTATATTCTGGATCTCTAGTTAATCTGCTTATGCTGTAAGGAAGTTTAGCCTGTTTGGCAACAATTTTAGCGGTATACTTCATTAACTGCATCATTCCTCTTGCTCCAGCCCAACTATTTGCTTTGGCATCAAATTCACTTTCTTGACGTATAATTGCTAAAACAACTTCTGAATTTGGCATTGTTTTATTATTAATTTGATTGGGTGTAGCTATGATAGGATAATTATATTTGTTATAAAATCTCTTTTCGTAAGAAGCTTGTTTTGATATTTGAATAGCAAAGTCATATCTTCCAACTTTTGTAGAAAGTTTAGCTGCTAAAACTTCGCTACCTTTTTCTATATTTAATTGAGCTAAATGTTTTAGTATATCTTTTGCATATTTAGTAGCATCTAGTTCCTTTAAAAGTATTACATGATTTATTAATCTGTTTTTTTTAAATTCTTTTTCATAATCCTTATCAATATTAGAATCATCAACTAATTCAAAGTTTCCACCAGGATTTATTTCATTAAATGATAGTTGGCCATAATAAGTCATTGGAAATTTTGCACCCTCAGTAAAATATTTTTTAGCTTTATCATTATTTCCTAGTTCTTTGTGAGCAACTCCTAACCAATAAGCACCTCGCGCTAAACTAATAGGATAACCAACATTGTTATAAAAATTTTCAAAATGATTTATTGCGTATTCAGCTGAATTTAAGAAAGATAGAGCTATCCAACCAGAAAGCCATTCAGCTTCTGCAAAAGATGAACCAGAAGATAAGGAATGCTCACTTGAAATTTTATATGCTGTTTTATATCTTTTTTTATATATTAAGGATCTGGTCACACTTTTTCTTTGTTCCCACCAAAGATCGGGCCTTATCATTTGTCGTTCAGTCTTGTTTGAGTTTTTATATAAAATCTCTAAAGATCCCTCCAATCTTCCTCTTCTATTTCTCCATCTTAGTCTATCGAATTCTAATCCAGGATTATTTTTAAGATGAGCAGGAACTTTGGCTATAGCATTATCAACACCATAAGAATTACTCATCAATATTTGTCTAGCATTATAAAGAGCACGTTCATCTGTTGGCAGATATTTTAACATTCTTTTTAAATCCCAATATTTTTTTTCCCAAGCTAGATAATCAGCTCTTTTTAAATGATCCTCTGAAGTTAAAAATTTTTTAAATTTAGCTCTATAGTAGCCTAAATCATTTTTTCTTATTTCAGCCGTTATCCAGCCTTCTTTAACTAGTTTTTGAACTTCAGATGTCTTTCCTTGTTCTAAATATGCTTCAGCCAATTTAATTTTTCCTAATCCTCCTAAAGGTGGATTTTTTTCGAACCAATTTATAATTGATGTAGGAGAATTATTTCTTAAATAAATTTTTTGTTCAGCGAGATATTTTATTCTATTGATTCTAGGATAATCAGAATTTCTTTCTATAAATTTTTTGTAATCATTAAATGTAGCTGAATTACCAGTTGTCTTTAAATACATCCATGTAATTAAAGTTCGAAAATCTCTGTCTTTGACTTTTTCAGCACTTTTGATTGCGCTATTCCATTTTCGTGCTTTAATAAATTTGATAGTTTCTTTAGCCTTTGCAAAATCTTTTGCATTTAAAATCGTTGATGTTTTTGTTTCTTTAGTTGTAGCTTTATAAGTTACTGGTTTTTTTTGTGGATATAAAAACACTGCATCAATTTTTGTTATTTCTTTCTTTAGCGTTTCTTCTATTTTTTTTTCTTTTTCTTCTTTTATGATTTTTTGTTCAGGCTTAGTTGATTTTAAGATTGGTTTTTGCGGAGGTAAGGCTAACTTTTTATCAACTGTTAAATCTTTTTCAATTTTTTTAAAAATAGACGGTTTTTTTAGGGGTAAAATGAATTCGTTTTCACAATAAGCTTTATTAATAATTGAAAAATATAATAAAAATACTAGACTAATTAATTTATAAGGCATAAGTTAAAATTAACTATCTTATATTGTTTTATGCTTAAAGGATCAATTGTAGCCTTAATAACTCCATTTAAAAACAACGCTTTAAATGAGGATGTTTATCGTAATTTAATTCATTATCACCTAAAAAATGGAACAAATGGCATAGTTCCTGGTGGTACAACAGGTGAGTCCCCAACATTATCTCATGATGAACATAGAAAGATTATTGAGATCGCCGTTAAAGAATGTGCAGGAAAAATTCCAGTAATTGCTGGGACTGGCTCAAATTCAACAGATGAAGCAGTAGAGCTATCAAAATATGCTGAAAAAGCTGGATCGAATGCCTTACTTGTAGTTACTCCTTATTACAACAAACCAACTCAAGAAGGATTGTTTCAACATTATAAAAAAATTAATGACAACGTAGGTATACCTATTATTATCTATAATATTCCATCACGTTCTGTAATTGATATGAAGGTTGAAACAATGACCAAACTATATGAACTAAAAAACATAGTAGGCGTTAAAGATGCTACAGGAAATCTAGATAGAGTTGATCAACAACTTAAATCAATGGGTAAAGAATTTATTCAATTAACTGGCAACGATGATAACGCACTAGAATTTAATAAAAGAGGTGGAACAGGTTCTATAAGTGTAACAGCAAACATAGCAGCTAAGTTATGTTCAGATTTTCAAAAATCTTGTGCTAATAATTTTGAAGGATCAGATAAATTAGATAAGATTTTGCAGCCAGTTCACTCTGCTATGTTTATAGAGAGCAATCCATCTCCAGTTAAGTACGCTGCTTCACTTTTGGGAATGTGTGATCCAGATGTTAGATTGCCTTTAGTTGAAGTTAGAGATGAAACAAAAGAAAAAATATCTAAAGCTCTTAAAGTAGCTAATATACTTTAATGAAACAAAAAAAAGCTCCTGGTCAAAAGATAATTTGTTTAAATAGAAAAGCTAGTTTTAACTATTTTTTTCTTGAATTATTAGAAGCTGGAATTGCTTTAAAAGGTTCAGAAGTTAAGTCTCTAAGAGAAGGAAAAGGAAGCATTGCAGACTCATATGCATTAGATAAAGCTAATGAATTATTTTTGATTAATTCACATATACCTCTCTATCGACAATCTTCATACAATAATCACAATCCAAAAGGAGAGAGAAAATTACTTTTAAAAAGAAAAGAAATTAATAAACTTATAGGTAGAATTAATCAAGAAGGTTTAACTATTGTACCTACAAAATTATATTTTCTAAAAGGTAAAGTTAAAATTCAAATAGCAGTAGCAAAAGGAAAAAAACTTTATGACAAAAGGCAAGTTAAAAAAACTAGAGACTGGAATCGTGAAAAAGCAAGACTTCTTAGCAGAAATAATAAATGATACACCTTAATATTGGTTCAAATTTAAACTCAAAACATGGAACGAAATTTAAGAATATTTCGATTGCTGTTAATTTATTAATTGACTCAAAAATAAAGATTAATAAAATTTCTAATTTTTATGAAACTCCTTCTTACCCGAATAAAAATCTACCTAAATTTGCTAATATTGGTATTTTAGCTGAATATAGTTTTGATTACTCTAAATTAATAAAGGAAATTTTCTTAATCGAGAGAAAAATTGGAAGAATTAAATCAAAAAAAAATGATCCCAGAGTTTGTGATATCGATATAATTGATTTTAACGGTTTAGTTAAAAATGATAAATTCCTAGAATTACCTCACCCAAGATCTCATATTCGTAATTTTGTGCTTTATCCAATAAAAGAAATAGATCCAGAATGGATACATCCAGTTTCTAAGAAAAATGTTGATTATTTAATTAATGAATTAAGCCAAAATTCAAGGATAGAGATTACAAGATTGCGTAAAAGTGTTATTATCTAAATATGATTAATAATAGTGAACTAATTGATAAAATTAAATCATATAACAAATTTTTAAATTCAAAGTCTTTGAATAAAGCCTACAGCTTCGCTTTAAACGCTCATCAAAATCAAAAAAGAGAAGAGGGTGTTCCATACATTATTCATCCCGTAGCAGTAGCAAATATTTTAACAGAATTAAAACTTGATAGCGCTACAATTACTACTGGTTTATTACACGATACAATTGAAGATACGAATGTAACTTATGAAACTGTAAGAAAAGAGTTTGGTGAAGAAGTTGCAAATTTAGTTGACGGAGTAACTAAATTGTCAGCCTTAGAAGACAAAGCTTCAAATAATTCAAAAGCAGAAAACTTTAGAAAATTAATATTAGCCACATCAAAAGATATAAGAGTTTTGCTCGTTAAATTAGCAGACAGACTTCATAACATGAGAACAATTAATTTTGTAAAAGATAAAGAAAAAATTATTAGAAAAGCCAAAGAAACTATGGAAATTTATGCACCATTAGCCGATCGTATGGGAATGAATAGGATAAGAGATGAATTAGAAGATCTTTCTTTTTCTGTTTTAAACAAACCGGCTAGAGATCTGATATTAGATAGATTAAAATTTATAAAAAGTAACAGAGAAGACACTTTTAAATTGATAGCAGCAGAATTAATTAAATTATTAAAAGATAATGGAGTTAATGCAACAATTACTGGAAGAGAAAAAACTCCTTTTTCAATATGGAGAAAGATTCAAAACAAAAAAGTATCCTTAGAACAGCTCACTGATATAATCGGATTTAGAATTTTAGTTAATGATATCGATGAATGCTATAAAGCACTTGGAATATTTCATAGTAAGTTTTCAGCTATACCTGGTAAATTTAAAGATTATATTTCAACTCCTAAAATAAATAAATATAGATCAATCCATACTTCAATTATAGGACCAAAGAAAAATAGAATTGAAATTCAAATTAGAACAAATGAGATGCATGAATTTGCAGAAAGGGGAATAGCTTCTCATTGGAAATATAAATCCTCAGAAAAATTTTCAGAATTATCTTGGAAAGAATACGATTGGTTAAGAGATTTAGTAGAAATTATTGAAACAGGAAATAGCCCCGAACATTACTATGAATTTACCAAACTTCAAATGTTTCAAGAAAATGTTTTTTGTTTTACTCCTAAGGGTGCTGTAATTAAATTACCAAAATATGCTACATCTATAGATTTCGCGTATGCTGTTCATACCAAAATAGGAGATAGTGCAGTTGG
>CACHKS010000013.1:0-40033 GCA_902580485.1 uncultured Pelagibacteraceae bacterium
CTTCCTCTAATACTTGACCACTTTTATCTTCTCTGTAAGAACTTAATTGTTCAGAGTCCACTGGTTCATATTTTTGACCTTCGTGAGCATAAATTCCAATTTTTTGAAAAAAACCCTCCATGCCAAAAGTTCTTGCTTCATCTGGAATGATAGGAACTAACCTAGGCGAAAGATTTTTGTCTCTTAGAAGCGCAGTAAGCATTCTAACAAGAGCCATAGTTGTTGACATTTCTTTATCACCTGTGGACTTCATGAAAGTATCAAAAATATCTTTAGGAGGTGTTTTTATAGCCTTAGCAAAAGATGATCTTTCTGGAATAAAGCCACCAAGTTTTAATCTTTTATCTTTCAAATATTTTATTTCATCTGAGTCCTCACTTGGTTTGAAATACTCAATATTTTTTACTTGTTTATCTGTGAGAGGAACACCAAATCTATCTCTGTAGTACAATAAATCTTTTTCATCGAGCTTTTTTTGTTGATGAGTGGTGTTCATACTCTCCCCGGATTTACCCATCCCGTAGCCTTTAATAGTTTTTGCTAGTATGACCGTAGGTGAACCTTTATGTAACATTGCTGAATGATATGCTGCGTAAACTTTATGGGGATCGTGTCCTCCTCTATTTAATCTCCAAATATCTTTATCAGTCATAGTAGACACCAACTCTTTTAACTCAGGGTATTTTCCAAAAAATTTATCTCTAACATACGACCCGCCTTTTGCTTTAAAAGCTTGATATTCTCCATCGACACACTCATTCATTCTTTTAACAAGCAGACCAGTTTTGTCTTTAGCTAAAAGTTGGTCCCAATATGAACCCCAAATTACCTTAATTACATTCCAACCTGTACCTCTAAAGCTCCCTTCAAGTTCTTGAATAATTTTTCCATTTCCTCTTACTGGACCATCTAGTCTTTGAAGATTACAATTAATTACAAAAATTAAATTATCTAGCTTTTCTCTTGCTGCTAATCCGATTGCTCCAAGTGACTCAGGTTCATCCATTTCTCCATCTCCCAAAAAGACCCAAATTTTTCTTCCTTCATCTTTTACTAACCCTCTGTTAATTAAATATTTTAGAAATCTTGCTTGATAAATTGCCATGATTGGTCCAAGACCCATTGAAACCGTTGGAAATTGCCAGAAGTTAGGCATTAACCAGGGATGAGGATAGGAAGACAAACCCCCTGCTGAAACTTCTTGTCTAAAACCGTCTAGTTGTTTTGATGTTAATCTTCCTTCTAAAAAAGCACGAGCATACATACCAGGAGCTGAGTGGCCTTGAAAATAAATTAGATCTCCTCCAAACTTATTATTTTTTGCTCTCCAAAAATGATTCATACCTACATCGTAAAGAGTTGCGGCAGAAGCAAAAGTTCCAATGTGACCTCCTAATTCAGAACTTTTTTTATTAGCTTTTACTACCATAGCAGCAGCATTCCATCTTATGTAAGCTCTTATTTTTTTTTCAATATTTTGATCTCCTGGAGATTTAACTTCAATTTCAGGAGGAATAGTATTTATATAAGGTGTAGTCCTTGTATCTGGTAAAACTAAACCAGACTTATATGCTTGATCGATAACTTTATTTAATAAATAACTTGCTCTTGGAGAACCATCATTTTCAATCACTGAATTTAAGGAATCGATCCACTCATTAGTTTCAATTGGATCAATATCATCTTTAGAAGCTGGTTCAGCAAAAACTTTTTTAACTTTTTTAAAGGGATGTAAATCTCCATTTGTTTTAGGTTTTTCTTCTATTTCTTCTATTTCTTTCTTTTTTATTTTTTCTTTTTTTGGATTTTGTGCAGCTTGCCCATTTTCAATCGTAGCCAAAATACTTCCCTCAGAAACTTTATCACCAATTTTAACTTTTAAATCTTTAATTTCTCCAGATGAAGGAGATGGAATTTCAAGACTAGATTTGTCACTTTCAATTGTGACGATTGGATCGTCTTTACTTACAGTATCCCCAGGTTTGACTAAAACTTCAATGACTTCAACATCTTTAAAATCACCTATATCAGGAACGGAAATATTTTGAGCCATAATTTGTTATTATAAACTGGTTGGAACATATTAAAAAGAGATCTAATAATAAACTATAAATAGTAGGACAAATTGCTTGATAAGCTCATTTTTAGACATATTTTACCCTATTTTTGGACAATTATATTTAGTCATATTAGATATGAAGTGGCTAATAAACTTACTATTCAAAAAAAAAGAAATTAAATCAGATAGAGCTGTAATAGTTCAAAAAATCTTATTAAAAAAATATTTGTTAAGATAAATTCATCTAGTTGTAAGCTAAATAGATTGAAATAATTAAAATCCAGAAAAAAGCATAATAAAGCAGATATCCTTTAACAGTAAATGGCATTTTTTTAATCTTACGCTTACCTTTACCTTTATATGGTTTTGATAGTTCCATTATCTTTCAACACACATAGCAATACCCATACCACCACCAATGCATAGAGTTGCTAAACCTTTATGAACATCTCTTTTAATCATTTCATGAATTAAAGTTACTAGTATTCTAGTGCCCGAGGCACCAATTGGATGACCTAAAGCTATTGCGCCCCCATTTACATTTACTTTCTCTTCAGGAATAGAGAGAGTTCTTAAAACTGCAATGCTTTGAGCTGCAAATGCTTCATTAATTTCAAATAGATCTACATCTTTTATAGACCAACCGGCTAAATCTAATGCTTTTTTTGAAGCTGGTATTGGTCCAGTACCCATTAAAGCTGGATCAACACCACAACTCGCCCATGATTTTATTGAAACTAGTTTTTTTAGTTTTCTTTTTTCAGCTTCTTCTGCTGTCATTAAAGCTATTGCAGCAGCCCCATCATTAATTCCAGAAGCATTACCTGCAGTAACAGTACCATCTTTTTTAAAAACTGGCTTAAGTCTTTTTAGAGCTTCTAAATTAATTTCCTCTCTAGGGTGCTCGTCTTTATTAAAATCTATTTCATTTTTTTTTGTTTTAATCTTAAAATTAATTATTTCTTCTTTAAATTTATTTTCTTTTTGAGCTTTAAGGGCTTTTTCATGAGATTTTAAAGCAAATTTATCTTGATCTTCTCTAGTAACTTGAAATTTTGTAGAAACATTTTCTGCTGTCATACCCATGTGATATCCATGGAATGCATCCCATAAACCATCTTTAATCATGGTATCCATCATCTCTTTATTACCTAACTTTTTTCCATCTCTTAAGTGAACTGCATGGGGCGCTAAAGACATAGACTCCTGACCTCCCGCAATGACAATTTTTGAGTCACCTGCTATTATACTTTGGTATCCTGATGCAATAGATCTTAATCCAGATCCACAAACTTGATTAACAACGTAAGCCGGTTTCTCTTTCGGAATACCAGATTTCATTGCTGCTTGACGCGCAGGATTTTGTCCTGTCGATGCAGATAGAACTTGACCCATTATAACTTCATCAACTTCTCCACTTTTTATTTTCGTTTTTTTAATTGCGTCTAGAATTACCGCAGAACCCATATCATCCCCAGGAATATTTTTTAATGATTTACCCAAAGAACCAACAGCAGTTCTACTCGCTGAAGTAATAACTATATCTTTTTTTACCATAAATTTTAATTTACATTTATTGAAAACTCTTTCAATTTAAATTTTACCTTTTGATGTTGGAGTTAAAGCGATTGTAATAGACATAATTAGAAATAAATAGGTTGCATTTCCTGTTGTAAAAAAACTACCAGTAGATTTAATTGGAAATATTTCTATAAGAAATAAAAACATAAATGGAATAATTATCTTATCATAATTAAAAGGGTGTTTTTTAATTCCCAGATTTAAGAAAGAATTAAATAATACTTTGAAAAAAACAATCAGTATTAAAAAGAAACCTACTAATCCTAACTCGCTTAAGATCTCTAAATAATAGTTGTGAGGATGTGAACTACAATTAAATGAAGTACAATTGTATCTAAAAGATTTTATTCCACCGCCAAAATATTTATTATCAATCCAAGTTTGGTAGCCAGAATAAAATTCTTTAATATAGATATTTTTTAGAGGAATAACTTTACCGTTTACATATATAGAGTATTTATAATATTCAATTATATTATCTTTATCTACCTCGTAATTACTCTGTTTATTTTTAATTATAACGGTAGAAGCAAACTCTACGATTTCAGATACTCTTTCTGTAAAGGCATTTAAATGATTTTTAATGTTCGGGTTAAAATTCCACAGTGTAGTTAAAACTATTATGCTTAACAAAAAAAATGAAAATAAAAACTTTTTCATTGGTTTATAAAAAAATAAAACACAAGTAATCAAAATTATAAAT
The DNA here is from genome assembly GCA_902580485.1 of uncultured Pelagibacteraceae bacterium. Lineage (GTDB taxonomy): Bacteria > Pseudomonadota > Alphaproteobacteria > Pelagibacterales > Pelagibacteraceae > Pelagilacustribacter. Next base: position 4,344 of record CACHKS010000013.1, read on the forward strand.
AAAATTAAAGGAACTCTGTTACCAGCTATAAGTAAACCTGCCATAATCAAAATAAATGTTAGCAATGACAATAAATATAAATAGATTTTATCTTTATTATTAAAAAAAATTGGAAATAAAAAAAGAGCAAATAAAGCAAACCTTTGCAAGTATGAGCCAGCAATAAACTCTGCTCCAAATGGACCAGCAAATCTTCTTGGATCTGTAGAGACATAACCAAATATGTCTTTACCAGAATTTAATTGATACATTAAATCTAAGCTTACAAAATATGTACAAATAAAACAAAAAATGAAAAATAATTTAAAATTAATTAAATTTTTGTTAATTAAAATTTTTATTACAAAATAAAAAATTAAAAATCTTAAATATAATATTGTTTTAATTGCAATGGTATAGTCTCCATCCATGAGAGTGGCCTGTAAGTAAAAATTATTAAGAAACCCGATAAAAATTGTGTAAGAAAAAAAGATTAGGATAATTTTATCTAATCTGTCTAGCTTAAGTGAAAATACGTCTTTTCTATAAAAAACAGTTGCAAAAATAATAAATAGTAAAATATTTATATTTAATATCAGATTGCCTGCAATAAAGCTTATTGGTATAAAAGAAAATAAAAGATTTATTAAAAATGTTTTGTGATTTATGTTGGCTAAAGATATTGGCATTATTTACAATATTAAATATAATTAGCATTAGTTCAATAAAAATATGATTTTGCTATATGATTGTATTTTTATTGAAATCAATCGGCGCCTGTAGCTCAACTGGATAGAGCGCTTGGCTACGGACCAGGAGGTTCTGGGTTCAAATCCTAGCAGGCGCACCATAGCTACAATATTGCAATTATTCAAATTTAGATATATTTAATTATAAATGAAATTTTTATTAAATTTATCACTTAAAATAAGTGTTATTATATTTTTTATTATAGTCGTTCTAATCCTAATGCTTTTAACTTTTATCTTATAAGTAAGCTAAAACTAAAAGTAAAATACCTAAAAATACTCTGTAAATTACAAATATATTAAGACTAAAATTTTTAATATATCTTAAAAAATATTTTATTGTAATGAAAGAAAATAGAAAAGAGAAAACTATAGAAACCAGTATTAAAAATGAAAAATTGAAACTTTCAGATTTTACTAAATTATTTAATCCAAAGATAGAGACAGCAGCCAAAGTCGGAATAGACAATAGAAAAGATATCTTAGCCGAGTCGTATCTATTGAAATTTAATGTTCTTGCGCCTGTAATAGCGATACCTGATCTACTTACACCTGGAACTAAAGATAAAATTTGTAGAAAACCAATTAAAAGTGAAGATTTTAATGTAAAATTTGAATTAAGTTTATTCCGAACACTAGATCTATCGCTTAAATAGAGTAGTATTCCAAAAATTAATGTTGTCCAGCCAATTACCTTGATATTTCTAATTTCATCGATTAAATTAAATTTTATCAATATATATCCTGCAACCATTACAGGAAAAGAACCAATTAAAATCTTTAAAAATAAATCTTTATTTTGAACAAAGTTAAAAATATCTTTTCTAAAAAATACAATAACGGCTAAAAAGGAACCAATATGTAAACTCACATCAATTTCTAAATTTTTATTATTAAACTCTAAATATTGAGAAAAAATTATTAAGTGAGAAGAGGAACTTATTGGTAAAAATTCTGTAATTCCTTGTATTAATGATAGAACAATTATATCAATCATGGATTTTATATTTTAAAATTTATGCTTGTTCATTTAATGACACAGGAATGCATAGCAGGTATGTTTAAATTAATCACTTATTTAAAGGGTTTTTAATATAATAGGTAAATATTATTTACTTAAATAAAGTATCAAATCTCTAGATTTTCGACTATTTTTAAAATTATGAATAACAAAATGTTAAAATTCGTTGATTTAAAACAAGAGGCACCTTTTAAGAGAGATACTAAAAAAAGAAGCCAAGACTTCAATGAAATATATGATGAATTTATTAATGCTAAAGCAAAAGAACAATCGAGTAGATGTTCACAGTGTGGAGTTCCATTTTGCCAAATACATTGTCCTCTAAGCAATAATATTCCTGACTGGCTTAAACTAACAGCAGAAGGCAGGTTACAAGAAGCTTATGAAGTTGCTCAAAGTACAAATAATATGCCTGAAGTTTGTGGAAGAATTTGTCCCCAAGATAGATTATGTGAAGGTAATTGCGTTATAGAACAATCAGGTCATGGAACAGTTACGATTGGGTCGGTTGAAAAATACATTACAGATACAGCTTGGGAAAAAGGATGGGTTAAACCATTAAGAGTAAAAAAAGAATTAAAACAATCTGTTGGAATTATTGGAGCAGGACCTGCTGGATTGGCATGTGCAGAAGAATTAAGAAAATCAGGCTATCAAGTAACTATTTATGATAGATACGATAGACCAGGTGGACTGCTAATTTATGGAATTCCAAATTTTAAACTAGAAAAATTTGTTGTAGAAAGAAGAACTAACCTTTTGAAAGAAAGTGGAATAAAGTTTGTACAGAATTTTGAAGTTGGTAACGATAAAACTTTAGATCAGTTGAGAGAAAACCATGACTCAATACTAATAGCCACAGGAGTTTACAAAGCTAAAGAAATAGATGTTCCTGGAAAAGATTTAAAAAATATTTTTCCTGCTATGGAATTTTTAACTGCTTCTAATAAAAAAGGATTAGGAGATAAAGTTGAGATTTTTGACAACGGAACTTTAAATGCAGAAGAAAAGAATGTTGTTGTAATTGGAGGAGGAGATACTGCAATGGATTGTGTACGAACTGCAGTAAGACAAAAAGCAAAATCTGTAAAGTGTTTATATAGAAGAGATGAAGAAAATATGCCGGGTTCAGCTAGAGAAGTTAAAAATGCCATAGAAGAAGGAGTTGAATTTATTTGGTTAAGTAGCCCAAAAAAATTTTTAGGACAAAATTTTGTACAGCAAGTAGAGATAAATAAGATGAAATTGGGTGAACCAGATTCTTCAGGAAGAAAAAAACCAATTATAGAGCTAGGTTCTGAGTTTAAACTACCTGCAGATCTAGTAATAAAATCTCTAGGCTTTGATCCAGAAAATTTACCAAAACTTTTTAACTCAAATGATTTAGCTATCTCTAAATGGGGTACAATTAAGATAGATCTACAAACTATGCAAACAAACATCGAAGGAGTTTTTGCTGCAGGAGATATTGTAAGAGGTGCATCATTAGTAGTATGGGCAATAAAGGATGGAAGAGACGCAGCTATCCAAATAGAAAAATATTTAAAAACCAAATCGGAAAAATCAATTAGAGCAGCATAATTAAAATGAATAGATTTTTAAAAAATAAAAAACATTTAACAAAAAACTTTTCTTACGATGAAAAAATGGAACACGATGCTTGTGGAGTTGGGATGATAGCTACAACTAACGGAAAAAAATCAAGAAAAATTGTTGAGTATGGCATTGAGGCTTTAAAAGCTATTTGGCATAGAGGCGCTGTTGATGCAGATGGAAAATCTGGGGATGGAGCAGGAATCCAAATAGAAATCTCTACAGATTTTTTTAAAGACAAAATAATTTCTACCGGACAAACACTTGATGAAACCAAAAGGATTTGTGTTGGAATGGTTTTTTTACCTAGAACAGATTATGCTGATCAAGAAAAATGTAGAGAAATCATAGAGTCGGTTCTTCTTGAGGAAAATTATCATATTTATGGGTGGAGACAGGTACCATTTAACTCAAATGTTTTAGGAAAGACAGCTGAACAAAGTCGTCCTGAAATTGCTCAAGTTATGTTTAAAAAAAATAAAAGCTTACAAACTAATGATCTAGAAAGAGATTTATTTGAAACTAGAAAAAAAATAGAAAAACTTGCAAGAGAAAATCAACTAAAAAACTTTTATATATGTTCGTTTAGTTCTAGATCAATAGTTTATAAAGGAATGTTTTTAGCTGAAATGTTAGCTGAATTTTATCCTGATCTAAATGATAAAAAGTTAACTTCTAGATTTGCAATATTTCATCAAAGATATTCTACCAATACCTTCCCAAGCTGGGATCTCGCGCAGCCTTTCAGAACTTTAGCACATAATGGAGAAATAAATACTTTAAAAGGAAACATAAACTGGATGAAAATTCACGAACAAGATATGTCCAGTTCATTATTTAAAAATGTAAAAAATTTGCTACCAGTTATTAGAAGCTCCTCAGACTCAGGCGCGCTCGACAATGTATTTGAGTTGTTGACCCATTCAGGCAAGTTGGCGCCATTAATAAAACTTATGATGATTCCTGATGCATGGTCAAAGAGAAGTAAAACAGTCAAAAAAAATCATCAAGATTTTTTTAATTTTCTTAATAGCACTATAGAACCTTGGGATGGACCAGCAGCAATTTGTGCAACTGATGCTAAATGGGTGCTAGCTTCAACAGACAGAAACGGTCTTAGACCACTTAGATATGCAATAACATCAAATGATTTATTTTTTGCTGGTTCAGAAACTGGAATGATAAAGTTTCCAGAGGAAGATATTATTGAGAAAGGAAAATTAGGACCAGGTGAAATCATTGCAATAGATCTAAAAAAAGGGAAACTTTTTAAAGACAAAGAAATCAAAGATTTGTTAGCAAAAGATTATAAAAAATATAATAAACAAATCATTGATCTTGATAAAAAAATATCAACACAAAATGAAAAAGCAAATTTTACAGGCGAAGAACTAAAAAAAAGACAATATTTATCTGGGATAAGTATTGAAGATTTAGAGTTAATTTTACACCCAATGGCCGAGGAGGGCAAAGAAGCCTCTGGATCAATGGGCGATGATACTCCAGTTGCAGTTCTTTCAAGTCACTTCAGGCCAGTATCACACTATTTTAGACAAAACTTCAGCCAGGTTACCAATCCTCCAATTGACTCACTAAGAGAAAATAAAGTCATGAGTTTAAAGACTAGATTTGGTAATCTAGGAAATATACTAGATTTTGATAATTTAACTAAGGATGATATTTTTGTATTAGACAGCCCAATTCTTACTAACTCTCAATTAAAAATATTTAAAAAAATTTTTTCAAAAAAAATCAAAGAGATAGATTGTACTTTTGAAATTAACTCTTCGCTAAAAGATCGCATAGAGTCAATTAAATCCGAATGTGAAATAGCAGTAAGAGAAGGTAGCTCTACTTTAATACTTTCAGATAAAAATATTACAGAAGAAAAAGCAAGCATACCAAGTGCATTAACGGTTGGAGCAGTTCATTCTCATTTAATTAAAAATGGTCTCAGAGGATACTGTTCTTTAAACGTAGAATGTTCAGATGCATTGGACACACATTCATTTGCTGTTTTAATTGGAGTAGGAGCCACAACAATTAATCCTTATTTAGCAATTGATAGTATTCAACAAAGATTTGAAAAAAAATTATTTGGAAAATCTGATTTTGAAAGTTGTGTTAAAAAATTTAAGAAATCAATTGATGCGGGGCTTTTAAAAATTATGTCTAAAATGGGAATTTCTGTAATTAGTTCTTATAGAGGGGGATGTAACTTTGAAGCCGTAGGATTAAGCAGAGGCATTGTCTCTGATTATTTTCCAGGCATGTCTTCAAGGATTTCAGGTATAGGAATAAGTGGAATCGAAAAAAAGATTAAAGAATTATATTTAAAATTATCAGAAAAAAAAGTTTATACTTTGCCGATAGGAGGCTTATACCGTTATAGGAAAAGTGGGGAAGATCATCAACACCAAGGTAATTTAATTCACTTGTTGCAAAGTGCTGTTGGAAAAGGCTCCTATGAACTTTATAAAAAATATTCTCAAGGCATACAAGATTTACCTACGATAAACTTAAGAGATTTACTCAAATTTAAAAGCAATAAAAAACCAATCGATGTTAAAGAAGTAGAGCCAGTAAATGAAATATTAAAACGATTTGGTAGCGGAAGCATGTCCCATGGTGCTTTATCTGCTGAAGCACACGAAGTATTAGCTATCGGTATGAATAGAATTAAAGGAGCTTCTTGTAGCGGCGAAGGAGGTGAGGATGCAAAAAGGTTTAAAGTTCAGCCTAACGGAGACTCAGCTAATTCCAGAGTTAAACAAATAGCTTCTGCTAGATTCGGAGTAACAGTAGACTATTTAAATAATGCAAATGAAATTGAAATTAAGATAGCCCAAGGAGCTAAACCGGGGGAAGGCGGTCAATTACCTGGATTTAAAGTTACAGAAGAAATAGCAAGATTAAGACATTCAACGCCTGGAGTTACTTTGATCTCTCCACCACCACATCACGATATTTATTCAATAGAGGATTTAGCTCAATTAATTTATGATTTAAAACAAATAAACCCTAAAGCAAGAGTGAGTGTAAAGCTTGTCGCTTCAACAGGAATTGGAACTATTGCTGCAGGAGTAGCAAAGGCTAAAGCAGACATAATCTTAATCTCTGGCCACTCCGGGGGAACCGGTGCTAGCCCACAAACAAGTATAAAATATGCAGGTATACCATGGGAAATGGGTTTAACAGAAGCAAATCAAATTTTGACATTAAATAATTTAAGACACAAAGTTACATTAAAAACTGACGGAGGATTAAAAACTGGAAGAGATGTTGTGATAGCTGCAATGATGGGAGCAGAAGAGTATGGTATGGGAACATCTTCTTTGGTAGCAATGGGATGTATTATGGTACGTCAATGTCATTCAAATACATGTCCGGTTGGAGTTTGTAGTCAAGATAAATCTTTGAGAGAAAAGTTTACTGGCACGCCAGAAAAAGTTGTAAATCTTTTTACTTTCGTAGCTAAAGAAGTTAGAGAAATTTTAGCTTCTCTTGGTTATAAATCTATTAATGAAATTATTGGAAGGACTGATCTACTTTCCCAAATAAATAAAGGCGCTTCAAATTTAGATGATTTAGACTTAAATCCATTATTAGTTCAAGCTGATCCAGGTAGTAATCCTAGGTATTGTAAAGAAAAAATTATAAATAAAGTTCCAGAAACTTTAGATGAAAAAATTTGGTCTGAAATTAAGAATAAAATAGATATTACAAAAAAAAATGAATTTAATTATGAGATTGAGAATACTTTTAGGTCTGTAGGGACAAGATTATCCCATTATGTTTACAAAAAGTTTCGAAATGAAAATTTAAAGCCTGATACAATTAATATAAAACTTAATGGCTCAGCAGGACAATCTCTCGGAGCTTTTCTAACAACAGGTATAAAAATTTTGGTTGAAGGAGATACTAATGATTATGTTGGAAAAGGATTGTCGGGAGGATTTATAATCGTGCGCCCAAGCTCAAAAAGCAACATAAAATCTAACGATAATACTATAATTGGTAACACAGTTCTCTACGGAGCGACTTCTGGAAAATTATTTGCTTCTGGTCAAGCTGGAGAGAGGTTTGCTGTAAGAAATTCTGGCAGTTTAGCTATTGTAGAGGGTTGTGGTGCTCATGGATGTGAATATATGACTGGCGGAACAGCTATTATTTTAGGTCAGGTTGGAGATAATTTTGGCGCGGGCATGACAGGAGGAATGGCCTTTGTTTATGATAAAGAAAATAAATTTGAAAATTATGCTAATCCAAATTCTATTATTTGGCAACCAGTAGAAACCAAGCACTGGAAAGAATATTTAAAAAATAATTTAAATGAATTTTTAAAAGAAACAAATTCTAAAATAGCAGAAAAAATTATATCTAATTTTGAAGCAGAATTGAAAAATTTTGTTCAGGTTTGTCCAGTAGAGATGTTGGATAAACTAGATGAGCCAATTTCATTAAAAGAATTAAAATTTAAGTCAGCTTAATGAAAAAAAAAATAAAATTCTTTTTCTTTGGTTTTGGCCAAACCGCAAAATATTTTGTTGAAGAGTTAAAGAGATCAAAAAAAAAATTTACTTTTTGTGCCACAAATACAAAAAAATCCTGTTTTTTAAGTTTTAATAAAAAAAAATTTCAATCATTCAAATTCAAAAATAATAATTACGACAAAAAATTATTGAAACATCTTAAAAATGCAGATTACATTCTAATCTCAATACCTCCTCAAGCAAAAAAAGATTTAGTTTTAAAAAAATTTGGTAAAATTTTAAAAAGATCTAATTTTAAAAAATTGATTTATTTGTCAGCTACTAGTGTTTACGGTAATCATGACGGCAAATGGGTTAATGAAAATTCAAAATTAAAAGGTAATACATTATTTGGTTTAGCAAGAAAAATTGCTGACAAAGAGTGGACAGGTTTTAGAAAAAAATCGGGGCTTGATATTAATATTTTAAGAGTTTCTGGAATTTATTCCCAAGAAAATAATGTTCTTAAAAAGATTCTAAAAACAAAAATCTATGTAAAAGAAAAAAAATATTTTTCTAGAATTAGAGTAGAAGATTTAGCATTAATTATTAAAAAAATGTTTTTTTCTTCTAAGAAATCTATGACGCTTAATGCTTCTGATGATAAGCCATCAACTAACATAGAAGTAGTTAATTATGCCGCACGATTATTAAAACTAAAATATTTAACAGCAAAACCTATTTCTAAATTTCAAAATAAAATGATCAAAGAATTCTATAAAGACTCAAAAAAAGTAAGTAATAAGAAAATGAAAAAACAACTAAATATAAGATTAAAGTATCCAAACTATAAGCAAGGTTTAAGGAATATTTTTAATAATTTTAGTTAGTTGATTTTTTATCAAATTGAGTGATTTTGTATCAGATAGACTGTGATCACCTTTTTTAATAATAAATAATTTTTTTTTCGCTTTTTTAAAAATATTTAAAACTTTTTTTGAAAATACAACTGGAACAACTTCATCTTTTTTTCCATGGAACATTACAACTTGTATTTTTAGTAAGATTTTTTTTGATAAAACTTTATTTTTTCTTCCATCTTTTATTAATTGAAGTGTTATAGGATATTTATATTGTCCACTTTCAATAGTGGTAATACCTTTTTTTAAAATTTCTTGTTTAATATTTTTTGGAAATTTATTCCACATTAATTTTGTTAAAAATTCTGGTGCAGATCCAATTCCAATAAATCCCTTAATTTGATTTTTAAAATATTTAAATTGATTAATAGCTATCCAAGACCCCATGCTAGAACCTATCAAAATAAAGTTATTTTTTTTTACTATTTTTTTAATTAAAAATTTTACATTGTTTGTCCAAATACTAATATTTCCTTTTGTAAATTCTCCAGAAGATTTACCATGTCCAAAATATTCTAAAGCTAAAAAACCTACTTTTTTTTTTATGGCGTAGCGTCGAAACATTTGAGGTTTTTTTCCTTCAATATCTGACATGAAACCTGGAAGAAAAACGAGATAAAGTTTTTTTTTGTAATAATTGTCGATATATCTAAGTTTTCTAGTATTTGAGATTTTTTGATACTTAAATTTTTTCATATAAAGTTATAAGTTTAATTTGTTAATATATAACAATATATATGGCTTCAAAAATAAAAGTTCTTCAAGTTATTCCTAAATTGGGATACGGAGGTGCAGAGACAGGTTGTTACGATATTGCCCATTATTTGGCTGAGAAAGATTGTGGTTCTTTCTTAGCTACTTCTGGTGGAGAACTATTAAAATTTGTAAAAAAAGATAAAGTAAAAGTATTTCGTTTACCTGTTCATTCAAAGAATCCTATTCTAATTTTTTTTAATACGATAATTTTATCAATATTAATATTGATTAAAAATATAAAGATTGTTCATGCGAGAAGTCGAGCTCCAGCTTGGGCATGTTACTTAGCGTGCTTACTAACAAGAAGAAATTTTGTTACTACCTTTCATGGTACCTATAATTTTCAAGGTAAGGTTAAAAAATTTTATAATAGTATTATGTTAAGATCAAAATTAACCATAGCAGGATCAAATTTTATTTTTAATCATATTAATGAAAATTATAGCGAGTATTTAAATCGAAAAAAAAAATTAAGAGTCATATTTAGAGGAATAAATATTGATTATTTTAATCAAAAAAATATTTCTATTTTAAAGCAAGAAAAAATTAAAAAAGAATGGGAGCTTTCTCAAAATAAATTTACTATTCTTATGCCTGGAAGGCTGACATATTGGAAAGGCCAGGAAAAATTAATTGAAGCATTAAATATTTTAATTGAAGACTATAACAATTCAAATTTTCAGGCAGTGGTGCTTGGTTCTGATCAAGGTAGAAAAGTATACAAAAAGAAGCTAATTGATTTGGTTCAAAGATATAGATTAAGCCAAAAGATTAGATTTATTGATCACTGTAAAGAAATGCCTTTAGCTTATTCATTAGCTGATGTTGTTGTATCTGCTTCAATTGAACCAGAAGCATTTGGGCGAGTTTCAGTGGAGGCCCAAGCTATGGGAAAACCCATTATAGCTAGCGACCTTGGCGGATCTAAGGAAACTATTTTAAGAGGGAAATCAGGTTTTTTATACAAACATGATGATCCTCGACACCTTGCTAAAACTCTAAATACTGTTATTGAATTAGATCAAGATGCATTGAATTCTATAGGAAACGAGGGTAGAAAAAACATAACGAAAAAATTTGATGTAGAAGCTATGTGCGATTCGACTTTAAGAGAGTATAAAAAATTGTTAGACATTAAATAAATGCCTCAAATTCAATTATTAGATGGAAAAAAAATTACATTTACAAAATCAATTAATGGCTTGGAACTTGCAAAAAAAATTAGTAAATCTTTAGAAAAAACTGCCTTAATTATGGAGGTAGACGGACAATTAAAAGATTTAAGTCATGAAATTAGAAAAAACTCAAAAGTAAGAATAATCACATCAAAAGATAAAGAAGGTTTAGAAGTTATTAGACATGACGCTGCACATATAATGGCTATGGCTGTTCAAGAATTATTTCCAGGCACACAAGTAACAATTGGTCCGGTTATTGAAAATGGTTTCTATTATGACTTTGCTAGAAAAGAGCCTTTTACAAGTGATGATTTAAAAAAGATAGAAAAAAAAATGTCAGAAATTATTGATAGGGATGTTCAGACAAGGCGAGAAGTTTGGGAAAGGGATAAAGCTATTACTCACTTTAAAAAAATTGGCGAAAAGTATAAAGCAGAAATTATTGAGAGCATTCCTAAAAATGAAGAACTTTCAGTTTATCATCATGGAGATACCTGGCATGATTTGTGTAGAGGTCCCCATTTAACATCATCTAACAAAATAGGAAAAGCTTTTAAATTAACTAAAGTATCCGGGGCTTATTGGCGAGGAGACTCAAATAACGAAATGTTGCAGAGAATTTACGGGACATGCTGGAGCTCAAAAAAAGAATTAGACGATTATTTACACAGATTAGAAGAGGCAGAAAAAAGAGATCATAGAAAGCTAGGGAAAGAAATGGACTTATTTCATTTTAGAGAAGAAAGTCCAGGATCAGTATTTTGGCATGAGAAGGGCTGGTTATTATTTCAAAGATTAGTTGAGTATATGAGAATGAAGCAACGTTTAGCAGGCTATAAAGAGATAAATACCCCAGAACTTTTAGATAAGACTTTATGGGAAAAATCTGGTCACTGGGAAAAATTTGGTGAGCATATGTTTACCTCAGAAACACCTGATGAAAAAACTTTTGCAATTAAACCCATGAATTGTCCAGGCTGTGTTCAAGTTTTTAACCAAGGTCTTAAAAGCTATAGAGATTTACCATTAAAATTATCAGAGTTTGGAAAAGTGCATAGATATGAACCTTCTGGAGCGTTGCATGGTTTATTAAGAGTAAGAGCATTTACTCAGGACGATGCCCATATTTTTTGTACTGAAGACCAAATTACCCAAGAAACATTAACGGTAACAAATTTGATTTTGGAAATTTATAAAGCCCTTGGATTTAAAGATGTAATTTTAAAATATTCAGATAGACCAGATAAAAGAGTCGGAGACGATAGTGTTTGGGATAAGTCCGAAGCAGCTCTATTATCAGCAATTAAAAAATCTAAACTTGAATATACAATTAACAAAGGGGAAGGAGCCTTTTATGGACCAAAAATAGAATTTGTTTTAAGAGATGCAATAGGTCGAGATTGGCAATGTGGAACTCTACAAGTAGATTTAAATTTACCAAATAGATTAGGAGCAACATTTGTTGACAAAGACGGAACAAAAAAGGTTCCAGTTATGTTACACAGAGCTCTATTCGGTTCTTTAGAGAGATTTATAGGAATTTTAATAGAAAATTATGCAGGAAAATTGCCTTTTTGGTTGTCACCATCACAAGCAGTGGTATGTACAATTGCAGAAGAGAATAATGAGTATGTAAAAAAATTATTTGAAGATTTATTTAAAGAAGGTATAAAATGTGAAGTGGATTTAAGAAACGAGAAAATAAATTATAAAATTAGAGAACATTCTCTAGCTAAAGTACCAGTGATTATTGTTTGTGGAAAAGAAGAGGTTGCTGGTAACACTGTTACAATTAGAAGACTGGGATCTGAAAAACAAGAAAAGATGAAAAGAGAAGACCTGATTAAAAATATGCTTAAAGAAAATAAGTTGCCCTTAAACTAAGTGTCAAACTTTAAACCTAACTACTTTCAAAGACGAAGCAAACCTCAAGGTCCAAAAGCTAATGAGAGAATTAGAGCATTGGATGTTCAAGTAATTGGTAGTGACGGAGGCAATCTTGGAGCGATGCCATTAAACAAGGCTATTGAAATAGCTAAACAAGAAGGATTAGATTTAATAGAAATATCTCCTAATGCCAACCCCCCAGTTTGTAAAATTATGGACATGGGAAAATATAAATATGATTTACAAAAGAAGGCAAATCAAGCGAAAAAAAAACAAAAAATAGTTTCTCTGAAAGAGATTAAATTAAGACCAGGAACAGAAGCTCATGATTATAATTTTAAAATAAAAAATGCTAAAAAATTTATAACTAAAGGAGATAAAGTAAAATTTACTGTTAAATTTAAAGGTAGAGAAATGCAACATACTCAGCTTGGAAAAGATTTAATGAACAGAATTATTGAAGAAACTAAAGATATTGCAAAAGTTGAAAGCCAGCCAAAATTTGAAGGAAGGCAAATGGTGATGATAATTCAACCCATCTAAATTAAAGATAATATCATCTTGTAAAGATTAATTATTGTCTATATAAAACCCAAATATTTATGCCTAAATTAAAAACTAAAAGCTCTGCAAAAAAAAGATTTAGATTTACAGCTACAGGTAAAATTAAAATGCCTCAAGCTGGGAAAAGACATGGAATGATAAAAAGAACAAATTCACAAATTAGAAAACAAAGAGGCACTACGATAATGACTAAACAAGACTCAAAAATTGTTAAATCGTACATGCCATATAATTTAAGAGGATAATATGGCTAGAACAAAACGTGGTGTTGTAAGTAGAGCAAAACATAAAAAAATTTTAAAATCAGTTAAAGGCCAATACGGAAGAAGAAAAAATACTATTCGAATAGCTCGTCAGGCTATGGAAAAAGCAATGCAATATGCTTATAGAGATAGAAAAACAAAAAAGAGAGAATTTAGATCTTTATGGATTCAAAGAATTAATGCCGGAGTAAGAATAGAAGGTCTTACATACGCAAAATTTATTAACGGTTTGGCTAAATCTAAGATCAAGTTAGATAGAAAAGTGTTAGCAGAATTGGCTTATAATAATCCAGAAGTCTTTAAATCTATAGTAAAAAAGGTTCAATCATCTCTTAACTAATAAGAGTCTTTGATTTAATCTCAACTTAATATAAAAAATCATAATACCAAATGAGTGATTTAGAAAAAATAAACTCTATTTTTAACGCAAAGATAGACTCTGTAAAATCTAAAGATGAATTACAAAATTTAAAAACAGAGTTTTTTGGTAAAAATGGTCAAATTACCATTCAATTCAAAATTTTAGGATCTCTGTCTGCTAAAGATAAAAAAGACTTTGCTTCTCGCTTAAATAAATTAAAAGATAGTTTATCTCAACAGATAGAGGAAAAGAATTTAGAAATTGAGACACAAGAGATTAATGAAAAATTAAAAAGTGAAAAAATTGATGTTACCTTACCTATAAGATCTTATAGAGAAGGAAAAATTCATCCTGTATCCCAAGTGATTGATGAAATTTCTTCTATATTTTCAGAAATAGGATTTTCAGTTGTGGAAGGCCCTGATGTAGAAACGGAGTATCATAATTTTACTGCACTTAATACACCCGAAGATCATCCTGCAAGAGATATGCATGATACTTTTTATTTAGATAAAAATAAAAAACTTTTATTAAGAACTCATACTTCCCCAGTTCAAATTAGAACTATGTTAAATGAAAAACCTCCTTTTAAGATTATAGTTCCTGGTAGAACTTATAGATCTGATAGTGATCAAACTCACTCACCGATGTTTCACCAATTAGAAGGACTTCATATAGATAAAAATATTACTATGGGTCATTTAAAAGGGTGTTTAGATTATTTCATTAAAGAATTTTTTGAAGTCAAAAATGTTAAGATGAGATTTAGACCTAGTCATTTTCCATTTACCGAACCTTCGGCAGAGGTAGATATTGGTTATAGGCTAGAGAATGGCAAAATAGTTATTGGAGAAGGAGACAAATGGTTAGAAATTTTGGGTTGTGGAATGGTACATCCTAATGTTTTAAAAAATGTTAAAGTAGATGTAAAAAAATATCAAGGTTATGCTTTTGGTATCGGAATTGATAGATTAGCGATGCTAAAATACGGAATTAATGATCTAAGAGCATTTTTCGAAACTGATTATCGATGGTTAAGCCATTTTGGTTTTGATCCTTTGGATGTTCCAACAAATTATAGAGGTTTAAGTAAATGATTATTACCATCCCTTGGCTTAAGGAGCATTTACAAACAAAAGCAAACGAAGGCAAAATAATAGATCAATTAACTAATATTGGGCTTGAAGTTGAAAATATAAAAGAAAACTCAGGGGAAATGAGTGAATTTAAAATTGCAAAAATTTTGAAAGCAGAAAAACACCCTAATGCTGATAAGTTAAAAGTTTGTGACGTAAGTTTAGGAGATAATAAAATTATAAAAGTAGTTTGTGGAGCATCAAATGCTAGAGATGGTTTAGTAACTATCTATGCTCCTCCTGGAGCGACCATTCCTAAAACAAAATTTAAATTAAAAATTGCGAAAATTAGAGGAGTAGAGTCAAAAGGAATGCTTTGCTCAGAAAATGAATTAAATTTATCTGATGAGAGTGCGGGAATTATAGAGTTACAGAATAAAGAAAAAGAAATTGGTAAAAGTTATTTTAAAACTAAATCAGAAAAAGCTCTAGATATTGCTATTACTCCAAATAGAGCTGATTGTCTTGGAGTAAGAGGCATAGCAAGGGATCTTTCATCATCTGGACTAGGAAGTCTTTTAAAATTAAAGAAAAAATCTTTTAAACAAAATTTAAAGCAGTCTATAAAAGTATCAATCTCTAAAGAAAAAAACCAAGGATGTTTATCTTTTGGAAGTTGTTACATAAAAAATATTACCAATAAAGAAAGTCCAGATTGGTTAAAAAATAAGATTTTAGCTTTAGGCTTAAAACCAATTTCTGCAGTTGTTGATGTTACAAATTATGTCATGTTTGATCTTAATCGACCTTTACATGCGTATGACGCAAACAAAATAGATAAAGAGATTATTGTTAGAAATTCCCAAGAAGGTGAAGAATTTGAGGGATTAGATAATGAGAAATATAAACTAAAGAAAGGAATGTGTGTTATTACTGACAAAAGCAGTATTCTAGGGCTTGGAGGAGTTATCGGAGGAACAAAAACTTCTACTGAGTTTGACACAAAAAATATATTATTAGAATCTGCTTATTTTTTACCTTCATCCATTAGAAAAACAGGTCGTGAGTTAAACATAAATACTGATGCTAAATATAGATTTGAAAGAGGAATAGATCCTAATTCTATAAAAGAAGGCTTAGAAATAGCCACTGAATTAATTGTCAGAATTTGTGGAGGAGAAGCAAGCAAATTTACTATTACTGGTCAAACCTCTCAAAAAAATAAAGTTATAGATTTTAACATTGAAAAATTTAAAGATTTAATTGGTATCTCAATTTCAATTTCAGAAGTCAACAAAATTTTATCTTCCTTAGGCTTCAAGGTTAAAAAAATTAAAAAAATTCTAAAAGTTGAAATTCCTTCTTGGAGACCTGATGTTTCCCAAGAAGTTGATTTAATTGAAGAGTTAATAAGGATTAAGGGATTTGATAAAATTCAAGTGATAGAACCAGAAAAAAAAAGAGAGAAAGAGACTTTAAATTTCAAACAAAAACTTTTTCATCTTTGTCAAAGAGCTTTAGCTTCAAAAGGTTATATGGAAACGGTTACTTGGTCTTTTACAGACTCAAATGTTGATAAACAATTTTCGAGAGGTGAAAAAGAAATTAATATTTATAATCCTATATCATCTGATTTAGATGTTTTGAGGAGATCAATATTTTCTAATCTTTCTATTCATTTGAAAAAAAACCAAGACAGAGGATATAGTGATTTATCATTTTTTGAAATAGGACCAACATTCTTTGGGAAAAATCCTGGCGAACAACAAATAGTTATCGGAGGAATAAAATCAGGCCAAGTTAATAGAAGAAGTTGGTCTGATAAGGCAAGAAATATTGATATTTTTGATATTAAAAGTGACGTTTTAAGAACACTAATTGAATTAGGTATAGATGAAAAAAATCTTTTTATAAACGATTTAACTAAAAATAGTTATCATCCAGGTCGATCTGGTTCTATTAATTTAAAATCTGATAAAGGACCCCATCTAGCGTACTTCGGAGAATTACATCCTGCTATTGTAAAAAAATTGGATTTTAAAGACAAAAATATTTTTGGATTTGAGATCTATTTAAAAAATATACCTCAACCAAATAAAAAAATAAGACAGACAAAAGTTAATTATATAGCTTCAGATTTTCAAAAATCAGAGAGAGATTTCGCATTTGTAATTGATAAATCTTTTAAAGTTGGTTTGCTTGAACAATTAATTAAAAAGATAGATGAAAATATTATTCAAAAAGTTATTGTATTTGATGTTTTTGAGGGAGAAAATATCCCTAAAAACAAAAAATCAGTAGCTATCAACGTAACTCTTCAAGCTTTAGACAAAACTTTAAGTGAAAAAGATTTAGATCAAGTAAGTCAAAAAATAATCGAAGTTGTTAAAGAAAAAACTGGCGCAACAATCAGGTCTTAATGTCAGACATAAATAAAATTCGTAATTTTTCAATAATTGCGCATATAGATCACGGAAAATCTACTATTGCAGATCGAATTATTCATAAATGTGGAGGACTAACTGACCGGGAGATGAAAACTCAAGTTTTAGACTCTATGGATATCGAAAGAGAAAGAGGAATTACTATAAAAGCACAAACAGTAAAGCTTAACTATAAAGCCAAAGATGGAAAAGAATATATTTTAAATATTATAGACACTCCAGGTCATGTTGATTTTGGTTATGAAGTAAGTCGATCTTTATCTGCCTGCGAAGGTTCATTATTAATAGTAGATAGCACCCAAGGTGTTGAAGCACAGACATTGGCAAATGTTTATCAAGCTTTAGAAATTAATCATGAGGTTATACCAGTTTTAAATAAGATTGATTTACCAGCATCAGACATTGATAAAACGAAAAAAGAAATTGAAGATGTAGTAGGCATTGATACTTCAAATGCAATCAAGTGTTCAGGCAAGACAGGTCAAGGAATAGAAGATATTTTGGAATCAATTATAAAGAACTTACCCCCTCCAAAAGGTGTGCAAAAAAAACAACTCAAATCTTTATTAGTTGATAGTTGGTATGACAGTTATTTAGGTGTTGTTATTTTGGTAAGAGTAATAAACGGGAAGATTAAAAGAAATATGAAAGTTAAGTTAATGTCTAACGGACAGGAATATGTTGTTGAAAAAGTAGGTATATTTACTCCAAAACCTAATGATATAGAAGAACTAAATTCTGGAGAAATAGGTTTTATAATAACTGGAATTAAATCTTTATCAGAAACAAAAGTTGGAGACACAATTTGTGATGCTTCAGATCCAATTGAAACAGCACTACCTGGATTTAAACCAAGTAAACCTGTTGTTTTTTGTGGTTTATTTCCAGTAGATAGTTCTGAATATCAAAAATTAAAAGATGGTTTAGGAAAGCTTAAACTTAATGACGCTAGTTTTTCTTACGAAGCAGAATCTTCTAGTGCTTTAGGATTAGGTTTTAGATGTGGTTTTCTTGGTTTATTACATTTAGAAATTATAACAGAAAGATTAGAGAGGGAATTTGACGTAAATCTAATAACTACAACCCCAGGGGTTATTTATAAAGTTCATAAAGTTAAAGGTGAAGTTATAGACTTACAAAACCCTTCTAGTATGCCAGATCCAACACAAATTATAAAAATCGAAGAGCCTTGGATTAAAGCTACAGTTATAACTCCCGATGAGTATTTGGGTTCGATTATAAAAATTTGCCAAAACAAAAGAGGAATTCAAACCAATTTAACTTATTCCGGCAATAGAGCAGTTTTGTCTTATGATTTACCACTAAATGAAGTTGTCTTTGATTTTAACGACAGGTTAAAATCTATTTCAAGTGGATACGCTAGTTTTGATTACGAAATTACTGGGCATAAGGAAGGCAACTTGGTAAAACTTGGTATATTAGTAAATGGTGAGTCGGTTGACGCTTTAGCAATGATCATTCATAAAGATTTTGCTCAATCCACTGGTAGACAAGTTTGTGAAAAATTAAAAGATTTAATCCCGAGACATAATTTTATGATTCCAATTCAGGCTGCAATCGGAGGCAAAATTGTTGCTAGAGAATCAATTAAGGGATTCTCAAAAGATGTGTTGACTAAAATACACGGGGGTGGTGCAGCAGATAGAAAGAAAAAATTATTAAAAAAACAGAAGAGAGGAAAAGCTAGATCGAAACAATTTGGTAAAGTTGAGATTCCTCAAGAGGCATTTATAGGAGTGCTAAAGATAAATAAAGAAACTTAAGATTTTAATAGTCTATAGTTTTTTGAATTCCATCCTCCAATTTTGTAAAAAAAGATTTTTTTAATTTTAAAAATTTTCTCATTTTTTTAAAGGTTCCAGAGGATTTTTTTGGGTCAAATTGATCGAGTTTTCTTTTTTTAAAGTTACTTTTTGATCCAAGTTTATTTTTTATCAATTTATACAAATAGTTAATTGTTATAGACCTACCAGTTCCAACATTAAAAATTTCATATTTTTTTATTCTTTGAATCTTTTTCATTGAAAGAAGCATTATTTTAATTATATCTTCTACAAAAATAAAATCTCGAGTTTGATATCCACCATTAATTATAACCGAACTATTCTTTTTCATTTTCTTTAAAAATATTGGTACAACAGCTGAATAAGGACTATTTGGATTTTGTCCTGGTCCATATACATTAAAAAATCTTAAACCTACAGAAGATATTTTGAAAACTTCATGACACATTTTTGCATAATTTTCTAAAGTCAATTTGTCTTGTGCATATGGGGAAGTAATTGAATATTTTTTTATATAATCTTTTCCTACCGATAAATGTCCATAAATTGCTGATGAAGAAGCATAGACTATGGGTACAGAATATTTTTTTGCTAAATCAAAAACTTTAATAGAACTTGCAAGATTATTGGCACTACTTTGATTCAAATTTTTTAGAGATAAAGGCACCGATGATTGAGCAGCTAAATGAAATATACCTTTTAGTCTTTTGATGTTTACTTTATGAAGATCTTGAATTTTTTTTTTTATTAATCTTTTTCTATATTTATTTGGAATAAATTTTAAAGATCCGCTTGAAAGATCATCTACTAGAACAAGATCATATTCACTGGAAATTTTTCTAACTAAGTGAGAACCAATAAACCCAGCACTTCCGGTTATTAAATATTTACCTTTTTTCATTAAATAGATTTATAATTTTAAATAATGTTTGAAATTTGTTTTATCATACTCTTTTTAGTATTAAATTGTTATATTGGATTGATAAATAACAATAAAAGAGTTCTAGCAAAATAATTTTTTTGATTTAATGCTGGAGAGATGGCCGAGTGGTTGAAGGCGCACGCTTGGAAAGCGTGTAAACGGGAAACCGTTTCGAGGGTTCGAATCCCTCTCTCTCCGCCATTTTATATCCACACTCACTTAATAAGAGACTTAAATTTAATCATCGAATCATTTAAATTGTCTTTAAGGGCAGTGGAGGGAGACTGAAGCTGCCTTTACTATTTATAACCTTTTAACTCCTATAACTTTTAGTTTTGCAGTTTTTTCTATTCTTTTAATCGTTTGATCGATACCCATGATTAATGTTTTTTTCATAGGTCCATAAGCATGGATTAGTTTTTTGTTTGAAAGGGCAAGAGCGACATGACCTTTCCAATAAATAATATCATTTTTTTTAATATTCTTTAATTTTATATTTTTTTTAAAATATTTAAACTGTTCTCTGGCATCTCTTGGGCAAAATTTGTTATTAAAATTAAGAAATATTTGTATCAATGCTGAACAGTCTATCCCCTTAAATGATTTTCCTCCCCATTTATATTTAGTATTTTTAAATATTATAATATTTCTAAAAGGTTTTTTTTCTTTAAATGAAATAGGCTTAACATTATTTTTACTTATCCACCCTTTTGAAAATTTAAAGAATTTGAGATTATTATCTATGACTTTGATTTTTGAACCAAATGATATTTCGGTTATTTTTTTTCTTTTGTTTGGAGATTTATAAATTTTTGCTTTTAAAACATTTATTTTGTGCGTGGGTTTTAAAAAATTGGAGAAATTTTTATTTTTGACATAACCTTTATAGCCATCTTCTTTAATCTTTACTTTAAGCCATTTCTTAGTTTTTTCCGAAATTGAAAAGCTATCCCCAAAAATCATTTGTGTTACGATCTCAGATTTAGAGGAAGGTTTCTTATGAAGGTTTATAATCGAAAAATTATTTGTTAAATATTTACTCATTTAGCTTCAGTTTATCTTTAATCGTATAAAGAAATATTAGGGAGGGTATTACCATTATTGCAGTAATTATGAAGAAAATTCCCCAGTCGCCATTTAACCAATCAACTAAAGCTCCCGATGAAGCTGCCAAGGTAGTTCGTCCAGCAGTTCCAATTGATGCAAGAAGTGCGTATTGAGTAGCGGTATAAGTTCTGTCTACAAGCATAGAAATAAATGCTACAAAAGCAACAGTCGCAAATGCTGCAGCCATGTCATCAAAAATTACCGCAATTGCAAAAAGCAGCTCTGACTTTCCTGACCAAGCTAACAAAGAAAACAATAAGTTAGTAGATGCCATCAAAATACCAGAAAAAAACATAGCTTTAATTACGCCTGAACGAATTGCAAATAATCCACCTAATAAGGTAAAAATTACAGTAGTTATCCAACCTAATCCTTTTGAATACAGGGCAATGTCTGATTTAGTAAATCCTATTTCTTTATAAAATATTACTGACATTCTGCCTAAAAAAGCTTCCCCAATTTTAAAAAGAAAAACAAATCCTAAAATAGCTAATGCAACATTAAAGCCATTCTTTTTAAAAAAACTTAAAACTGGACCGATAATTGTTCCTGTAATCCATGCCAAAGTTTTTGTTGTAAAATTAGAAGATCCTAATTTATCTTGAAAAAATTTATCTGTTTGAGCTTGGGATTTTTTTCTGTCGGTTGGTTGAGGTTCGTGCACAAACATTAATCCTATATTGCAAGCTATGATTACTACACCTAAAATCAAAAAAGTAATTTGCCAATAATTTTCAAATCCGGCTAATTCAAAAAATTCTGCAACATTTAATGATATAACTCCTCCCAACTTATAGCCTGTCCACCACCCAACTACAGCCATAGCCGCACCTGCTTGCATAGACTTTCCTTCATGTTCACCGATTTGTTCAATTCTAAGGGCGTCAACAGTTATATCCTGAGTAGCAGAAGCGATTGCGATTATTAATCCAACACTTATTACCAAAGCTAAATTAACGGTAGGATTTATTAAACTCCAACAAACTAAACTTAATAAAATTATAGTTTGCATTGCAACAATCCATCCACGTCTGTGACCAATCTTATTAGTTAACCAAGGAATTCTAATTCTATCTATTATTGGTGCCCATAAATAATTGAAAGCATAAACCGCAAAAATTAATCCTGCCCAGCCAATAGTACTTCGACTTAATCCATCTTCCTTAAGCCATAAACTTAAACTACTTCCAATTAATACCCAGGGAAATCCGCTAATAGCTCCAAGCAATAAAATTCTGATCATTCGTCTATCAAAATAAACAGAGAAAGTTTCAGACAATGTTTGTTTTTTGTATATTTCCATAATTAATAATTTTTTTAACTTCTCCAAAATGATGGAAAAAATAATACTAAAACAGCAAATAACTCTAATCTACCAAGTAACATGCCAATTGATAATATCCATTTTGATAAGTCTGGTATAGCTTTATAGTTTCCGTCAGGACCAATTATATCTCCTAATCCAGGGCCTACATTTGATATTGCGCTTGCAGCACCAGAAATAGCAGTTAAAAAATCTAATCCAGAGATAGTTAGGAGCATAGCAATAATGAAGAAAATAAATAAGAAAGAAAAAATGAAAACTATCACTGAATTAATAAATTCATCTGATATTTTTTGATTATTATATTTATTTATTATTATACTATTTGGATAAAATAACTTTTTAATTTGATTCTTTAAAAAAATCACAAGCATTTGTAATCTAAAAATTTTAATTCCACATGCTGTAGATCCAGCACATCCACCAACAAACATTAAGAACAAGAAAAAGATAAGAGAAAAATTTCCCCATAATCCAAAATCATCTGTGACATATCCAGTTCCAGAAAAAATAGATATAACATTAAAAGATGATATTCTTATTTTTTCTAAAATATTGCTTTCATAATTTATAAACAATAAATAGATAAACATAATTAATATTGAAATGAGAAGCAGATAAATAAGACCTTTAATTTGTACATCTTGAAAAAAAATTTTTTTATTTCCTTTAACAAATTTTAAATATGAAATGAAAGGTATACTTCCTAAGACTATAAAAATACTTGCTATAATTTCAATATTTGGATTTTCAAAAAAACCTATAGAGTCGTTATGAGTTGAAAATCCTCCAGTAGCAATAGTTGTCATAGCATGAGCAATGCTATCAAATATAGACATTCCAAAAAGCCAGTAAAAAAACACACACAATAAAGTTAATGATAAATATGTTGAAACGATAATAGTTGCAACTTCAACTGTTCTAGGTAAAATTTTTTCAGTTGTACCTGGCCCTTCCATTTTAAATAATTGCATACCTCCTACTTTTAACAAAGGTAAGATTGTGATTGCCATAACAACTATTCCAATCCCACCAAGCCATTGCATTATTGCTCTCCATAAAAGAATACTTTTTGGACTATTATCTAAATTGGTAATTATTGTTGCTCCTGTTGTAGTGATGCCTGACATGCTTTCAAAAAAAGCTTCACTAAAAGTAAATTTTTCAGGAGATAAAAGGAAAGGCAAACTTCCAAAAATTGCAACCATTAACCAAGCTAGCGTTGAAAATAAAAAAGTTTGTCTTAGGTTAAGTCTAAACTCTTTCTCTAAGTTAGCTAGAATGAACAATATCCCTACAAAAATAGTTATAAAGGCCGATGAGACAAAACTATGACTATTTTCTTTATATATCAACTGCATTACGTAGGGAGCTAGCATAGAAACACCGAGCACAACAAGCAGTACTCCGATCATGAAAAAAACAGTTTTGTTCGTTACCATAGGGTTTCAGATTATTTAAATAGATATAAAATTCAACTTAATATCGTGTAATTATATCTGTATTTTATACATAAAATTTAATAAACCATAGTTATGCTTGATAACAACTTAATTCACTCAACCTCTTCTTGGCCATTTGTAGAAATTAGAAAACTTTTAAAAGATAGAAAAAATATAATTAGGACTAGAAATAAAATTACTTTTCAAACTGGTTACGGTCCTAGCGGTTTGCCTCATATTGGGACTTTCGGAGAAGTTGCTAGAACAACTATGATGATAAATGCGCTTAAGCATATTCAAAAAATTGATTGTGAGTTAATTACGTTTTCAGATGACATGGATGGTCTTAGAAAGGTTCCAGATAATATACCCAACGATGAAGTTTTAAAAAAAAATTTAGGAAAACCTTTAACAAGCATTCCAGATCCATTTGGTAAATATAAAAGCTTTGGTGAACATAATAATGAAATGTTAAAAAATTTTTTAAAAAAATTTAAGTTTGATTTTATTTTTAAAAGCTCAACCTTTAACTATAAAAAAGGTGTTTTTAACGATTCTTTGATGAGAGTATTAGAAAAATATGAAGAAATAATGAATATTGTTTTACCTACCCTTGGAGATGAGAGAAAAAAAACTTACTGTCCTTTTTTGCCAATGTGTCCTGATACAGGTAAAGTTTTACAGATTCCTTTAATAAGTATGGATCCAAAAAAAGGCACAGTTATTTTTAAAAATGAAGGCAAAAAGTTTGAGACCAATGTTTTAGATGGAAATTGCAAACTACAATGGAAAGTAGATTGGGCTATGAGGTGGTTCACATTTGACGTAGATTTTGAAATGTATGGTAAGGATTTGACAGAAAGTGCAATTCTTTCTAATAAAATTTGTAGAGCTCTTGGAAAAATTCCACCAAACGGATTTGCTTATGAATTATTTTTAGATGAAAAAGGTGAAAAGATATCTAAATCTAAAGGAAACGGTATATCAATTGAGCAGTGGCTTAGATATGCATCACCAGAAAGCTTATCTTTATATATGTATCCTAATCCCAAAAGAGCCAAAAAACTTTACTCAGAAGTAGTTCCAAAAACAGTTGATGAATATTTATCGTTAATTGAAAAGTTTCCTCACCAGAAAGAAAAAGATCAAATAGCCAATCCAGTATGGCATGTTCATAACGGAAAACCGCCAAAAGAAAAAATAGTTATGCCTTTTTCTATGCTTTTAAATTTAGTTGGATCTAGCAATGCAGACAATAAAAAAATATTATGGAAGTTCATTAATAAATTTCATCAAGAAATAAAATCTAAAGACTATCCTATTTTAGACGGTCTTACAGACTATGCAATTAATTATTTTAAAGACAAGGTAGAGCCAAATAAAAAATATAAAACTCCTAACGATACAGAAAAAAAAGCATTGAAAAATTTAGTTTTAAAGTTAGAAAAAGTTGATCAAAAATCAAATCCAGAGGATATACAAACTATCGTATATTCTGTAGGAAAAGAAAATGGATATGATAAAAATCTTCGAGATTGGTTCAAATTAATTTATCAAGTATTATTTGGTGAAGAGGACGGTCCAAGAATGGGATTTTTTATTAGTTTTTTTGGTCTTAAAGAAACAATTAGTCTAATTAATAATAAAATACAGTAATTATGTTTTCAATTTTAAAACCTTATATTTTTTCACTAGATCCAGAAACAGCACATGATTTAGCAATCAAATCACTAAAGGCAAATTTTATACCTGAAAGTTTTTTTAGTGTTAAAGGAGAAGAATCTTTAACAACAAATTTATTTAACAAAAAAATTAAAAACCCAATTGGCCTAGCTGCAGGATTTGATAAAAGTGCGGAAGTTTATAATTCAATTTTTAAACTAGGTTTTGGGTTTGTAGAGGTAGGCACAATTACTCCTAAAAAACAATTAGGCAATCCTAAACCAAGAATTTTTAGATTAGAAAAAGATGAAGCTTTAATAAATAGACTTGGATTCAATAACCACGGTTCAGAGATTGTTGCTCAAAGGATTTCTGAGAACAAACCTCAGGGAATTTTAGGAATAAATATTGGTCCAAATAAAGAAAGCAGGAATAAATCAGAAGATTTCTACATTTGTTTATCAAAACTTTATTCCTATGCAGATTATGTAACAATTAATATTTCTTCACCTAACACAGAAGGTTTGCGAGATTTTCATGAGTCTAATTCAATGATTAAATTATTAGAGGGTTTGAATAAATTAAAAGAAGATAAAAATATTGATAAACCTTTAATTGTTAAAATTTCACCAGATATTCATGAAAAAGAAATAAGCAATATTGTAGAAATTATAAAAAAATATAAGATCAATGGAGTAATTATTTCAAATACCACAGATAAAAATAGAGAAAAATTATTAGATGGCAAAAAAAACGAGTCAGGCGGTTTGTCAGGCAAGCCTATAAAAAATATTTCTACAAATTTGATTAAAAAATTTTATAAAGAACTGAATAGAAAAATTACTATAATTGGTGTAGGTGGAGTAGATTCTGGAGAAAGCGCTTTTGATAAAATAACTGCTGGGGCAGATGTGGTTCAACTATATACTGGAATGGTTTATAGAGGCCCAGGAGTAGTAAAAGAAATTAAAAAAGAATTAATTTCAATTTTAAAGAATAATAAAATCAAAAATATAAGCGATGCTGTTGGAATTAACGCTTGACCACTGATCATGCAGGAATTATATAGCTTTAGGAAAATATTATGAGCAAAAGATGCGAACTAACAGGAATTTCACCTTTAAAAGGCCATAACGTAAGTCATGCTAAAAACAAGACGAAGAGAAGATTTTTGCCTAATTTAAAAAAAGTGACATTTAAGAGTGATATTCTAAAAAAGAACATTAAATTAAATGTAACTAATGCAGCTCTAAGAACAGTAGATTTCAAAGGGGGACTGGATAAATATCTTTTATCAGCTAAGAAAGAAAAGTTATCGAAAAAAGTTAAGAAATTAAAGTCTTCTATTTATTCAAAATCATAATTATTTAGGTTATGAATCTTTTTTATAAGCTATCTGTTTTAATGGGCTTGATAGTAGTTGCTTCAAATTATCTAGTTCAATTTCCTATTCAATATTTTGCTTTAAGTGAAATCTTAACCTATGGAGCTTTTAGTTATCCTGTTACATTTCTAATTACAGATTTAGCTAATCGAGCATATGGAAAAATTGTAGCAAGAAAAATTGTATATATAGGATTTTTTATTGGTTTGCTTTTAACTCTATTTTTTTCTACCAATTTCTCAAATATCATCTCTATTAGAATAGCCATAGGATCTGGTGCAGCTTTTTTTATTTCTCAGAACTTGGATGTAACTATCTTTCATAACTTGCGAAAAAAATCCTGGTATATTGCCCCTCTTACCTCTTCAGTTTTTGGTTCAATAGTTGATACGTTTTTATTTTTTTCTATTGCTTTTTATGGAACGGGTGTTTCTTGGATTTCTCTAGCCTTTGGAGATTTAGCAGTTAAGTTTTTAATAACTTTGCTGATGCTTATACCTTTTAGATTGTTATTATCAAAAATTACAGATATTTCTGATAAACCAATTTATAAGGTAAGATAAATTAATGAAGAGTTTTTTTATTCTTTTCAACAAAAAGATCAGTTAGTTGATTTATCATTACATCACCCAAATCTTGTACGTCAGTAATTTTAATAGCTTGGCTATAGTATCGAGTTACATCATGACCAATACCAATAGCTAATAACTCTATATTGGTTCTGTTTTCAATCCATTTAACTATATTTTTTAGATTAGTTTCTAAATAATCACTTGAATTAGTTGATAATGTTGAGTCATCTACTGGTGCTCCGTCTGAAATTACCATTAAAATTTTTCTTTCTTCTTTTCTTTTAGACATTTTATTGCAAGCCCATTTTAAAGCTTCGCCGTCAATATTTTCTTTTAACAATCCTTCTTTCAACATTAGACCCATATTATTTTTTTCTTGTCTCCAAGGCATATCTGCTGATTTGTAAATTATATGTCTTAGATCATTTAGCCTTCCAGGTAAATTCGGCTTATCATTTTTCATCCATTTTTCCCTAGAAGAACCACCTTTCCAATGTTTAGTTGTAAAGCCTAAAATTTCTACTTTAACAGAACAACGTTCTAAAGTTCTAGCTAATATGTCTGCACAAATAGCAGCAACTGAAATAGGTTTACCCCTCATTGAACCTGAGTTGTCAATTAAAATTGTAACCAAAGTATCTTTAAATTCGATATCTTTTTCTTTTTTAAACGAAAGTGAATTAAAAGGATCCATTATTATTCTTGGTAATTTTGAATTATCTAACAACCCTTCTTCTAAATCAAAATTCCACGATCTATTTTGTTTTGCCAAAAGTTTTCTTTGAAGTTTATTTGCAAGCTTAGATACAAAATTTTTAAGCTGTAACAATTGCTGGTCCAAATTTTTTCTTAATCTATAAAGTTCTTCTTCACTTTCTAAGTCTTTAGCTTTGATTATTTCATCAAATTCTTCTGTATAGGCTTTATACTTAAGGTCTCCCAAGCTATTTTTAATTTTCTTTCTAAAATCTGATTTAGATTTATCTTCTATTTCAATTTCTTCTCCTTCCTGATCAGACTCCTTTGCTTGTTCTTCTAAATCAGGAACACCTGAGTCTATAGACATTTCTTGTTGTTCTTGTTCTTTTTCTTTAGTCTTTTGTTCCTGGTTTTTCTGATTTTTTTGTTTTTCATCTTTATTTTCTTCATATTTCTCTTCTTTTTCAAAATTTTCATCTAAATCCATATTTGAAATTAAATCAGAAATAATCGAGTTATATTGAGCCTGATCGTGAGTTAAGCTACTTAATTCTTTAATTTTTCCTTTAAATTTTTCATTTAAATCTTTTTTATATGACTTAAGTTTTTTTTCTAATTCTTTGCTATTCTTTGACTCAAAAAATTTAACTCTCAAATAATTCTCAAAAGATTCTGTTATTTTCTCTTCACTATTTTTAAGATCTAAAGCACTAGTTCTTTCTTGGTAATATTTTTCTATGTTATTTTTTACCCCTTTAAATTGATCTGAGCCTAGCTTTTCACATCTAATTTGTTCAGCAATTTTATATAATTTTTTTGATATATTTCCAGTAGGCTCATAAGATTTATAAGTTTTGTTATTACTAAATCTTAGTCTAAGGGACTTTGAGTCTGCTAATGCCCTAATCTGACTGTAATTTATTTTGTCATTTACTCTCTCAATTTCAGGCAATTTAATAGAATTATTTTTTGATTGAAAATTTTGATTACCAAATGAAACCTCAACATTTTCTGAATTAGACAAAGATTTTACTGTAGAACCGATAGCGGTTTTAAAATTTTCTAATATTTCAGACTTTTTTTCCACTATTTATAAAGAAATATTTATTGAGGACTCTGGAAGATCTTCTCCAAAACATCTTTGGTAATATTCAGAAATTATTTTCTTCTCTAATTCGTCACATTTATTTAAAAAAGTAACTCTGAAAGCATATCCTTGGTCTTTAAAAATCGACATATTTTCTGCCCAATGCAATACAGTTCTTGGACTCATTACAGTAGATATATCTCCATTCACAAAACCTTTTCTTGAAAGATCAGCAACTTTAATCATATTAGACAATATTTCTTTTCCTTCTTTATTATTAAATTTTTTATTTTTAGATAAAATAATATCTAATTCTTTTTCAAAAGGGAGATAGTTAAGAGTGGTAACAATATTCCATCTATCCATTTGACCTTGGTTAATTTGTTGTGTTCCATGATACAACCCAGAAGTGTCTCCGAGTCCAACAGTATTAGTTGTTGCAAATATTCTAAAAAAATCATGTTGTTCTAAAACTTTATTTTTATCTAATAAAGTAAATTTTCCATCACTTTCTAAAACTCTCTGAATAACAAACATAACATCAGGTCTTCCTGCATCATATTCGTCAAAAACTAAAGCCACAGGATTCTGGATTGACCAAGGCAGAATACCTTCTTTGAATTCTGTTATCTGTTTACTATCCTTTAAGACAATTGCATCTTTGCCAATTAAATCTATTCTGCTTATGTGACTATCTAAATTTACTCTAACACAAGGCCAGTTTAATCTGGCTGCTACTTGTTCAATGTGAGTTGATTTGCCAGTTCCGTGATAACCTTGAATAAGGACTCTTTTATTAAAAGAAAAACCAGCAAGAATAGCTAAAGTGGTATCTTTATCAAATTTATAATCAGAATCTATTTTAGGAACATATTCATTTTTTTTTGAAAAAGCGTCTACCTGCATTTCACTATCAAAACCAAAAGTTTGTTTGACTGAAATTTTCATATCTGGTTTTGCAATAAATTGTTCAGAGCTCATTTTTTTCCTAATGTTTTTTTTAATTGACTATAAGCTAAAGTAATTTTTTTTAACTTATCTTCAAATTTTTTATTTCCTTGGTTTTTATCAGGATGATATTTTTTCACAAGACTTTTAAATTTTGAGTGAATTTCTTCCCATTTTGTCTCATCATTTAGCTCCATAACCTCGAGAGCATCCCTGTCAGTTTGAGAAATTTT
This sequence comes from uncultured Pelagibacteraceae bacterium, assembly GCA_902580485.1. GTDB lineage: Bacteria > Pseudomonadota > Alphaproteobacteria > Pelagibacterales > Pelagibacteraceae > Pelagilacustribacter. The sequence continues at coordinate 34,792 of CACHKS010000013.1, forward strand.
AGTTTTTTTAAATTCTTTAAAATTCGAGGTTTTGAATATATTAAGCTTATCATCTAAAGCGTTATTCCATAAAATATTAAAAAAATTTTCCGAAGATCCAAAGTTTTTGGTAGATTTATGCCAAGTTAAATCTGATTTTATAAAAAATTCTATTTCTTGATCACTCATATTTTCAAAATAATTCCAATTTTTGTTAAAAATTTTTATATGGTTCAGACAAAGTAGTCTGAATTTTTTACTATTATCTCTTTCTATAGGCGCTTTATATATGCCTATTTCTTTACAATTTTCCCAATCACAGATCACTTTCATATTAATTCTACTTCTATATAGTAAATTTATAAAAATGGAAAATTATTTTAAAGATATTGAAAAAAAATTAAAAGAAAAAATTGCTTTTGAAAAAATAGAAATTATTGATAATTCACAAAAACATAAAGGGCATAAATTTTTTTCTGAAGAAAAATATCACTTACATTTAAAGATAAAATCTTTATATCTTAAATCAATATCTAGGTTAAGAGCTCAAAAATTGATTATGAATATTTTAAAAGAAGATCTTAAAACTAAAATTCATGCTTTAGAGATTAGTATCGAGTAAATAGTTTTACGTGTTTTTTTAATTCATTTACTGAAATTTTGTATTTGTTAGGCATAGTTGTTTTACCAATTTTATTCAATAATATAAAATTTATTTTTTCATCATCGTTTTTTTTGTCATTTTTTAAATAAGGAATTAATCCATTAACTTCCTGAATTTTTTTATATTTATTAAATGAATAGTTTAAATTATTTTCTGAATAAATTTCCATAAGTTCTTTTAATGTTTTTCTATTACAAACTTTTTTAATTACAGAAAGTTTAGTAGCTAATATCATGCCTGCAAGAACAGCTTCACCATGAGTAATATTTTTTGAGTAATTATTTTTCACTTCTATAGCATGTGCAAAAGTATGACCAAAATTAAGTATCATTCTTAAATTTTTTTCGTTAACATCTTTATTGACAAAAAATAGTTTAATATTACAACTCTTTTTAATAGCATAAATTAACTTCATTGGATGATGAGAAAAAATATATTTTGTATTTAATTTTAACCAGTTGAAAAATTTTTTATCATTTATAACTGCATGTTTTAATATTTCTGCATATCCGCATACCATTTCTTTTTTTGATAAACTTTTTAAAAAAGATGTGTCACTAATTACTAATTTGGGTTGAGAAAAAGATCCTATTAAGTTTTTACCATACTTAGAATTCACTCCGGTTTTTCCTCCTACTGCAGCATCAACTTGAGATAATAATGTTGTAGGTATAGTTATAAAATTTAATCCTCTTTTTAAAATACTTGCTACAAATCCACTGAAATCAACTGTAATTCCTCCTCCAACACCGAGGATTAAATCTGATCTATTAAAATTCTTATAAAGCAGCTTATCTATTAAAGAAGTTACTGATTTTATAGATTTTGTTTTCTCATTAGCATTAAAATTATATATATAAACTTCATATTTTTTTAAATTTTTTAATATAATTCTTTTATATTTTGAAGGAACACCTTTATCCAGAATTACAGCTATTTTTTTTGTTTTTGGACATAGCAATTTAATTTTTAAAGACAATATTTTTAAGATATTATTTCCAATTAATATTGAGTAACCTTTATTAGAATTTTTAAAATGTATTTTCTGAGCTTTCATATAATTTAATTATTTTATCTACAATTTGATCAGTGTTCATTGAGCCACATTTAATTTTAAAATCAGATTTATTATAGATTTTCTTTCTTTCAGAGTAAATTTTATTAACTGACTCTCTTAAGTTACTTTGATTGAGAAGAGGTCTTTTTTTAACATTTTTTAATCTAATCAAAAGAGACTCTAAGTCAAGATCTAGCCAAAAACTTATAGATAAATTTTTTGCCTCTTGACGAATAGATTTATTCATAAATGCTCCTCCGCCAAGAGCTATAACCGCATTGCTTTTTTTTATTTCTTCAAGATTAATTTTCTTTTCAATCTTTCTAAAGTACTCTTCCCCTTTATCTTCAAAAATTCCTTTTATTGTACTTTTTTCTTTCTTTTCAATAATTTGATCAATATCGATAAATTTAATTTTTAGCTTTTTTGCAAGCTTTTTGCCTATGGTTGATTTACCAACACCCATCATTCCAGTTAATAAAAGGTTTTTTTTCAATTATGCTACCAATTTTAAATTTGATTTATCATAAATATGTCTTATTTTTTCAGTTTAAATATATTTTTTTACTATGCAACTTAAATACAATCGACAACCAAGTATTGGTAGCTCAATAGGAAGAATTTTAATCAAATTAATTTTGGTAATAATTTTAATAATCGTAGCAATTTTTTTAATTGAAAAAATAAATTTTCCTAGCCCCAAACAAAACAATAAAATTGATATTACAGATGAAATTAACAAGCTTAAATAGATATATAAGCTTATTAATTTTGATTATTTCATTTTTGCCTCTACAGGCAGAAGAAGAAATAGATATTTGGAATAAAGAAAAGAAAGAAAATCCTAATTCAAATCAAAACATTGATAACTCTAATATAACTACAGTCCCTAAAATAATTATCACCACTGAAACTAATAACAATATTGAAATTGAAAATGAAATATCTAGAGCCTCTCAAAATATAAAAATATTTGGGATTTATGATCCCGCTGAAAATGACTTTGATTTAAATATGTGGTCTGCAACAAAAGCCGAAGATGTTAGATCAAGCGTTAATAGAATTAATAAAATTAAACTTTCTAGTACTGCTACAAAATTATTTGAGAATACGATTTTATCTTTTGCTTATCCTCCTAAAGGGATGGATGAAAAAGAGTTTGTTAATTTAAAAATTAACTGGATGATAGAAAATAGAAAGATAGATCTCATAGAAAAATTCCTAAAACAAAATAGTACTTTTCCTAATAAAAAAAAACTTATTCAATACCTAGTTGATACTAATATTGCTAAAGCAAATATCAAAGAGGGTTGTCAGCAAATTAATTTCTTGGATAAAAATATAAAAGATTCATATTTAGATAAGTTTAAAATTTATTGTTTGGTTTTCAATAAAAAGAAAAATGAAGCTCAACTTCAACTTGATATTTTAAGAGAAGAAAATCAATCGGATAATTTTTTTGATGATAAAATAAATTTTCTTTTGGGCGTAACAAGCAAAACTACAAAAAAAATTAAAGAAGACAATTTACTTAATTTTTATCTTTCAAGTGTAACTTTTGAAAATTTTACTTACGAACCCAAGAAAAATACTCCAAAAATAATATGGGAATATTTAAATGCTGCTAATTTAATAAAAATAGATGATGCTCTAGATAAAGATAAATTAAAAAATTTAGAAATTGCAGCTAATCAAGATCAATTTGATAAGCAAAAAATATTTGATATTTATTCAAATATTTCTTTTGATTTAAACAGTTTAATAAAAGCGGAAGATATCTATCAAAGATTAGATAATATTGATGCAAGAGCTTTAATCTATCAAAGATACTTACTTTCAGATAATGAAGAAAATAAAATAAAATTACTATTTTTACTGAAAGATTTGTTTCAAAAAGACAATCTATCAAATATTTTTGTACAATTTTTAAGTGATCGGCTTAAAGAAATTAACCTAGATAATGTTGCCGAGTCTTACCAGGAAGTTGTACAAAAAAATATAATTACCGAAGAAGAGTTAAAGTTAGGCAAAATAAAATTTGATGATAAAATTTTGCATAGATCAAGATTATTAAAATATTTTAATAATGAAATAAATCAGAAAAAAGCCCAAAAAGATTTTATCAAAATATATAAAAAAATTAAAAAAAATAGAAAATATTTTTTTTCAGCTAAAGATTTAGCTTTAGTTGAATCATTAGCTCAAGATGGATTTGAAATTCCTAAAGAATTCAATTATCAAGAAATCTCTAAAAAATACAATGTTCCATCAAATTTGTTGACGCTTGGCAAAAGGAAAGAGTCTGCCTTTTTAACGTTGAAATTAGTAGAAATAATTGGAGAAGATGAAGCATACAATTTGGATCCCGAAACAATTTATTTTATAACACATCTTTTAAATCAGAATAATTTAAAAAAAATTAGAAACGAGATTTTGATTTCAGCCCTTCCACAAAGAAGTTAATTACAATATAAGTTATACATGTTAAGAAAAATTCTCATAGAACCAGATCCTATTCTAAGGAAAAAATGTGAACCTTTAGAAAAAGTGGATAAAGAAATAAAAAAGCTTATGGATGACATGCTAGAGACTATGTATGCGGCTCCTGGAATTGGTTTAGCCGCAATACAAGTTGGAATTTTAAAAAGGCTAGTGGTGATTGACATTTCTAAATCTGAAGAGAAAAAGAACCCTATATTTCTAATTAATCCTCAAATAATACATAAGTCAAAAAAAACTTCAGTATATGAAGAGGGTTGTTTATCCTTACCAGGACAATTCGCTGAAATAGAAAGACCGGCAGAATGTACTTTAAAATATGTTGATTATGATGGTAGAGAAAAAGAGTTAAAAGCTGACGGACTTTTAGCTACTTGCATTCAACATGAAGTAGACCATTTAAATGGAATATTATTTATTGATTATCTATCTAAGCTTAAAAAAGATATGATTATAAAAAAGCTTGTTAAACAGAAAAAAGGAATTGAAAGAGTAATAGTCTAAAATTCATGTCACAAAAAATTGTTTTTATGGGAACACCAGAGTTCTCTGTGCCTACATTAGAGTCTTTAGTAAACTCTAATCATCAACTTTTAGCAATATACTCGCAGCCAGCAAGTAAAGCTAAACGTGGTCAAAAAATAATTCCATCAAAAGTTGAAATTTTTGCAAAAAAACATTCTTTGAGATTAAGAACGCCAAATAGCTTAGACATTGACGAAGAATATAATTATTTAAAAAAACTAGAGCCTGATATTGTAGTTGTAGTAGCTTACGGAAAAATTATACCAAAAAAATTTTTAAAATTATCAAAACATGGATTTATAAATGTTCATGCCTCACTTCTTCCAAAATGGAGAGGAGCTGCTCCTATTCAAAGATCAATTATGAATTTAGATAATCAAACCGGAATAAGCATTATGAAAATAGAAGAAAAGTTAGACACCGGACCCATAATGCATCAAGACAAGATACAAATAAATGAAAATGTAGATGCTTTTACTCTTTCAAAAGTTTTATCAAAATTAGGAGCCAAATCCATT
>CACHKS010000014.1:0-25550 GCA_902580485.1 uncultured Pelagibacteraceae bacterium
CAGATATTTCAAACTTACCTGTCAGACTTCCTCTTCTGCCAATTTTAATCATTTCACCTAATTTTTTTGGATTTGTCGGTTCTCCAACTATACAAAAATTTATTTTTTCTTTTTTTCTTTTTAAATACTCAACAACTTTTTTTGTTCCATTAATAGCCAAACCTTCTTCATCACCAGTTATTAAAAAACTAATAGAGCCCTTGAATTTAGATTTATTATTTAAAAACTTTTTTACTGCAGTAATAAAGCAAGCAATTGAGCTTTTCATGTCATTTGCTCCTCTTCCTATCAAATGATTTTTTTTCACCGCAGGTTTAAAAGGGTTTACAGTCCAATCGCTTATATTTCCTGGAGGGACTACATCTGTATGTCCAGCGTAACAAAGGTTAGGTTGCCTTGTTCCAAGTCTAGCGTATAAATTTTTAATTGGTTTACTTTTTTTATCTTTAAATTCTAAAATTTTACATTTAAATCCTAATGATCTTAATTGTTTACTCAAAAAATTTATTGCTCCAGCATCTTTTGGAGTGATGCTAGGAAAACGAATAAGTTCTTTGGCTAATTCTAATTCCTTGATTTTTCCCATTAGTCTCTTAATAAATCATTTATTGAAGTTTTACTTCGAGTTTTTTCATCTACTTTTTTTACAATCACTGCACAATATAAAGCAGGACCATTAGGATTTTTTTTGTTTGGTAGAGATCCTGGGACAACGACAGAATAGGAGGGAACTTTTCCATAAGTGAATTCACCTGTTCCTCTATCTACTATTTTAGTTGATGCTCCAATGTAGACGCCCATTGAAATAACTGATCCCTCTTCTACAATTACGCCTTCAGCAATCTCAGATCTTGCGCCTATAAAACAATTGTCTTCAATTATTACCGGGCCAGCTTGTAATGGTTCTAGAACTCCTCCTATGCCCGCTCCCCCAGATATATGACAATTTTTACCAACTTGAGCACAAGAGCCAACTGATGCCCAAGTGTCTATCATTGTACCTTCATCGACATATGCGCCAAGATTTACAAAGCAAGGCATTAGAACAACATTTTTTGCAATAAAAGATCCTTTTCTCACTACTCCATTTGGAACATGTCTGTAGCCAGCTTTTTTCCAATCATCTTCATTCCATAAAACTGACTTCCCTGGAACTTTGTCATACCAAGTTGTGTATGGTCCTTTAGACATAGTCATTTTATTCACTCTAAAACTTAATAAAATTGCTTTTTTTACCCATTGGTTAACAAACCACTTACCATTTTTTTTCTCTGCGACTCTAACATTTCCTTTATCAGTTAGTTCTATAGTTTCATTAATTGCATCTATAATTTTTTTATCTGAGTTTACAGAAATATTTTCTTTATTTTCAAAAGACTCATTAATAATTTTTTCTAATTCATTTACTTTCATTTATTTCCTTTAAAAAATTTGCAAGTTTATCAGTTTTGTAATTTACAAAATCAGCATCAGAAAACTTTGCTGCCCAAGGCTCATTATTTTTAATCCAAACAGTTTTCATTCCTAATTCATGTGCTGGTTTTAAATTTCTTGCTATATCTTCAAAGAATATACAATATTGTGGCTCAATTTTGTAATCTTCTACTAATTTTTTATATGGTTCTTTTGAAGGCTTAGGAATAAATTCTGAGTCTCTAATATCAAATATACCATCAAAAAGCTTATCAATCCCAATTCTTTTAGTTACATTTTCAGCATGAGCCCTAGAACCATTAGTGAATATAATCTTTTTTCCTTCTAATTTTCTAATCTCGTCTTGTAAAGCCTCATCTTTGTTTAAAAAATTAAGATCAACATCATGAACAAACTCTAAAAATTCATCAGCATCAATTTTATGATGCTTGATCATTCCATTCAACGTGGTGTTGTATTCTTGGAAATAATTTTTTTGAATTTTTCTTGCTTCTTCTTTGTCCACATTAAGTTTTTCTGAAATAAACTTAGTCATTTTTTTATCAACTTGGTCAAACACTTTAGTAGCCCCATCATATAAAGTATTATCTAAGTCAAATAACCAATACTTAATTTTGTTTAAATCATTCATTTTCTTATTAGCGTTCCTGACCCTGTGTCTGAAAATATTTCATGAAGTATTGAGTGAGGCTTTCTTCCATCAAGAATTACAACACCTCTAACTCCATTTTCTACTGCGTCTACACAATTTTCTATTTTAGGAATCATTCCTCCTTCAACTATCTTCCATTTAATTAAATTCTCAAGATCAAAAGGTTTAATCTCAGAAATAAGATTTTTTTTATCATCATAAACTCCTTCTACATTAGTCATTAATATAAGTCTTCTAGCTTGAAGTTTTTTAGCTATAGCACTTGCAGCTGTATCACCATTAATATTAAAAGTTTGATTATTTTTACCTAAGCCTAAGGGAGCAATAATTGGAATTTTATTTTTATTAAGTGCTTCCTCAATTAAATTTTTATTAATGTTTTTTGGTATTCCTACGAAACCTAGCTCTTCTCTTTCAGGTTCAACTTCGATTAAATTTTCATTTTTTGTGTGAAAAGAAGTTGCTTCTGAACCCAATTTTTTTAATGAGCTAACAATATCTTTGTTAAAATCTATTAATACTTCTTCTACGGTATCTATAATACTTTTATCTGTCACTCTTAAACCATTAATAAATTTTGAAACAATTTTTTTTTTATCTAGTTCTCTTTTAATTCTTGGACCACCTCCGTGCACTACAATTATTGAAAGACCTAATTTATTGAGTACGTTTATGTCAGAAATGAAATTATTAAATACTTTTCTATCTATTAGTACATTCCCTCCATACTTAATAACAATTTTTTCTTTCTCATATTTAGATACGTATTTTTGAACGATATTAATATCAGGAGCTTTTTCAGGCCAAAATTTTTTTATTTCTTCTAAAGAAATTTCTTTTGACATTTAATTAGTTTTTACTTTGGTCTGTTTCATAATTACCCATTGCTGAGCAATTGTTAAAATATTATTTATAGTCCAGTACACTACCAATCCTGAAGGAAAAGAAGCTAAAATAATTGTTAAGAACAAAGGAAAAAATGCAAATATTTTTGCTTGTACGGGATCCGCAGGAGCTGGATTAAGTTTTTGTTGAACCCACATCGAAGCTCCCATTAATATTGGCCAAATACCAATAATCAAAAAACTTGGTGGATCCCAAGGTATTAAACCAAATAAATTAAAAATAGAGGTTGGATCTTTATCGGATAAATCTTTAATCCAGCCAAAAAAAGGCTGATGTCTCATCTCCAAAGATATGAATAACATTTTATAAATAGCAAAGAAGAATGGTATCTGTATTAAAACCGGCAAACATCCTGAAGCTGGATTTATTTTCTCTTTTCTATAGAGGGCCATCATTTCTTGCTGAAGTTTTACTTTATCTTCTTTGTGTAATTCTTTTAATCTCATCATCTCTGGTTGTACGGCTTTCATTTTAGCCATAGATCTGAATGAGTAATTTGCTAGTGGAAAGAAAATCAATCTTATACCAATCGTAATAATTACAATAGCTATTCCAAAATTACCTGAATACTTGAATAAATAGTCAATTATAAAGAAAAGAGGTTTTGTAAAAAAATAAAACCACCCCCAATCAATCACTAAATCAAACTTATCTATATTTTGGTTGGCTGCATATGAGTCTATCGTATCAACTTCTTTAGCCGCAACAAATAATCTTACTTCATTAGAATTACTTGAGGAAGGATTAATTGTAGTTGGATTATTTAAAATGTAGTTAGCTTTAAAAGTGTCCTTGTATAAAAAAGTAGATTTAAAATTTTCTCCCTTTTTTGGCACTATAGCTGTCATCCAGTATTTATCAGTAATACCAAACCAGCCTTCATCGGCTTCTCTAACTATTTTGTTTTCTTCAATATCATCATAGTCATCTTCTTTAAGCTCTTCATCAAAAACTCCTATAAATCCTTCATGAGAAATGTAAAAATTTTGAATATCATCTGGTATTTTATTTCTTGTTATTTGCGCATAAGGATACAAATCGACAGCTTGATTAGTATTATTCTCAACTTCCTGTATGATTGTAAATAAATATTTGTTGTCTAGTTCAATTTTTTTTTTAAATATAATTCCGTCACCATTATTCCATTCTAGAATAACTGACTGGTTTTCTGATAAAACTTTGTTTCCACGAACTTGCCAAATTGACTTTTTTGAAGGAACTTTTATTTTATTTCCTATACTTGTCCATCCAGTTTCAACATAAAATCCATTTTCAGTTTGAGCAGGATTTAAAAACTCTACATTTAAATTATTTTCTAAATCTTGTTTGTGTTTTTTGAAAGAGATGTCATCTATTAGTCCTCCTTCTAACGACATAGACCCTACAATACTCTCATTTTCAATTTTAACTCTTTTGGAATTTTCTAAAGAGTCTTCTCTTGATACTAAATTAATTTTTAAAGACTCATTAATATTTGGCGTTATAATATTCTCATTAGTTTTTTTTTCTTGCTCAACAATGTTATTTTTAACAGGTTTAGGACTTTCAAAAAATGCTGCCCAAAAAAGTAACACAGACATAGATAAAGCTATTGCTATAAAAACATTTTTGTTATCCATCTAATTTTTCCTTTGTTAAATCTTTTTTATTTGGAACTAGATCTAATCCATCTCCACCACCTAAAAATTTAAATGGATGACAACTAAAAATTCTTTTAATTCCCATAATTGAACCTTTAATTAATCCATGAGTTCTAAGAGACTCGATGTAGTACTCCGAACAATTTGGAAGATATCTACATCTATTTCCAAAAAGAGGTGAGATAAAATATTGGTAAAATTTTATTATATAAATATTTAAAGTTATAATTAGTTTATTCATTTATTTAATTTTTTAAAACACTTAATCATTGTCAGCATAAGAATATTTTGTTTTTCTGTGTAAGCATCTGATTTTCCAAAAACTATATAAGTATAATCTCTGTTAATTGCACCTCTTTTTTTAAGCAATTTATGAACAATAGCTTTTAATTTTCTTCTTATTTTGTTTCTTTTAACCGCATTACCAATTTTCTTTTTTAGAATAAAACTAATAAGTAAATTAGTTTTATACCTTGGCTTGTAAAAATTTTTTGCAGCAAATATGGAAAAGTATTCAGAATGAACTTTTTTTTCTTTTAATGCTTTTTTGAATTGGTTGCTTTTTTTTAAACTTTCAAGCTTAACCATCTATTTAATTATGTTGAGATTGTTTTTCGACCCTTAGCTCTTCTTCTTGCTATAAGCTGTCTTCCAGCTTTAGTAGCCATTCTTGCTCTAAAACCGTGTCTTCTTTTTCTTACTAGATTACTTGGTTGATAAGTTCTTTTCATAAATATTTTAAGGTATATATTTTAATTGTTGTCTATTGTACAGGTAAATTATGAGCAAAAGCTTGAAACTTTTTTTGGGAATTTTTTACATTATAATCTTGTGTCTTTTCCTATATTTGATCTTCTCTTATGTCGATGTAACTAGATTAGATGATTTTTTATATTATAAAGAACTTCAATCAAATTTAGAAAAAATGATTGGAAATAATCTTTATAAGAATCTTTTCATATTTTTTTTCTTCTGTATTATTTGGGTATCTTTATTGGGATTTGGATCGCCTCTTTTGATTATATCAGGTATTTTATTTGGACAATGGATTGGAACCTTTATTTCTGTTTTATCAATTTCAGTCGGTGCTTTAATTCTTTACTCAATTGCCAATTTCTTTTTTAAGGATTTAGTTTATCATTACTTAGAAAAAAGATTTATTAAATATATTCATCTTTTCAAAAAAAACGAATTTAATTATTTTTTAGCTTTTAGACTGTCCGGAGGATTAGGTATTCCTTTTGGACCGCAAAATGTTTTACCTGTAATTTTTAACATGAAGAAATCAAATTATTTCTTTGCAAGTTTTTTAGGTTTTATACCAATATTTTTTATTTGGAATACTATTGGTTCAGGATTAAACAAATATATAAAGCAAGCAGATAATTTTAGTTTTATTAATTTAATTCTAAACAAAGAGATTTATTTACCAATAATTTTGTTTGTAATTGTCATGTTGATATCGATTATTATTAAGAAAAGAATATTTGGTAATAAAAACTTGTAAATATTGTAATTAGCAAGGTTGTAAAATTGATGGTTGAAAAATTAAATTGGTTGGTCTGGTTAATTTTAGTGATTTTATGGAATTATGGTTTTCCAGAAGCCACTCCTTTGCAAGATGTGGTTGTTGCCGTAATTTTGTCCCTATTGTTTATAATTATTAAATTAATTAGATCAAGATACTTGCATAAAATCAGTTCAAGAAGTAAAAATAAGATCTAATGAAGGAGCGCTTAATATGGGAATTCACTATGATTATAAATCTACACGTGGAGATAAAGCGATGAAGAAAGAAGCTAAGCGTAAAGCACGAATTGAACAAAGAAGAGCCAAAAGATCTAGCAATAGTTCTAAATTGTCAGAAGATAAAGAAATGCACGATATAGACAAACCAATCACGCTAGAGGACTTAACTAACCCAGATAAAAACTAATTTTAATATGAAATCTTTTGTAAAAGAAGATTCTCTATTAAAAACTCGTGAGATTTCATTAAAAAAAAATTTAAAAAAAAGAAAGAAATTTAAAAGTAGAATTAAAAAAAAAAAATGACTGTTCTGTCAGATAAATGGATTAAAAAAGCAGCACAAAAAGGAATGATAAAACCTTTTGTTAACAAACAAGTTAGAAAAGGAAAAATTTCTTTTGGCCTTTCTTCTTATGGATATGACGCAAGAGTTTCAAATGAATTTAAAATTTTTACTAATGTAAATTCGGGAATTGTAGATCCAAAAGTTTTTAAGAAAGAAAGTTTTGTAACAAAAATTGGAAAAGAATGTATAATACCGCCTAATTCATTTGCGTTGGCGAGAACAGTAGAATATTTTAAAATTCCTGAAAATGTACTGGTGATATGTTTAGGCAAGTCTACATATGCTAGGTGTGGAATAATTGTTAATGTAACTCCTTTAGAGCCTGGATGGGAGGGACATGTAACATTAGAATTTTCCAACACAACTCCTTTACCAGCTAAAATTTATGCCAATGAAGGTGTTTCACAGTTTGTATTTATCAAAGGCAATGAGAGACCTAATATCACTTATGCCAAAAGGAAAGGTAAATATATGAAACAAAAAGGTGTTACTCTTCCTAAGATTTAAGATCTTCAATGCAAAAATTATTGATAAACGGAAAAAAAGAATTATCAGGAAAAATTTCAATTTCAGGATCTAAAAATGCTACTTTGCCAATTTTGGCAGCAACAATTTTATCTGAGAAAGCAAAACTAACAAACGTACCTTTAGTTAGAGATATCTTTACAATGGTAGAATTGCTAAAATTTATAGGATTAAAAACTAATATTCTAAGAAATCAAAATTCAATTGAAATAAAAAATATAAATAAAAAAATTAAAACTCTAGCTCCTTATAAATTAGTAAAAACTATGCGAGCAGGAGTGTTAGTATTGGGACCTCTTTTAGCTAAATACGGTAAGGCTAAAATTTCACTTCCTGGAGGATGTGCAATTGGAACTAGACCGGTCAATTTACATCTTTTTGCTTTAAAAAAACTTGGAGCAAAAATTAAAATAAAAAATGGATATATTATTGCTGAAGCAAAAAATGGGTTAAAAGGAGCAAAAGTTAATTTTCCGAGTATCTCGGTAGGAGCTACTGAAAACGCAATACTAGCTGCATTTAATGCAGAAGGAAAAACAATACTTAATAATTGTGCTATAGAACCTGAGATTAAAAATCTTATCAAATTTTTAAATAAATTAGGTGGAAAAATTAAAATTGCAGGTAGAAAAATTTTAATTACTAGACGCAAGAAAATTAAAAAAAATATATCACATAAAGTTATTTTTGATAGAATTGAACTAGGCACTTATATGATAGCTGCAGCATTAGTAGGTAAAAAAATTTTAATTAATAAAATAGATCCAAAAATGATTAAAACTGAGATTAGTGTTTTAAAAAAAATGGGAGTAAAGTTAAAGACTCAAAAATCTACTATCAAAATTTTTAAGAGCAATAATATTCAAAGAATAAATATTTCAACAAAACCATATCCAGGATTTCCTACTGATTTGCAGGCTCAATTAATGGTATTAATGACTCGTGCACAAGGAATATCAAAAATCAAAGAAAGCATTTTTGAAAATAGATTTATGCATGTTCCAGAATTAAAGAGAATGGGAGCAAACATAGAAATTAAGAATAAAATAGCAATTATTAAGGGATCATCTAAATTAACTGGCGCAGAAGTTATGGCTACAGATTTGAGAGCATCAGTAAGTTTGGTATTAGCAGGTCTAGTTGCTGATAATAGAACAGTTATTAATAGAATCTATCACCTTGATAGAGGTTATGAATTTTTAGAAAAAAAATTGAAAAATTGTAAAGCTCGTATTAAAAGAATTTAAAGTGAAAGCTAAAAATTTAAAACTCATAGCTAGAACCAACGAGGATTTAAGAATTATTTCAGCTCATCTTCAAGACTCAATTGTCAGCACGGCAGATATTGCAAGCTTAAAAAAAAATAAGATTTTTTTAATGCAACTAAACAGATTTATGTGGGAAGATGTAGAAAAAGGAGTTTTTAGAAAAAACAAAAGAATTAGAACAATATTAAAATTTGATAATGTAATAGAGGTAAATTCAAAAAATATACGGCAAACTAATAAAGATAATTTTTTAGATTTTCTTGCTATTGAATGTAATCAATTACCCGATAATAACTATGAAATGAAATTAATTTTTTCAGGAGACTCAGTTATTAGGGTAATTGCAGAAGTAATAGAAGTTGCTTTAGACGACCAAGGAGAACCTTGGGATACAAAAAATAAGCCAAAACACAAAGTTTTATAATGCCAAAATATTTAGATGTAGATAGAAAAATTATAAAAATAGACATTGAAAGATTAGGTTCTTTAGTTATAAATTTACCAAATTATTTAAAAAAGGATTTTTAATTGGCAAAACAAGAAACTCTAGAATTTAAAGGCAAAGTAACAGAATTGTTACCGAACGCTATGTTTAGGGTTAAACTTGAAAACAATCATGAAATTTTAGCTCACACGGCTGGAAAATTGAGAAAGAATAGAATAAGAGTTTTAGCAGGTGATAATGTAATGGTTGAAATGACACCATACGATCTAACTAAAGGTAGAATAACTTTTAGGTTTTAGGCCTTGTAGCTCAGTAGTAGAGCAGTACCCTGAAAAGGTATGTGTCGTAAGTGCGATTCTTACCAAGGCCACCACTAAGTAAGGATTTAATGAATAAAATAAAATCCGATATTGAAATAGCAAGAGCAGCTAGTATCAAACCAATTGTTGAAGTTTTAAAAAAATCAAATGTTCCTGATGATCCATTTGCTTTTAGTCCAATGGGTCGTCATATAGCAAAACTTAACTTAGAATATATTGACTCTCTTAAAGAAAAAAAAAATAATTTAATATTAGTTACCGCAATAACACCTACACCAGCTGGGGAAGGTAAAACAACTATTTCAGTTGGTTTAAACGATGGTTTAAATAAAATAGGAGAACAATCAATTGTTTGTTTACGAGAACCAAGTTTAGGACCAGCTTTTGGAATGAAGGGTGGAGCAGCAGGTGGCGGTTACGCTCAAGTTATACCAATGGAACAAATTAATTTACATTTTACTGGTGATTTTCACGCAATAACTTCAGCTCATAATTTGCTTGCAGCCTTAATAGACAATCATATTTACTGGGGAAATAAATTAAACATAGATCCAAATAATGTGGTTTGGCGAAGAGTCGTAGATTTAAATGATCGAGCTCTAAGAAAAATAGAAATTAATTTAGAAAAATTAAAAGCCAATACTCCAAGAAACGATAGCTTTGATATTACTGTTGCTTCTGAAGTAATGGCAATTTTTTGCTTATCAAACAGCGTAAAAGATTTAGAGGAAAAAATAGGAAACATCACCATTGCTTATACTAAAGACAAAAAGCCCATTTATGCAAAAGATTTAAAAGCTCATGGTCCAATGACAGTATTATTGAAAGAAGCAATTAGACCTAATGTAGTTCAAACTCTTGAAAACAATCTTGCTATAATTCATGGTGGTCCATTTGCAAATATTGCTCATGGTTGTAATTCTATTCTTGCAACGAAAACTGCTTTAAAATTATCAAAATACGTTATAACCGAAGCTGGATTTGGTGCTGACCTAGGTGCAGAAAAGTTTTTGGATATTAAGTGTCGTAAAGCAGGAATCCAACCTAGTTGTGTGGTTCTAGTTGCAACTATAAGGGCTTTAAAAATGCATGGAGGAGTAGATAAAGAGAACTTAAAAGAAGTAAATATCGATGCACTTAAGAAAGGATTGCCCAACCTAGAGAGGCATGTTGAAAATATTAAAAAATTTGGTTTAGAAGTAGTTGTAGCAATTAATCATTTTGTTACAGACTCTGATAGTGAAGTAAAAATTATCCAGAATCATTGTTCTAAACTTGGAGTTAAAGCTAGCCTTTGCACTCATTGGTCAGATGGTGGAGAAGGAGCTAAAGACTTAGCTAACACTGTGGTTGAATTATGCAAGAAGAATGACAAAAGTAAATTTAAATACTTATATTCTGAAGCAACTCCTATTTTAGAAAAAATAGAAAAAATTGCCAAAGAAATTTACAAAGCTAAAGCAATTGAGATAGATGAAACATCTAAAGAGCAAATAAAAAAAATAGAACAGGCTGGATTTGGAAAATTTCCAGTTTGTATAGCAAAAACACAGTATAGTTTTTCTACAGATCCAAAATTAAAAGGAGCTCCTTCCGATCACACTTTATCTATAAGAGAAGTGAGATTATCTAGTGGAGCCGAATTTATTGTAGTTGTTTGTGGATCTATAATGACTATGCCAGGACTTCCAAGAGAACCAGCGGCTGATAATATCAAGTTGAATAAAAAAGGTGAAATAGAAGGTTTGTTCTAAAATTTATTTCTTTTTGTACTTTGCTGCTTCTTCTGAGCCACCTGTTGCACTCCCTTTGCTATAAGAATGAGCACCCATTCCAGCGAGTTGGCCATTCTGAACAATTAAATAAGGATCTCTAATTGGCTTTTTGTCGAAGAAACATTCTAAAATTTCTCTAACCCCAGCAGCATACCTTGCTTGTGCTGATAATGAGGTTCCTGAAGTATGAGGAGTCATACCGTGGTTTGGCATTGATCTCCAAATATGATCGTTTGGTGCTGGCTGAGGAAACCAAACATCTCCTGCATAACCACTTAATTGTCCTGATTTAAGAGCTTTAGCGATTGCTTCTCTATTACAAATTTTTCCTCTAGCTGTGTTAACAATGTAAGCGCCTTTTTTCATTTTACTAATTAGTTTGTCATCAAATAAATTCTCTGTTTCAGGGTGAAGAGGGCAATTAATTGTTACTACATCGCAAATTTTAACTAAAGACTCCACAGAGTCATGAAATGTAAGATTTAATTCTTTTTCAACTGAGTCTGGTAATTTATGTCTATCAAAGTAGTGAAGGTGAACATCAAAAGGCTTCATTTTTCTTAAAGCATCTAATCCAATACGCCCAGCAGCTACAGTGCCTACATGCATACCTTCTACATCGTAAGATCTGTAAACAGCATCAGCAATATTCCACCCACCTTGGTTAACAATATTGTGTTGGTTATGATAGTCTCTTACTAAAGATAAAATCATCATTACAATGTGTTCAGCTACTGATCTAGAATTACAATAAGTTACTTCAACAACATCTATTTTATTATCCATAGCAGCTTGTAAATCAACGTGATCTGAACCAATACCTGCTGTAATTGCCATTTTTAAATTTTTTGCAGACTCTATTTTTTCTCTTGTTAAGTAGTAAGGCCAAAAAGGTTGAGAAATTACAATATCAGCATCGACAAGCTCTTTATCTGCTTTACAACCTTTTGCATCTTTATCAGAAGTTACAATTAAAGTATGACCTTTTGACTCTAGAAACTTTCTTAAACCTAATTCTCCTGAAACACATCCTAACAATTCCCCGGGATTAAAATCTACTCCTTTAGGTGTTGGAAGCGTCATTCCATCAGGATATTTATCAAGTTTTGGTAAACTAGATAAAGGGTAACTTTTTGGCATTCCCCCTTTAGGATCATCGTATAAAACACAGAGTATTTTCATTTTTCCTCTCTATTTATTTGACTATTATCAAAGGACAAAGTCAAACTTTTCTTGCATTGATTTTTCTGGACACCCCCTAGGCTTCATTGATATATCCCGAGAAATATGAAATTTTCTTTAGAAATAACAATGAAGACAGATCTTTCGGTCTTACCAAAGGTTAAAAATGTTTACATAACGATGCTGCCCGGAAACGATTTTAGAGAAGTAGCAAACAAAGCTAAGGAACTTGTGCAAAATGGGTTTAATCCAGTTCCTCATTTTCCAGCTCGATCAATTAAAAATTTAAGCGAATTAAAGTCCTATACTTCTATGTGTAAAGATTTTGGCGTGAAACAAGCTTTGGTAATTGGTGGAGGAGCAGAGCCAATTGGTGATTACCACTGCTCGTTGCAATTATTAGAGACAGGATTATTTAAGGGGATGAAAATAGGAATTGCTGGACACCCTGACGGGTCTCCTGATATATCGGATTCAGATTTAGAGAAAGCTATGAAAGATAAAGAGCCATTTGCAGACTATATTGTCACTCAATGGTTATTGGACCCTAAACCAATCATTGAGTTTATTTCTAAACAAACTTTACCAGTTCATGTTGGAATTACTGGGCCTTTAAAAATAAGCAGCTTATTAAAGTTTGCTAGTATTGTGGGTGCAAAAAATTCTCTTAACTTTCTAAAGTCTAATGCTACAAAAGCTGTAGACTTACTAAAACCTAAAGACCCAAATGAATTAATAGACAATCTTAAATCTGTTACCAATCATTTTCACATTTATACTTTTGGAGGTCTAAAGGAAACAAATAAATGGTTAGAAAAAAATAATTATGCCTAAAAAAGTTCCTAATTCTTACAAAGTTGAAAAAGTAAATTATGATAAGGTAAAACACACAACGTCAGTCGATCAGTCTGATAGATTAGTTCCATATAACCTTAGACAAAGCGGACCAACAAAAGTTGAAATGTTAATTTCTACAAGAGTAAGAAAATCTCCTTATTGGCATTTATCAATGAAAGCAGGATGTTGGAGAGCAACTGTTTATAACCGTATTTATCACCCAAGAGGCTACGTTAGACCTGAAAAAGGTGGAGCAATGATGGAGTATCAAGCAATTAAAAAACATGTAACTATGTGGAATGTAGCAGTAGAAAGACAAATACGAGTTAAAGGACCTGATGCAGAAAAATTTACAGATTATGTAATTACTAGAGATGCTACAAAAATTTCAACTATGAGAGGTCGTTACGTTATTCTTTGTAACTATAAAGGAGGAGTTCTTAACGATCCAGTATTGATGAGAATAGCTGACGATGAGTTTTGGTTTAGTTTATCAGATTCCGACATAGGTTTATATCTACAAGGTGTTAATGCAGACAAAAGATTTAAAGTTGAAATAGATGAAATTGATGCTTGTCCAGTTCAAATACAAGGACCTAAATCAAAAGCATTAATGAATGATTTAATAGGAGATCAAGTCAACTTAGACGACATGCCATTTTATGGTTTAGCAGAAGCGAAAGTAGGCGGCAGGAGCTGTGTTATTTCTCAATCAGGTT
The DNA here is from genome assembly GCA_902580485.1 of uncultured Pelagibacteraceae bacterium. Lineage (GTDB taxonomy): Bacteria > Pseudomonadota > Alphaproteobacteria > Pelagibacterales > Pelagibacteraceae > Pelagilacustribacter. The sequence continues at coordinate 13,799 of CACHKS010000014.1, forward strand.
TTTCCGGAGAGGCTGGTTATGAAATTTATCTTAGAAACGCCACTTTATACGCTGAAGACATGTGGAATGCTGTTCTTAAAGCAGGAAAAAAACACAAGTTAATGGTAATAGCTCCAGCTCACCACAGAAGAATTCAAGCAGGAATATTATCTTGGGGACAAGATATGGATCATGAACACAATCCTTTTCAATGCAATCTAGGCTATCAAGTGTCTTTATCTGGAAAAGGCGAGTGGAACAAACAATCAGACTATGTTGGTAAAGAAGCTTTAGAAAAAATGAAGCAACAAATTAAAAATGGAGAAAAGCCTTATAAGTTGCAACTTGTTGGTTTGGAACTTGGAGGAAAACCAATAGAAGATTACGCAAATGATTTTTATTTAATATCAAATGCTAATGGAGGTAAACCAATTGGTTATATAACATCACCTTGGTATCATCCTGAAAAAAAAAAAAATATCGCAATGGGTTACGTGCCTTTTGAAGGAAATTTAAACAATAATGGTTTTCCAATTGGTAATTTTGGAAAAAAATATAAAGTGCATTTACCGAAAAAATATTCTAGTAAGCCTGTAGAAGCAGTAGTAGTTCCAATTCCATTTACAGAATCATTTAATGCAAATACTAGAGAGTCAAAAAAGTAATTGAAGCTGAAAAAAAAGCGTCATTCGGCAATGAATCAAAAGGATTTTTATAAAATTTTTAAACCACAGTTAACTCCAAAAAAGATGCTTGAACTTGGAGTATTTGGTGGAGCATATTTTGCAGAGGGAAGTATTAAAGAATTTCCTAAATCTTGGTTTACAAAAGCAAAAATAAGTAAAAGTTTTGATGTGAGTCTAAATAGATTTAAAATTGCATCTGGTTTATCAAGAAAAGAATGGATCGACAAAGGCTGGATATTTAAAGAGGATCCTTTAGGTTGGTTTCAATGGTATTGCAGATTTAAAAATGGAAGACGAATTCCAAAAATCGATCAAATTCAAATTAAAAGATGGAAAGCTTTTGGAGATAGACACGGTCCAGCAGTGAAGAAAAATTGTGAAGAAGGAGATTTGCAGTGTAGAAAAAGACAAAGACAAGCTTTACTTCAGTGGGCTTATAATCCAATTTTTTAAACTAAACAGATCCACAACAATGTTTATATTTTTTTCCTGAACCGCAAGGACATTTTTCATTTCTTCCAACTTTTTTATTATTAGAAGATATTTCACTTAGTTTTTCTTTTTTTTCTTCTTGATTTGAGATTACAATATTTAAATTAATTAAGAATTTTATAACATCTTTTTTTATTTTTTCTAATAATCCTTCAAAAAGAGTAAAAGCTTCTTTTTTGAATTCAGATAAAGGATCTTTTTGACCGTAAGATCTTAAACCTATGACTTGTCTCAGTTGTTCTAAATATTGTAAATGTGATCTCCAGGTAAAGTCAATAATTTGTAGAAATATCTTTTTTTCTAAATTATTATTTTCTTCTTTACCGATTATAGCTATTCTCTCTTTTTTTTTAGATAAGTAAATATCTTTGATTTTTTTATGAAATTGTTCTTTATTTAGAGATGTAATTGATATTAAATCTTCATCATTAATTGCATTTCCAAGAGTATTTTTTATAGCGGTAAGATAAGCTTTCTCGTCATTTGATTTTTCATAAATATTTCTAAACAATTCAAGATTATTTATAACTTCGTTTAAAAAATCTTCTAATATTTCTTCTATATTTTGATTTTTTAAAATTTTCAATCTTTGAGAAAATATAACTTGTCTCTGGTCATTCATTACATCATCAAATTTAATTAAAGTTTTTCTAATATCAAAATTTCTTGCCTCAACTTTTTTTTGAGCTCTTTCCATGGCTTTATTGATCCAAGGGTGATCTATTGACTCATTTTTTTTTAGTCCTAATTTTTTTAACATTCCATCTATAGAATCACCTCCAAATATTCTCATTAATTCGTCTTGTAGACTTATAAAAAAAATTGAACTTCCAGGATCTCCTTGTCTTCCCGATCTGCCTCTTAATTGATTATCAATTCTTCTGCTTTCATGTCTTTCCGTACCTATTATAAAAAGACCTCCGACATCTTTAATTTTCGATTCATCTTTTTTAATTTGTTCTATGTCGTTGATCTTTCCTTCTTCAATAAAATCTTTATTTCCACCTAATTTTATATCAGTTCCTCGACCAGCCATATTAGTCGCAATTGTTACGGCACTAATTTTTCCAGCCTCAGCTATAATTTTTGCTTCTTTTTCATGATGTTTAGCGTTTAGTACGTTATGTTTTATTTTTTTATTATCTAAAAAAGCAGAAATTTTTTCAGACTTTTCAACACTTGTAGTTCCAACTAAAACAGGTTGTCCTTTTCTATTACATTCGATAATTTTATCAGTGATAGCATTATATTTTTCAGGTTCAGTTCTATAGATTTGATCATTATAATCTTTTCTCTGCATTTTTTTATTTGTAGGAATTGAAACGACGTTCAATTTATAAATATCATAAAACTCTTCGGCTTCTGTCAAAGCAGTTCCCGTCATCCCAGATAATTTTTTGTATAATCTAAAATAATTTTGATATGTAATAGAAGCTAATGTTTGATTTTCTTCTTCAATCTGGACATTTTCTTTAGCTTCTAATGCCTGATGCAGTCCGTCAGAAAATCTTCTGCCATCCAAAACCCTACCAGTAAATTCATCAATAATTTGTACTTTTCCATCTCTAATAATATAGTCTGTATCCTTTTTAAAAAGCAGATTGGCTTTAAGAGCTTGATTTATGTGATGAACAAGACCTAAGTTTTCTGGATCATAAAAATTATTATTTTTAAGAATTCTTTTTTGAATAGATAGTTTTTCAATTTTATCTATTCCTTGATCAGTCAAAATTGCATTTTTATTTTTTTCATCTAACTCAAAGTCATTTTTTTGCAAATGTTTAATAAACTCATTTGAAACTGAATAGAGATTAGTTTTGTCCTCTAATTTTCCTGAGATAATTAAAGGCGTCCTAGACTCATCGATTAAAATACTGTCAACTTCATCCACAATACAATAATTATGATCTCTTTGAACCATCTCATTAAGTTCATATTTCATATTATCTCTAAGATAGTCGAAACCCAGCTCGTTATTCGTAGCATATGTAATATCGCAGTTATAATTTTTTTGTCTTTGTATATCGTCTAAATCGTTAGTTATACATCCCGTTGAGGTTCCTAAAAAATTAAATATTTTACCCATCCATTCCGAGTCCCTTTTTGCTAAATAATCATTTACAGTAACAATATGAACTCCTTTACCCGTCAATGAATTGAGATAAGCAGGAAGAGTAGAAACTAATGTTTTGCCTTCACCAGTTTTCATTTCAGCGATTTTACCTTGATGTAAAATTATACCTCCAGCTAATTGAACGTCATAGTGTCTTTCTCCCAATGTTCTTTTTGCTGCTTCTCTAACCAAAGCAAAACTCTCTGGAATAATACTATCAATAGAGTTACCTTCTTGAACTGATCGTTTTAGGTTTAATGTTTTCTCTTTAAATTCTCCATCAGAGAGAGATTTCATTATACCCTCTTGGTTGTTTATGGCAGAAATTAAATTCTTGGTTTTATCCAATTGTTGTTGATTAGAGCTTTTAAATATTTTATTAAAAGTCCTTGTAAATACATTCATTATACTCCTATATATGTATTTATAATCTAAATTAAACAGTAATTATGACGATAAACTTAAAAAACTTCCTTAACGATAAAACCAAACTATCGAAAATGGGGGAGTTTCAAAACCTTAAACAACTGGAAGGCCTAGAAATGTCTTCTGTATCTGCAGATCTATATGGAAATGGAAGAGACGATTTATCATTATTTTATTTTAGCAAAGGTGCAAATTATGCGACGGTAACGACAACAAACAGTATAATTTCAGAGACGATATCTTGGAACAATAATTCTCATAAAAAATCAATAAAAGGTTTGATGGTTAATACAAAAAATGCAAATACTTTTACAGGCAAGCAAGGAAAAGAAAGTTTAGATATTATAGCAAAAAATTTAGCAAGAATTTTAACTTTAAAAGAATCAAAATCAGAAAAAGGCACAACTGAGACTGTAAGAATTAAAGATTTAATTTTTGCTTCAACAGGGGTTATAGGAGAAGAATTTCCAGCTGAACAAATAAAAGATGCTTTACCTGACTTAGTTGAAAAACTAAAAAAAGAACATAACAAATTATTTTGGCTGAAAGTAGCCTCCGGTATGATGACAACTGACACAAAACCAAAAGTAGCCTATGAAGAAATTATATTTGGAGATGAATTGATCAAAATATGTGGAATAGCAAAAGGCTCAGGTATGATTGCTCCTAATCTAGCAACAATGTTATCATTTATTTTTACTAATGCAGATATAGGTTCAAATTTATTAAAATCACTTTTAAAAAGAGCAGTAGCGAACACATTTAATGCGATAACTGTTGATAGCGATCAATCCACAAATGATATGGTTTCTTTATTTTCAACTAGATCAATTAAGTTAGGTCAAAACCTTTCTTTAAACGATAAGATAATTCAGAAATTTGAATTAAGTTTAAAAAAATTATGTTTAAACCTTGCAAAACAAATTGTAGTAGACGGCGAAGGTGCGAAAAAATTTTTAACAGTAAAAGTTATAAACGCTAAATCATTAGGAAGCGCTAAGAAGATTGCTTTTTCAATTGCTAATTCTCCTTTGATTAAAACTGCTGTAGCAGGAGAAGATCCGAACTGGGGAAGAATTATCATGGGAATTGGTAAATCTGGAGAAATAATCGATTCCAAAAAACTAAAAATTAAATTGGGCAATTTTATTGTTGCTGAAAATGGAAAAGTTGCTGATAGTTATAATGAAGAAAAATTAAAAGAATATATGGAATGGGACTCTATAACCATGGAAATAAACTTAAAATTAGGTAACGATGCATTTGAATGTTATACATGTGATTTTACCCATGATTATATTGATATTAATGCAGATTATAGAAATTAGAAAAAAAACTGGATAGAATACTTTAATGATAAAATATAATCTTAAGTGCGATAATAATCATGAATTTGAAAGTTGGTTTTCAGATTCTAATGAATTCAATAAATTGAACAAAAAAAAATTGCTTGAGTGCATTTACTGTTCTTCACGCAAAATACAGAAATCAATAATGTCACCAATGGTTTCGGGAACTAAATTAAGTGAAGATAAAATCAATCTCTTAGATCAAAAACTATTAAGTGAGAAGGACCAACTTATAAAACTTAGAGAGCACATAGAGAAAAATTTTGAATTTGTTGGTGATAAGTTTAGTGAAAAAGTAAGAGATCTTTATTATGACAAGGACAGTAAAAAGAGCATTTACGGAACAACTACCACAGAGGAAAGAAAAGAATTAGAGGAAGAAGGTATAGATTTATTAAGTGTACCTTGGGTTAGTAAAGATAATTAATTTTTATAACTACTTATAATATAATTTACTGAAAGATTTTCAGTTTTTTTCCATTTATTAAAAATAGGATTAAATTCTAGTCCTTTAATATTATTCGTTAACAGATTTATATCGACCAATTTCTTTTGCAATTCTTCTGGCTTAATAAACTTATTCCAATCATGCGTACCAATAGGCAGCCATCTCAGAATATATTCTGCACCAATGATTGCTTTAACATAAGAAGTAAACGTTCTATTAATTGTTGCGGTAAACATTAATCCATTTGGTTTTAATAATTTATAACAAGAATTAAGATATAGATCTAAATTATCGACATGTTCAACGACTTCAAGATTAAGAATTATATCAAATTTTTCTTTATTATCTAATTGTTCTGGAGATTTATTTAAATAAGCAATCTTTAAATTATTTTCTTTACTATGAAGAGAAGCAATTTTTATATTTTTTTCAGAGGCATCTATGCCGGTTACATTACCTCCTAAGCGTGCAATAGGTTCACTTATTAGCCCACCTCCACAACCAATATCTAAAATCTCCAAATTTTTGAGGAAAAGTTTTTTTTGTTTATCTAATTTAAAATGTTTTGAAATTTCGTCTAAAATATATTCAATTCTGATAGGATTAAACATATGTAAAGGTTTAAATTTACCATTAACATCCCACCATTCGTCAGCTAATTTTGAAAACTTTTGAATTTCCTCTTTATTTATTGTAGTCATCTATCCTTAATGTATTAATTATAATTAATTAAATTCTATTTATATTATATTAAAATCTGATAATGGCAAAAAAAGTATTAAAATTTGGTGGGACATCGGTAGGAACAATTGAGAGGATTCTACATGTAGCCAAAATTATAAAAAAAGAGCATGACTTAGGAAATGAAATTATTGCCGTAGTTTCAGCAATGTCCGGTAAAACAAATGAGCTACTAAAACAATCTAAAGATATTTCTGAAGATTTTGACAAAAGAGAGCTTGATGTTCTTTTAAGCTCAGGAGAGCAGGTCACAAGTTCTTTATTAGCTGGAGCATTAATTGAATTAGGTGTTAAATCTAAATCATGGCTTAATTGGCAAATACCTATTTTGACAGAGGGAGAACATTCTAATTCTAGAATCATAAATATTAATGTTCAAAAAATTAATAAATTTTTATCAGAAAAAGGTGTAGCAATAATTCCTGGGTTTCAAGGAATTTCAAAAATAGGAGACGTGACTACAATTGGAAGAGGTGGATCAGACGCTACTGCTGTGGCTGTTGCAAAAATATTCAATACAGAAACTTGTGAAATATACACTGATGTAGATGGAGTTTATTCTACAGATCCAAAAAAAATACCTGTAGCAAAAAAAATAGATAAAATATCTTATGATGAAATGCTTGAACTTTCATCATTGGGAGCAAAAGTTATGCAATCCTCTGCAGTCCAAGCTGCAATGATGTATAATATTCCTCTCGAAGTTAAATCTACATTTACAGATAGACAAGGAACGAAAATTTTGGACCAAGAGAGTTTAGACTATAATAAAAGTGTTACGGGAGTAGCCTATTCAAAAGATGATGCTAAAATTACCCTTACAGGGGTAGAAGATAAACCTGGAGTTGCTGCAAATATATTTGAGCCATTAAGCAAAAATCAAATTAATGTTGACATGGTGATACAAAATATTTCATCAGATCATAAAATTACTGATATAACTTTTACTATAAAAAGAGATGATCTTTTGAAAACTATTGAAATTTTAAAAAACAATAAAGATATTAAATATAAAAATATGAGTCATAATAATAAAGTTGCAAAAATTTCAATTGTAGGGGCTGGAATGGTTTCGACTCCAGGCGTGACTTATAAGATGTTTAGAAGTCTAGCAGAAGAAAAAGTTAATATTCTAGCTATATCAACTTCAGAAATTAAGTTGTCAGTAATTATAAATGAAGATGATACTTTAAAAGCTATAAAAAAACTACATACAGCTTTTGATTTAGATTAAAAATGGAAATTAGACCTCACAGAGTAATAAATAGAAAAAAAACCAAAAAGATTAAAGTTGGCAATGTTTCAGTTGGGGGAGATTCTCAAATTAGTGTTCAGTCAATGACAAATACTCTTACAACAAATATAAAAGAAACTATAAAACAAATCCACTTACTAGAAGAGTCTGGAGCAGATATAGTCAGAGTTTCATGTCCGGATGAAAGTTCCACAAAAGCACTTAAAGACATAGTTAAAGAAGTTAAAGTTCCGATCGTAGCAGATATTCATTTTCACTATAAAAGGGCTATTGAAGCAGCTAAAATGGGGGCAAGTTGTTTAAGAATTAATCCTGGAAACATTGGATCTAAAGATAGAGTTTTAGAAGTTGTTAAAGCTGCAAAAGATAATAATTGTTCTATTAGAATTGGAGTTAACGCAGGCTCCTTAGATAAAAATTTACTTGAAAAATATAAAGAACCTTGTCCAGATGCGCTTGTAGAAAGTGCAATGTATAATGTAAAATTGTTAGAAGATAATGAATTTTTTAATTTTAAAATTAGCGTCAAGTCCTCAGATGTTTTTTTAACTGTTAAATCTTATAAAAAATTGTCTCAGATTTGTGAATATCCCTTACATTTAGGAGTAACAGAAGCTGGAGGTCTCCTTTCAGGGAGTATAAGATCGTCGATAGGAATAGGTCAGCTTTTAATGGATGGAATAGGAGATACTATAAGGGTTTCACTCTCTTCAGATCCAGTAGATGAAATAAAATCTGGTTTTGAAATCTTAAAATCTTTAGGCATTAGATCCAGAGGAGTAAACATTATTTCTTGCCCCTCTTGTGCTAGACAAGCTTTCCCAGTTATTGAGACGGTAAAAGAATTAGAAAAAAAACTATCTCACGTAAAAAAACCAATTACACTATCTATAATTGGGTGTGTAGTTAATGGACCTGGAGAAGCAGCGCAGACTGAAATAGGTTTAACTGGCGGAGGTCAAGATAGTAATCTTTTATACTTATCTGGCTTACCTCACACTAAGGTAGCGAGCTCAAAAATAATAGATAAAGTTGTTCAACTTGTAGAAGAAAAAGCAAAAGAAAAAAATAATTAAATAATGATACCAATAGAAAAAGTGCAAGATATTATTGCAAAGCACGATAATTTAGAAAAAGAGTTATCAGCTGGTAACATTGATAGCAAACTATTTGCTAAAAAGTCTAAAGAATACTCAAGTTTAGGAAATATCATTTCATATGCTAGAGAATTTATAAAATTTGAAAAAGAAAAAAAAGATTTGGAGCAAATAATTCAAGACAAAAATAGTGACACTGAAATGGTAGAAATGGCAGAGAAAGATTTAGACGAATTAAAAATTAAAGAAATAAATTATGCAAACAAATTAAAGATATTTTTGCTTCCAAAAGATGAAGATGACGATAAGGATGCGATAGTTGAGATTCGAGCAGGTACTGGAGGATTAGAAGCCTCTCTTTTTTGTTCAGATCTATTTAAAATGTATGAAAAAGTTTGTTCAAAAAAGAAATGGAAATTAGAAATTATTAGTATTTCTAAAAGTGAAGCTGGAGGTTTCAAAGAAGTTATATTTTCTGTCAGTGGTAACAATATTTATTCTTACTTAAAATATGAGTCAGGAGTTCATCGAGTACAAAGGATTCCCGAAACTGAAACCCAAGGTCGTGTTCATACCTCTGCAGCGACAATTGCAGTGCTGCCTGAAGCTGAAGATGTTGATATTCAAATAAAAGACACAGACTTAAGAATAGATGTTTTTAGATCTGGCGGTCCAGGCGGTCAATCGGTTAATACTACTGACAGCGCTGTCAGAATTACCCACATACCTACGGGCGTAGTAGTAAGTCAACAAGACGAAAAATCTCAACATAAAAATAAAGCAAAAGCTTTAAAAATTTTAAGATCAAGAGTTTATGAGGCTGAAAAAAGAAAAAAAGATCAAGAACGATCAAGCAATAGAAGAAGTCAGATAGGCACTGGAGATAGATCTGAAAGAATAAGAACTTATAATTTTCCTCAGGGAAGAGTAACAGATCATAGAATTAACCTAACCTTACATAAACTTGATGAATTCCTGAGCGGAGAAATTCATGAAGAAATGAACGAGGAATTAAGATTGAAAGAACAAGACATTAAACTAAAAAATTTACACTAATGAAAATCTTAACATTAATAAATGATGGCTCAAAACAATTAAAAGAGAAAAATATTCATTCTCATAAGTTAGATTCAGAAATTTTACTCTCTGAGATTTTAAGTCAAACTAGAGAAAAAATGATAATTAATTTTAATAAAAAAATTGAAGAAAAAAAAATTAAGGACTTTAATAAACTTATTAAGCGAAGATCTTTAAAAGAACCAATAGCCTATATATTAAAAAAAAAAGAATTCTGGAGTAAAAATTTTCTAGTTGACTATAATACCTTGATACCTCGGCCTGAAACCGAGTTGATGGTAGAAAAAATCATAAAAATTTTTAAGGGAAAAGATATATTTATTTTAGACATAGGAACAGGAACAGGCTGTATACTATTAAGTATATTAAGCGAATTAAAACACTCTAAAGGAATAGGTATAGATATATCTTCAAAAGCAATTAAAATAGCTAATGCAAATTTAAAAAAACATCAATTAAATCAAAGGACTAAGTTCTATAAGAGATCTTTAAATGAAATTTATAACAATAAATTTGACTTAATTGTCTCAAATCCACCTTATATAATGAGAAAAGATATAAAAAATTTAAACGAAGATATTAAAAACTTTGAACCTAAATTAGCTTTAGATGGCGGAAATGATGGGCTTGACGTTATTAAAAAAGTTATTTACAAATCCAAAAGTATCTTAAAAATTAAAGGTATGCTCGCCTTAGAAATAGGAAATGAGCAATTTAAAAAAGTTTCAATAATATTAAGAAATAGTAAATTTAAGACTAGATATTTAATTAAAGATTATCGAGAAAATATAAGATGTATATTATCAACTTTAGAAAATTAAAATTATAATTAAGTCAAAAATCAATGAATAATAATAGAAGAAGAAGTTTTAGAGCTAGGACGCAAAGAAATAATTTTAGACGTAGAAACAGTTCTATGAATTCAAACGGCGGAAGTAATTTTAATAATAATGGTAACATGAATTTTAATAGAAATGGTTCTATGACCAATCCACATAATGTCGAAAAAACCATGCAAAAATTTCAACAATTAGCTAAAGATGCTCAAAGCAGTGGAGATCCAGTTTTGGTAGAAAATTATTTACAACATGCTGATCACTATTCTAGAAGATTGGCAGAGTTGAATGATAGAAACCGAGATAGTTCTAACAGTGAGAAAAGCAATAGCCTATCTGATACTCCAAATAAAAATTTATCAAAGAATTCTAATTAAATAGATTATAAATAAATATTTATCTTAATTTAGATAATTTAAGATCAATTTTAATTCTTGCTAACTCAAACTCTTCTCTAGTTTTTCCTTTTAAAATTTTTCCAGATGGTAGCTTAAGTTTTTGAGAGTTTACTTTTTTGCCATTAACAATTACTTCATAATGAAGGTGAGGTCCTGTTGAAAGGCCTGTTGATCCAACATAACCAATTATTTGTCCTTGCTTTACTCTTCTTCCTTCTTTTATTCCTCGAGCAAAACTTTCCATGTGAGCATATACAGTTTCATAAGTAGAGTTGTGTTTTATTTTTACACAATTTCCACCACCACCACACCATCTTGCTCTTGTAATTTTACCTGAACCCGAAGCCATAATTGGAGTTCCACTTGGAGCAGCAAAATCTGTTCCTCTGTGCATTTTATTGTAACCTAAAATTGGGTGTTTCCTCATTCCATAAGAAGAAGATAAGCGAGCACCATTGATAGGAGTTTTCATTAAAGATTTAACAATGCTTTTCCCTTTTATATCGTAAAAACCAATATCACTATCATCTTTAAAATTGTAAAGGTTAATCTCTCTACCATTAACAAACATAGAAGCATATATTATTTTACCAGTATCTTGAACAACGTTATTATCATCTTCAAATTTTTCATATAAGATTTCAAACCAATCTCCTTTTCTAATATCTCTTTGAAAATCTACTTCAAAACCAAAAATTCTTGCAAATTCAACTATAATATTAGGTTCAATTCCAACTTCTATAGCCGAACTATATAAATTATTTTTTATCTTATTTTTTAATACAACTTCTTTTTTATAAAGCTGGAGAATATTTTCTTTAACGACAAACCCCTCTTGATTTCTTCTTATCTCAA
>CACHKS010000015.1:0-21134 GCA_902580485.1 uncultured Pelagibacteraceae bacterium
AAAGAAAGCATGTGCATATGTTGTTTATCCGGAAGAACAGGCGATTTTCTTTGATAAACTTTTCTAATAAAAGAAAAGAAAACTTCAAAAAATAAATAAAATAGTAAGAGACAAAAAAAGAAAGAAGAAACCTGTGGATTTAAATTATTAGTAATGATGGTATTTAAAGCAACTAAAGATCCAAATAAATACGCTCCACCATCTCCTAGGAAAATTTTAGCTTTAGGAAAATTAGTAAAAAGTAATCAATAGTTGTATAAAACATTCTATGAGTCGCGATAACGAAGAGAAAATGAATAGTCTCATTCCCATGGTTGTTGAACAGACCAGTAAAGGGGAGAGAGCTTATGATATTTATTCAAGGCTACTAAAAGAAAGAATTGTTTTTTTAGTAGGACCAGTGAATGATAATGTAGCATCATTAGTAACTGCCCAACTTTTATTTCTAGAGTCTGAAAATCCAAATAAAGAAATTAGTTTTTATATTAACAGCCCAGGTGGACTTGTCACTGCCGGTCTAGGAATTTATGACACTATGCAATACATTAACTCACCTGTTTCTACTTTATGTATAGGTCAAGCTTCTTCAATGGGGTCTTTTTTACTAGCTGCAGGTGAGAAAGGTAAAAGGTACTCATTACCTAATTCAAGAATAATGGTACACCAGCCCTCTGCTGGGTTTCAAGGCCAAGCAACAGATATACAAATTCATGCTAAAGAGATTCTTTCTTTAAAAGAAAGATTGAACACAATTTATTCTAAACATACTGGAAAGTCGGTTGATGAAATTTCTAAAGCTTTAGAGAGAGATAATTTTATGACAGCTAATGATGCGAAAAAATTTGGTTTAATCGACTCTGTTGTGGAAAAGAGAAAATAAAGCACTATATATAGCTTTGTTTACAACTTCAGCTTGATAAGGATATTCGAGACATCTATTATCAATTTATTGATTCGTTATGACAGAAAAAAATAATAAAAATATTCTTTACTGTTCTTTCTGTGGAAAGAGCCAACATGAAGTAAGAAAACTTATTGCTGGGCCAACTGTTTTTATTTGTGATGAGTGCGTCGAACTTTGTATGGATATTATTAAAGAGGAAAACAAAAGTTCTTTAGTTAAACATCAAGATGGAGTTCCAACACCAAAAGAAATTTGCAATGTACTAGATGATTATGTTATCGGCCAAAAGTTAGCAAAAGAGATATTGTCTGTAGCGGTTCACAATCATTATAAAAGATTAAACCACGAAACTAAAAACAACAAAGATATAGAATTATCAAAATCAAATATTCTTTTGGTTGGGCCAACAGGTTGCGGTAAAACATTATTAGCACAAACTCTTGCTAGGATTTTAGACGTGCCGTTTACTATGGCAGACGCAACTACATTAACCGAAGCTGGTTATGTTGGTGAAGATGTAGAAAATATTATTTTAAAACTATTACAGGCAGCAGATTACAATGTTGAAAAAGCACAAAGAGGCATTGTGTATATCGACGAGGTAGATAAAATTAGTAGAAAGGCTGAAAATCCATCGATTACAAGAGATGTTTCTGGCGAAGGAGTACAACAAGCTTTATTAAAAATTATGGAAGGAACTATTGCTAGTGTTCCGCCCCAAGGTGGAAGAAAACATCCTCAGCAAGAATTTTTGCAAGTAGATACTACCAATATATTATTTATTTGTGGCGGGGCATTTGCTGGCCTAGATAAATTAATTGATAGAAGAGGAAAAGGAAGTTCTATTGGTTTTGGTGCTAAAGTTAAAAGTTATAAAGAACAATCATTATCAGAGATTATGAAACAATTAGAACCAGAGGATCTGATTAAATACGGATTAATTCCAGAATTTATTGGCAGAATGCCAATCATAGCTACTCTAGATGATTTAGACGAAAAATCATTAATAAGAATTCTTAAAGAACCAAAAAACTCATTAATAAAACAATATCAAAGATTATTTGAATTTGAAAATGTTGAACTAAGCTTTCAAGATGATGCAATATCAGAAATAGCAAAAAAAGCTATTTCTAAAAAAACTGGTGCCAGAGGCCTAAGATCGATATTAGAAAATATTCTTTTAAAAACCATGTTTGAATTGCCAGATATGGAAGATGTTGCTAAAGTTACTATTGATAAGTCATCTGTTAAAGGTAATTCCGAACCTATCGTCACATACGGCAAAAAACAATCAACATCTGTTGCGTAAGTTTTGATTTGTTTCTTGAAATCAGTATATTAATTACCATATAAACAAATTATGAAAGCAACTTATATAAAACCTCTTTTACCACTTCGTGATATTGTAATCTTCCCTTCAATGGTAATTCCACTGTTCGTTGGAAGAGAAAAATCCATTAGAGCTTTACAAGAAGTAATGAAATCAGACAAATCTATAGTTTTAGTTACACAAAAAAATTCTGAGATTGATGATCCCGAGTCTAAAGATTTATATTCATATGGTTGTTTAAGTAAAGTTCTTCAGCTTTTAAAATTACCTGACGGTACTGTAAAAGTATTGGTTGAAGGAGAAAAAAGAGTTAAAATCTTAAAATACAATGATAACGATGGTGACAAATTTTTAAAAAGCGAAGTAGAAATTGTAGAAGATACGAATATTTCAAAAGACCTTGAGCTTTTTGCTCTAAGTTTGATAAAAAAATACGAAAAATTGTCTGTTTTAACAAAAAAAGATTTTAATAATGAAGGCTTAAAGGATTTAAAAAATCCTTCTCAAATAGCCAACAATTTATCTTCAAGTTTAGGCATGCAAATTTTCGAAAAACAAGAGCTGTTGGAAATAATCGATCTTAAAAAGAGATTAGAAAAAATTCACTCATTCATAGAAAAAGAAACAAGTGTATTATCTGTAGAGAAGAAAATCAGAGGTAGAGTTAAAAATCAGATGGAAAAAACACAACGTGAGTATTATTTAAATGAACAACTAAAAGCTATTCAAAAAGAATTAGGTGAAATTGACGAAGGCAAAGATGAATTAACAAATCTCTCTAGAGCCATAACGAATGCCAGAATGCCAAAATTAGCAAAAGAAAAATGTTTATCTGAATTAAAAAAATTAAAGTCTATGAGTCCAATGTCCGCCGAAGCTACTGTAGTCAGAAATTATTTAGATTGGATGACAGAGTTACCTTGGTCTGAAAAGTCAAAAATAAATACCGACCTAAAAAATGCACAAAAAATACTAGATGAAGATCACTATGGTTTAGAAAAAGTTAAAGAAAGAATAATTGAATTTTTAGCTGTGCAAAAAAGAATCCAAAAAATGAAAGGTCCTATTTTATGTTTAGTAGGCCCACCTGGAGTTGGAAAAACATCTTTGGGTAAATCAATAGCAAAAGCTACAAATAGAAAGTTTATTAGGATTTCACTTGGGGGAATTAGAGATGAGGCAGAAATCAGAGGTCATAGAAGAACTTATATAGGTTCTTTACCTGGCAAGATAATACAAATGATGAAAAAAGCTGGTACAAAAAACCCACTCTTTTTATTAGATGAAATTGACAAAGTAGGGAATGACTACAGAGGAGATCCTTCATCTGCGCTATTAGAGGCACTAGATCCTGAACAAAATAAAGAGTTTAACGATCACTATTTAGAAGTAGACTATGACTTGTCAGATGTAATGTTTGTTACAACTGCAAACACATTAAACATTTTACCGCCATTACTAGATAGAATGGAAGTAATCAGACTTTCTGGGTATACAGAAGATGAAAAAGTTAAGATTTCTCAAAAGTTTTTAATTCCAAAACAAAGTGAAAACAATGGATTAAAAAAAGAAGAATGGAGTATTGATGAAAAAGTTAATCGAAAAATTATAAGAGACTATACTAGAGAGTCTGGGGTTAGAAATTTAGAAAGAGAAATATCAAAAGTAGCAAGAAAATTAGTCAAAAAAATTGATAACGATGAGAAAATAAACAATCCTATAAATGAGAAAGATATGAAAGATTTATTGGGAGTCCAAAAATTTAATTATGGTGAAATTGAAGAGGAAAATAGAATAGGTGTTGTTACCGGCTTAGCTTGGACAGAAGTTGGAGGAGAAATTTTAAAAATAGAATCAGCAATAATGCCTGGTAAAGGGAAAATGCAAATTACAGGAAAATTAGGTGATGTTATGCAAGAATCTGTTAAAGCAGCAAAATCTTATATACGCTCTAAAAGTTTAGAGTATGGAATTATACCACCTATATTTGATAAAAAAGATTTTCATATACATGTTCCAGAAGGTGCAACTCCAAAAGACGGACCTTCAGCTGGAATAGGAATGGTTACTTCTATAATTTCAGCTATTACAGAAATACCAGTAGATAAAAAGGTTGCTATGACTGGAGAGATAACTTTAAGAGGAATTGTTTTACCTATTGGTGGTTTAAAAGAAAAATTATTGGCTGCTCATAGAGCAGGAATTAAAAAAGTTCTAATACCTATGGAAAATAAAAAAGATTTAGCGGAAGTTCCAAAAACTATATTAGAAACAATGGAAATCATTCCAGTAAAAAATGTAGATGAGGTTTTAAAAGTAGCTTTAATTAAACCTTTAAAAAGAGTTGAGTGGGTGGAAGTAGACCAAATTTCAAAAGAAAAATCTAAAAAAGAGGAACTTAGCACTCATTAACAAACGTCAATCTAACCAGTCCTTGTATTTTATAAGGTTTGAGTCAATATAGTTTGGAAGAACATCATTACTTACTTTTTTTAAAATAGATTTACCAGACCATTTATAAGCTTTTTGGTCTACATTATGATCATACATTACTCTTTTTTCAGCTATTAACTTTTTAATATCATTAATTTTTAATCCGCTTACTTCAAATTCATAATGGTGAGCAAAATTCAAAAGTTTTTTTTCAAGTTCTTCTGGTGTTTTTAAACATGTAAAATGCCAACCACCATTTTTAACAAAAAATAAATTCGAATATTTCTTTTTTGAAAATAAAACATCTAATCTCCATTTAGGATAATTTTTACCTTTAACATTTCTTAACCATTGAGGTGATAAAAAATTCTTTTTTTTTGTTGCTTTAGAGCCTAGCCATGTAAGATTATCATAAAATAAATTTAATTTATAATAAAACATTTTTTGTTCAAATAATAAAATTTTGTTACCTATTTTTGAGAAATCTAAATTTTCTAGGTTTGGTATTTCATCAAGATCACTAATTAATATTAAATCTTCTTCTTCTGCTTCTGTAATTCCTTTATTTAAATGTTCTCTTTGAAAATAATCTCGTGCCATTCCATTTAAGATTAATTTTTCACCTCTTTTACCTTCTGATTCACCTTTGATAAGGTTTAAAATATTTGGAGGAGGTTTATCAACTACTATATAATCAATCTTGTCTTTAAATTTTTTAAATTTATTAATATCAAATCTTAATTCTTTTTTAGTTCCATTATGGGTGTAAGTAGCTTCTGTAATTACAAATTTTTTTACGTATTTATTTAGAATATTAAATCTTAGATCTAAAAGTAGATCTTCATCAAAATACATGAAGCAATCGTAGATATTCATGATAATTGAGTTATAATAAAAATTAATGTAAGTAAATGAAATAGATATTCAAATGGTAAAAAAAATCATTATAACTGGTGGCCTAGGATACATTGGAACTGAACTTTGTAAAATTTATTCTGGTGTTAGCTGGCACCACAAAATATTAGTTATCGACAATAGATTTATTTCAGAAAGAGTTAATCAAATCCGTAATTGGAACATGGAGTTTATCCATGGTGATATTTTAGATAAAGATTTAGTGAATAAATATTTTAAAGATGTAGATATTGTTCACCATCTAGCAGGTGTTACCCAAGTTCCAAGAACTAAAAGTGAGTCAAATAAAGAAATAGATGAAAAAATTACACTTGTTGCAGAAAAGGGAACTCAAAATATTTTAGATGTAATTAGTAAAAAATGTAAAATAATTTTTCCCTCAACTCATGTAGTTTATGAGGGAATTGATAAAGTTAAAAATGACATTAAAGAGGATGAAGAAACTAAACCAGTTTTGTCATACTCATCGTCTAAAGCAATTAATGAAAAACAATTAAAAGAGTCTGGAAAAAATTATGTTATTTTAAGACTTGGGTCTGTATATGGTTATTCAACTGATACAGCTCGTATAGATATAATGCCTAATTTGTTTTCAAAAATTGCTTCTCAAAATGGTACTCTTAAACTTTTCGCAGGTGGAAGGCAGGTAAAAAGTCTAGTACCCTTAATTGATGTAGCAAGATGTTTCAAATTTATAGAAGAAAGAGAGGATTTATCTTCAGAAATATTTAATTTAACCAAGGATACTCTTACAGTAAAAGAAGTAGCTCAAATTTGTAAAAAACATAATCCAAAAATAATACTTAGAGAAACTAATGATGAAATTCCAAATTTAGGATTTTCTTTATCAAATAAAAAAATTTTAAACACCGGATTTAAGTTTTTATATGGTTTAGATGAGAGTATTAAGGAAATGATTACTAAATGGTCAAAACAAGATTTAATTAAAGATCTAGAACATGTCAGAGACGGACATGATTTATATGTAGATAAGAGAGGTAGAATTAGTAATCATGAATTAACAGAACCCATTAATTTAATTGGTTTGATAGACTCAAAAAAAGGAACAATAAGAGCAAATCATTATCACCCGCAACAAGAACAAAAATGTCTATTTACTAAAGGTCAAATTATAGAAGTTTTCCAAGATATAATTAATCCCAACTCACCTAAAATTACTCAAGTAGTTAACGAAGGGCAACTTTCTATAATTAAACCAAACGTAGCTCATACAATGGTTTTTACCAAAGATACAACTTTTTTAAATTTAGTTAGAGGTGAAAGAGATCATGATAACTATGGAATAACGCATACAATAAAACATGTTTTTGTTGATGAGAAAGAAAAAAATTTACTGCTAAAGTATTATAAATTTGATTGTAGATCCTGTGGCAATACTAATCTGAAAAGAGTAATTTCATTAGGATATCAACCCTTGGCAAATAATTTACTCAGAAAAGCAAAGGAAGGATGCGAGCTTTATCCTCTTGAAATGAATTATTGTGAAAAATGTCATAATTGTCAACTTTCAGTTGCTGTAGATCCTAAAAAAATGTTTTCAAATTATTTATATACTTCCTCAACCTCAAAAGTTTTTAGAGGACATTTTGTTAATGCAGCTAAAAAATACATCAAAGACTTAAAACTAAATAAAAAAAATTCTTATATTATTGATATTGGAAGTAATGATGGCGTAGCGTTAAAACCTTTTAAGGATCTAGGATTTAAACACTTACTCGGAGTAGAACCAGCTAAAAATTTAGCAAAGTTAGCGAATAAGAATAAAATAAAAACATTTAATGGTTTTCTAGAGAAAAAAAATCTTAAAAAGATTAGAAAAAATGCAGATTTAATTTTAGCATCTAATGTATTCGCACATTCTGATAAATTAAAAGAGATGGCAGAATGTATGTTAAAATTATTAAGTAAAGAAGGAGTTATTATTATCGAAGTACAATACTTAATGAATACATTAAAAGATTTAACTTTCGACAATATTTATCATGAGCATTATAATTACTGGTCGCTAACATCTTTAATAAACTTTTTTAATCAGTTTGATGCAAAAATATATAAATCTGAAAAAGTTGATACGCACGGTGGCTCAATTAGGATTTATGTGAAAAAAAATAAAAAAGCAAGAATTGAAAGTAGTGTTAAAAAAATGCTTAGCGAAGAAACAAAGTTTGGAATAAAAAAATTTAAAACATATCAAGAATTTGGAAATAAAGTTTACCAAATTAGAAAAAATGTAAGGAAAAATATTAAAAAATTAAAGGATAAAAATAATTTAATTATAGGCTACGGTGCACCTGCTAAAGCTACTACTGCTTTGAATTTTTTTGGCATTTCAAAAGAAATTGATTTTATAGTTGAGGATAACAAATTAAAACACGAAAAGTTTATTCCAGGAGTCAGAATTCCTATTAAAAATAAATCTCATATTAAAGATAAGAATAATACTCTTGTTGTTTTAGCTTGGAATTTTTTTAAAGATATTAAAAAAAATAATGATAATTTGTCTGATAATTTTATAAATATCAAAGACTTAGAAACTAATAACTAGTAATCAGGTTTTTAAAAATTTCAAAAATATTTCTTATATTTTCAAAAAAGTAACTAAGGTAAAATTCTGTGATAGGAAATAACGTTATTACATAGCTTTGCGCAAAATATAAAGACCTTGAAAAAAATATTATGAAAACTAAAAATACAAGTAGTGAACTATAAAAGCCAAATGAAACTTTATCTTTAGTAATCGATTTTAATGAAACTGTTGGTTTAGTATCTTTTATTTTGATACCATGTTTTTTTGCAAGGTATTCTGGAGAATATAAATTTATTTCTCTTGTTTTTTTTGGAACTTTTCTTTTAGGATTTACAGGTTTTTTTGGACTTACAGGTTTTTTTGGACTTATAGTTTTGGTGATAGTTTTCTTTATAACAGGTTTTGAGATTACCTTCTTTTTTTTAGCCATCTCAACAGGAAATTGTTTCCATTGATTCCCACATGAACTACACTGAACTAAACGCCCATTAACGCCTATAGCATTGTCAGGAACTACAAATTTTTTCTCACACGAATTACACGTTAAAATCATGGTTTCCCAATATTACTGGTATTTATCAAAAATTAAATACTTTTTTACTTTATAAATTATTTATTGTATATGTCGATTTCGTTTGTTAGGGGCGGTTAGCTCAGTTGGTAGAGCATCTCGTTTACACCGAGAGGGTCATAGGTTCGAGTCCTTTACCGCCCACCATTGATTGTGTGGGGGTGTAGCTCAGTTGGTTAGAGCGCCTGCCTGTCACGCAGGAGGTCGCGGGTTCGAGTCCCGTCACTCCCGCCACTACATGATAATCATTTTCATCTAAAATTAATAACCGCGCTAATATTGTTTCTGTACTCTTTCATTTTAAATGTTATAAGTGATTTAAGAATTAATATAAGAACCCCTAAACTTTAAGTATTAGGGTAGGTATTGATTAAACATGATTTATAACTTTTTAATAGACTATCTATCAATAATAATTTTTCTATTTATTGCTTTATTTTTAAGCATTGGTTTTATAGTTATAAATTATTTAGCATCACCCTCTAACCCTGATCCTGAAAAATTGTCCGCTTATGAATGTGGTTTTGAGCCCTTTGAAGACTCAAGAATGGAGTTTGATGTAAGGTTTTATTTGGTGGCAATTTTATTTATCATATTTGATTTAGAGATAGCTTTCCTTTTTCCATGGGCAATATCTTTAGGTGATTTAGGCGCCCTTGGTTTTTGGTCTATGATGGTCTTCTTGGCTATTTTAACAATTGGATTCATTTATGAATGGAAAAAAGGAGCTTTAGAATGGGAGTAAATTTTGGATCATTTTCAAAAAAAGAAAAAGAAATACCAGAGGAATTTAAAGATTTAGCAAAAGATTTTGCTGAAAAAGGTTTTATTACTACATCTTCTGAAAATTTAATTAATTGGGCTAGAACAGGCTCGTTACATTGGATGACATTTGGCCTAGCCTGCTGTGCTGTTGAGATGATGCATACATCAATGCCAAGGTATGACCTTGAAAGATTTGGTGCTGCTCCAAGAGCTTCTCCAAGGCAATCTGATGTAATGATAGTAGCAGGAACTCTTACAAACAAAATGGCTCCTGCTCTTAGAAAAGTTTATGATCAAATGCCTGAACCAAGGTATGTTGTGTCAATGGGTAGCTGTGCAAATGGTGGGGGATACTATCATTATTCATACTCAGTAGTGAGAGGTTGTGATAAAATCGTTCCAGTCGATATCTATATTCCTGGATGCCCTCCTTCTGCTGAGGCACTTCTTTATGGAATTTTACAACTACAAAAAAAAATAAGAAGAGAAGGAACTTTACAAAGATAATGGCAATAGAAAATTTAAAAAAACTAGAAAAACTAATTAACTCAGAATTAAGCAGCAAGGTTCAAAACTCATCTATAAAAAATGGTGAGTTACTAGTTGAAACAAAAGAAAACAATTTAATCGAAGTAGTACAATTTTTAAAATCGAACGAAAAATGTAAATTTAGGCAATTGATTGATATTGCTGGAGTTGATTATCCTGAAGAAGAAAAACGTTTTCAATTAGTATATCTTCTTTTATCTCATGAAAGAAATGAAAGAATAAAGCTCTCAATCAAATTTCATTCCAACGATATTATAAACTCAATTACAAAAATATTTTCTTCTGCTAATTGGATGGAAAGAGAAGTGTTCGATATGTATGGAATAAAATTTAAAAATCATCCAGATTTAAGAAGAATCTTGACAGATTACGGTTTTAAAGGTCACCCTTTAAGAAAAGATTTTCCATTAACTGGTTTTAATGAAGTTAGATACAGCGAAAAAGAAAAAAAAGTTATTTATGAACCTGTAAAACTTGAACAAAATTACAGAAACTTTGATTTTGAAAGTCCGTGGGAAGGAACAAATTATATAAAAGAAATTAAAAATTTGAAAAAAGATGGTTAAAAGAACTAAATCTCTAAATTTAAATTTTGGGCCTCAGCATCCAGCAGCACATGGTGTGCTTAGACTTATACTTCAATTAGATGGAGAAGTTGTAGAAAAAGCAGACCCACATATTGGATTGCTTCATAGAGGAACGGAAAAACTTATTGAACATAAAACATATGCTCAAGCATTACCTTATTTTGATAGGTTAGATTATGTTGCTCCAATGAATCAAGAACATGCTTTTGCTTTAGCAGCTGAAAAATTACTAAATATTGAAGTTCCAATTCGAGCAAAATATATACGGGTAATTTTTTGTGAAATTGGAAGAATTTTAAGTCATATACTTAATGTAACTACTCAGGCACTGGATGTTGGAGCTTTAACGCCTTCTTTATGGGGTTTTGAGGAAAGAGAAACTTTAATGACTTTTTATGAAAGAGCTTCTGGATCAAGGTTACATGCAAATTATTTTAGAACCGGAGGCGTCAATCAAGATGTGCCTTTAAGATTATTAGAGGATATTGAAAAATTTTGTAAATCTTTTCCGAGAATCTTAAATGATTTGGAAAGCTTGTTAACGGATAATCGTATATTTAAACAAAGGAATGTTGAAATTGGAATAGTAAGCAAACAAGAAGCATTAGATCATAGCTTTTCAGGAGTTATGTTAAGAGGATCAGGAGTTTCATGGGACCTAAGAAAATCTCAACCTTATGAAATATATAAAGATTTAGATTTTAAAATTCCTGTAGGAAAAAATGGTGATTGTTATGATCGTTATCTTTGCAGAATTGAAGAGATGAGGGAAAGTGTAAAAATCATTTTACAATGTATAGAAAAAATACCTAAAGGACCGATTAAATCAGTAGATGGTAAAATATCTCCTCCTAGCAGGCAAGACTTAAAACAGTCAATGGAAGCTCTAATACATCATTTTAAATTATTTACTGAAGGATACAGAGTACCAAAAGGAGATGTTTATACTGCAGTTGAAGCTCCCAAGGGAGAGTTTGGTGTTTATTTAATATCTGATGGAAGCAGTAAACCTTATAGGTGTAAAATAAGAGCACCTGGATTTTCTCATCTACAAGCAATGGATTATTTAATTCGTGGCCATATGCTAGCTGATGTACCAGCGGTACTTGGTTCTTTAGATATAGTTTTTGGTGAGGTAGATCGATGAGTTTAAAAAAAGTACATTCAGAACAACCAAAAGAATTTAAATTTTCCAACGAAAATTTAAAAAAAGCTGAAGAAATATTAAAGAGGTACCCTGAAAAAAACAGAAAGAGCGCTGTTATGCCTTTTTTATATTTAGCACAAAGACAAAATAATAATTGGATTCCATTAGCTGCATTGAAGTACATAGCTAACCATCTTTCAATGCCATACATTTCTGTTTATGAAATAGCAACTTTTTATTCTATGTATAACCTTGCTCCGGTAGGTAAGCATTTCGTGCAAGTTTGCACAACAACACCGTGTCTTATTCGCGGAGCGGATAATATTGTCAAATTATGCAAAGAAAAGATTGCATCTAGTGAAAATACTTTATCTAAAGATGGCACTTGTTCTTGGATGGAAGTGGAGTGTTTAGGTGCTTGTGTTAACGCACCCATGATACAAGTTAACGATGATTACTACGAAGATCTAAATGAAAAAAGCACTATTGAGATTTTAGACTCTTTAATTAAAGATAAACCTTTAAAACCAGGTTCTTATAGAGGACGTCAGAACACTGCTCCTGAAAAAAAACAATTAAAAAATGGGGAAAGTCATGCTTAAGCCTGAAGATAAAATTTTTCAAAATCTTTATAATGAACTGGGTTGGGAAATTAATAGCGCAATCAAAAGAAATGATTGGAAAGACACTAAAAATATAATTTCTAAAGGAAGGGAGTGGATTATTAATGAGGTAAAAATTTCTGAGCTTAGAGGAAGAGGAGGAGCGGGTTTTTCCACAGGTCTAAAATGGTCATTTGCTCCAAAAGAAGTTGGTTCAAGACCGCACTACTTAGTCATTAATGCAGATGAGTCAGAACCTGGAACTTGTAAGGATAGAGATATATTGAGGTTTGAACCTCAAAAATTAATTGAAGGCTGTTTGATAGCTGGTTATGCGGTGAACGCACATGTTTGCTATATTTATATTAGAGGAGAATACATTAAAGAAGGTAAAAGACTACAAGATGCCATTGATCAAGCATATAAAAAAAACTTTTTAGGAAAAAACGCATGTGACACTGGATGGGATTTTGATATTCACATTCATTATGGAGCTGGCGCTTATATTTGTGGGGAAGAAACAGCTTTACTAGAGAGTATGGAGGGAAATAAAGGTCAACCAAGATTAAAACCTCCTTTTCCTGCGTTAGTGGGTTTGTATGGATGCCCAACAATAGTCAATAACGTAGAGACAATAGCAGTTGTACCAACAATTCTTAGAAGAGGTGGTAAATGGTTTGCTTCAATCGGTAAACCAAAAAACACCGGAACTAAAATATTTTGTATTTCTGGAAATGTAAATTCTCCATGTAATGTTGAAGAGGAAATGGGTATTCCACTTAAAGAGTTAATTGAAAAATATGCCGGCGGAGTAATAGGAGGCTGGGAAAACCTTCAAGCGGTAATTCCTGGTGGTTCATCAATGCCTTTATTGTCCAAAAAAATATGTGATACGATTACGATGGACTTTGACTCTTTATTTAAAAATAAAAGTGGATTGGGCACAGCCGGTATAGTTGTTATAAATAAAAATCAAGACATTGTTTCTTGTATGGCAAGAATAGCGAGATTTTATAAGCACGAAAGCTGTGGTCAGTGTACGCCTTGTAGAGAAGGAGCGGGTTGGATGTGGAGAATCCTTGATAGAGTGGCTAAAAGAAAAGCAACCTTCAGTGATGTAGACTTATTGTCAGATGTAACAAAACAAATTGAAGGACATACAATTTGTGCATTTGGAGAAGGAGCTGCTTGGCCAGTTCAAGGTTTGTTAAGACATTTTAGAAAAGAAATAGAAAGTCGTTGTAGAGAAGAACCTTTAATTAAGAAAAAAATAGATAATCCATATTTAGTTGATCAACATTTGTTGGAGGATAAAAATGCCTAAAATCAATATAAATGGGAAAGAGATAGAATTTGAAAAAGGCATGACAGTTTTACAAGCTTGTGAACTTGCAAATGTAGAGATACCAAGATTTTGTTATCACGAAAAATTATCTATAGCAGGAAATTGTAGAATGTGTTTGGTTGAAATGGAAAAATCTCCAAAACCAATAGCATCTTGTGCCATGCCAGCAGCTGAAGGTATGAATATTAAAACCAACACTGCATTTGTTGAAAAAGCTAGAAAAGGTGTAATGGAATTTTTATTAGCTAATCATCCATTAGATTGTCCAGTTTGTGATCAAGGAGGAGAATGCGATTTGCAGGATCAATCTATGTTTTATGGAGTTGATAAATCAAGATTTGTGGAAAATAAAAGACAAGTAAAGGAAAAATATATGGGTCCTTTAATAAAAACCCAAATGACCAGATGTATTCATTGCACAAGATGTGTCAGGTTTGCAACTGAAGTTGCAGGAGTTCCGGAAATAGGAGCGATAGGCAGAGGTGAGAATATGGAAATTACAACTTATTTAGAAAAAGCTATGGAGTCAGAACTTTCTGCTAACGTGATAGACCTATGTCCAGTGGGAGCTCTAACTTCAAAACCTTATGCTTTTGAAGCTAGACCTTGGGAGTTGAAAAAGACAGAGAGCATTGATGTAATGGATGCTGTAGGTTCAAATATTAGAGTTGATACATATAATTGGGAAGTAAAAAGAATATTACCAAGATTAAACAATGATATTAATGAAGAGTGGATTTCTGACAAGACAAGATATTCTTGCGATGGTTTATTAAAACAGAGAATAGATGTTCCATACGTTAAAAAAGATAACAAATTACAAAAATCTACCTGGGATGAAGTAATTAATCTAATATCTAATAAAATTAAATCAATAAAATCAGACGAAATAGGTGGGCATATTGGAGATTTGGTAAATCTAGAAAACGCTTTAGCTTTTAAAAAATTTTTTAACGTTTTAGATAGCCAAAATTTAGAATTTAGAGAAAAAAAGTTTTATATAAATTCGTCAGAAAAAAGCAATTATATATTCAACACTTCAATTAAAGGCATAGAGCAGTCAGACTTAATTCTTTTAATTGGAACAAATCCAAGATTAGAGGCCACAATGTTAAATGCTCGAATAAGAAAAACATTTGTGCAAAAAAGTGTGCCTATATATTCAATCGGTAATCCCGGAGATCTTACTTATGAATATACTGTAATAGGAAACAAAACAGATGATATAAGAAAAATAATAAACAATGAAGTTGAATTTTCTAAAAAATTACTATCGTCAAAAAAACCTATAATAATCATTGGTGAGTCGGCTTTAGAACTTAAAAGCGGCAAGTATATTTTGGAAGAATTTAAAAATTTATTAAAAAAAAATAATTTTATTAATAAAGATTGGAACGCTTTTAATTTTTTACCACAAAATGCATCCACTGTTGGCTTAATAGATTTAAAAGTTTTGCCAAAAGATGATGAAGAAAACTATTCTTTTTTTGAAAAGTTAAAAAATAACAAATTTAAATTATTATATCTTTTGGGTTCAGATAATTTAGAAATTAAAAAAGATAAAGAGTTTATTGTCTATCAAGGAAGTCATGGTGACAGAGGTGCAGAGATAGCTGATATAGTTCTTCCTAGTGCCGCTTATACAGAACAAAATGGTCTATATGAAAACCTGGAAGGTCGAGTTCAAGAATGTAAAAAAGCCTCATACCCTATTGGAGATTCCTTGGAAGATTGGAAAATTTTTAATTTAATTATGAAAAAATTAGATAAAACTGGAAATTTATCGAATTTTGACTCATTAAGAAAAGAAGTTTTAAACATTTTACCAAATTTTTCTAAATTAAACGAGCTTCCCGTTTACAAAGATAGTGCAATTATAAATTATGAAACAAGTTTTATAAAGGAAGATGTTTTAATTAGAGAACTGGACTATTTTTATAGCAATTCTATCTCTCGAGCTTCTAAAACGATGAATGAATGTCGTCAAATTAATCAAAAATCTAAAAAAACAGGAACTGATAATTAATGATAGAATATTTACAAATTTTAGGATTTGAAGTTTATAAGATCCTTTTCTTACTTATACCTATACTTGTTTCTGTAGCAATGATTGTATGGTTAGATAGAAGAGTTTGGGGTTTAGTTCAAAAAAGAAGAGGGCCTAATGTTGTTGGTCCTTTTGGTCTTTTTCAGACTTTAGCTGATGCTTTAAAGTATATTTTTAAAGAAATTATTATTCCCGCTAGTGCTAATAAAGTGGTTTTTATTCTTGCTCCAATAGTAACTATGACACTAGCTTTAGTTGCTTGGGCTGTTATTCCAATGAGCGAGGAATTTGTGTTGTCAGATATTAATGTAGGTGTTTTGTATTTATTTGCAATTTCATCACTTGGTGTTTATGGAATAATTATGGGTGGTTGGGCTTCCAACTCAAAATACCCTTTTCTTGGAGCTATTAGATCAGCTGCTCAGATGGTCTCCTATGAGGTTTCGATAGGTATAATTATAATAAATGTTCTTTTATGCGTTGGCTCTTTAAATTTAAAAGACATTGTCTTAGCACAACAAGACTTATGGTATGTAATACCGCTTTTTCCCATGTTTGTTATTTTTTTTATTTCGGCTTTAGCAGAAACGAATAGACCACCTTTTGATTTGCCCGAGGCCGAAGCAGAATTAGTTGCTGGCTATCAAACAGAATATTCAGGAATGATGTACGCTATGTTTTGGCTTGGAGAATATGCAAATATTCTCTTAATGTGTGCAATGGGTTCTATACTATTTCTTGGAGGTTGGTTGCCATTAATCGATATTTATCCACTTAATTTAGTTCCAGCTCCAATTTGGATGGTGCTTAAAATTTTATTTTTGTTTTTTTTATTTGCACTAATCAAAGCTATTGTACCTAGATATAGATATGATCAGCTTATGAGATTAGGTTGGAAAATTTTCTTACCTTTTTCTTTAATTTATCTAGTTTTAACAGCAAGTTTTTTATTTTATTTTGAAAAATTGCCTAAGGGAAATTTTTAATGTCATTGAGCAGAATTTTAAAAACTATATTTCTCGTAGAATTTATTTCTGGATTATGCCTAGCAATTAAAGAGCTATTTAAAAAATCAAAAACTATTAATTATCCTTTTGAAAAAGGGTCGATAAGCCCACGTATGAGAGGCGAGCATGCTTTAAGAAGATATCCTAATGGAGAAGAGAGGTGTATAGCTTGCAAATTATGTGAGGCAGTGTGTCCTGCTCAAGCAATTACAATAGAGTCAACTGAAAGAGCAGATGGAAGCAGAAAAACAACAAGATATGATATTGATATGCTTAAATGTATTTATTGTGGACTATGCCAAGAGTCATGCCCAGTAGATGCTATAGTTCAAGGACCAAATTTCGAGTTTGCTACAGAAACTAGAGAAGAGCTTTACTATAATAAAGAAAAGCTTTTGGCAAATGGGGATAGATGGGAGTCTGTTTTAGCAAAAAATATTAAATTAGATAAACCATATAGATGATCTTTCATTCAGTTTTTTTTTATTTCTTTTCAATTATAGCAATATTCTCCTCTTTGATGGTAATAACATCGAGAAGCACTATTAATTCTGTTTTTTTTTTAATTTTAGATTTTATTTCAGTTAGCTGCTTATTCATTATGGTTGGTGCAGAATTTTTAGGAATGATAGTCTTAATTGTATATGTGGGCGCGGTAGCAGTACTTTTTTTATTCGTAGTGATGATGCTAAATGTTGCTGAACAAAAACAATCTTGGTTTACTGGACAAAAGACAACTCATTTACCTACGGGATTAGTAGTAAGTTTATTGATACTTTTAGAGTTATTAGTTGTAGTTGGAGGGTGGAAATATAAAGAAGATTTAATGTCAAGCAGCACCTTAGTTTTATCTGAAGTTTCCAATACTCATCAATTAGGCTTAGTAATGTACACAGACTATATCCTGTTTTTTCAAATTGCAGGCATAATTCTGCTTTTATCTATGATTGGAGCTATTCTATTAACATTTAGAGAGAGAACTGGAGTGAAAAAACAAAGTTACTTTAGACAAATATCCAGAAATCCCAAGTCTGCTGTAGAACTTATAGATGTTGAGTCAAACAAAGGAGTCAAAATAGATGATTGAAATAGGGTTAGGTCATTATTTATCTTTAGGTGCAATAATTTTCTTTTTAGGAGTAATTGGAATTTTTTTAAATAGAAAAAATGTAATCGTAATTTTAATGTCTATTGAGTTAATTTTATTATCTGTAAATATAAATTTAATTTCATTTTCTATTTTTTCTGGAGATATTGTAGGCCAGATATTTACTATGTTGATTCTAACTGTAGCGGCAGCTGAGGCAGCAATAGGACTTGCTATTATTGTCGTCTATTATAGAAACAAAGGATCTATAAGAGTAGAAGATATCCACGGCATGAAAGGATAAATGGAATACGCTATTATTTTTCTTCCTTTAATTGGATCTATATTTGGTTATTTATTTAAATCATTTTATAAATTTTTCTCAGAAATTTTTACTAGTTTACTAGTAATTATCTCAGCTATTTTATCTCTTTTTGTTTTTTGGAATGGTATCGAAAAGAATATTTACGGCAATTATAAAATTATTGAATGGATTAGTTCTGGAAACTTCGTTGCAAATTGGTCAATTAATATAGACCCATTAAGTTCGGTAATGTTGGTGGTTGTTACATTCGTTTCAGCATTAGTTCATGTTTATTCAATTGGATATATGAGCCACGACCCTCATAAACCTAGGTTTATGTCTTATCTTTCACTTTTTACATTTTCAATGTTAGTTTTGGTAGTTTCAGACAATTTTTTACAATTGTTTTTTGGCTGGGAGGGTGTAGGTCTATGTTCATATTTGTTGATAGGTTTTTGGTATAAAAAAGAAACTGCTAACAATGCAGCCATAAAAGCTTTTATAGTAAACAGAATTGGAGATTTTGGTCTGGCAATAGGAATATTTCTAATTTTTTTCTTTTTTGGGACCATAAATTTTGAAGAAGTCTTTCAAGCTGTTCCACAATTTTATGCAAATAGATTATTATTTTTTGGATTTGAGACAAATCTAATAACCTTAATTTGTTTATTTTTATTTATTGGAGCCATGGGAAAATCTGCTCAATTTTTACTACATACATGGTTACCAGATGCGATGGAAGGACCAACTCCTGTTTCAGCTTTAATTCATGCAGCTACAATGGTAACTGCTGGAGTATTTTTGGTTGTGCGGTGTTCTCCATTGTTTGAATATTCTCAAGTGGCATTAAATCTAGTTACTATAGTAGGAATGATAACAGCAATTTTTGCTGCTTCTGTAGCCCTGGTTCAAAACGATATAAAAAAAATTATTGCATACTCAACTTGTAGTCAATTGGGGTACATGTTTTTTGCAGCAGGTATCGGAGCATATCATGTAGCAGTTTTTCATTTGTTTACTCATGCGTTCTTTAAAGCTTTATTATTTTTAGGCTCAGGTTCTGTTATTCATGCTTTTAAGGATGAACAAGATATAAGAAATATGGGTGGTGTAAGAAAAAAACTACCTTTCACCTATTTTTTAATGTTGATAGGAACTTTAGCTCTAACGGGATTTCCATTTTTATCAGGTTTTTATTCTAAAGATGCAATTATTGAGTTTGCATACTTGAGTAATTCATTATTAGGAAATTGTGCAGTCATAATAGGTATATTTACAGCTTTTTTAACTTCAATATATTCTTGGAGATTATTTTTTAAAACATTCCACGGCTCATATAATAATACTAAAATTGATATCTCTGAAACTCATGAATCCCCATTAGTAATGTTAATACCATTATTTTTTTTAGCAGTTGGTTCTATATTTGCTGGATTTTTATTTAAAGAAGTTTTTATTGGGCATAACAACAATGATTTTTGGCAAACTTCTATTTTCTTCATTAATGAAATTAAACATGATTATGTGCCTTTATGGCTATTATTAATTACACCTGTTGTGGTAGTTATTTCCATACCATTATCATTTTACTATTATAT
This sequence comes from uncultured Pelagibacteraceae bacterium, assembly GCA_902580485.1. GTDB lineage: Bacteria > Pseudomonadota > Alphaproteobacteria > Pelagibacterales > Pelagibacteraceae > Pelagilacustribacter. Next base: position 19,740 of record CACHKS010000015.1, read on the forward strand.
TTCTAATACCAAGGTTATTGATAATCTAAAAAACAAAAGCTTACCTTTATATAAGTTTCTTTTAAACAAATGGTATATCGATGAACTATATGATTTCTTGTTTGTTAATTCAGCCAAAAAAATTGGCTCTTTTTTTTGGAAAAGAGGAGATGTAGGTACAATTGATAGGTTCGGACCTGATGGAATTTCAAAATTAATAAAGATTATTTCAAATAAAGCCGGACGATTACAAACTGGTTTTATTTATGATTATGCTTTTGTAATGTTAATAGGTTTATCGATTCTTTTAACTTATTTAATTTTAAACTAATATGAATTTTCCAATTCTATCAACTTTAATTTTTTTACCTTTATTAAGTTCTTTTTTTATTTTTTTGTCTAAAGATAAAAAGAATAATTTTGGACCAATTTATATTTCATTATTCAGCAGTATAGCTACTTTTTTATTATCATTATTTTTATGGTATTCCTTAGATATTAATACAGCAGATTTTCAATTCGTAGAGGAAAAATCCTGGATAAATGATTTTATTAAATTTAAATTAGGAGTTGATGGCATTTCTATTTTATTTATTGTTTTAACAACTTTTATAACACCAATTTGTATTATTTCTTGTATTAACAGCGTTAAAAACAGAGTTAAAGAGTTTTTAATAGCTATTTTAATACTTGAAACATTTATGATAGGAGTTTTTTGCTCCTTAGATTTAATAATATTTTATCTATTTTTTGAGGCTGGATTAATACCAATGTTTTTAATTATTGGTGTTTGGGGAGGATCAAGAAGAGTTTATTCAGCTTTTAAATTTTTTCTTTTTACTCTCTTAGGTTCCGTTTTAATGTTAGTCGCTATAATAGCAATTTATTGGATAACAGGTACCACGGATGTAACAGAAATTTATAATATAAAAATTCCTCAAGAGTACCAGAATTTATTATGGTTAGCTTTTTTAAGTTCCTTTGCTGTTAAGATGCCAATGTGGCCTGTCCATACTTGGCTACCAGATGCTCACGTTGAAGCACCTACAGCTGGATCAGTGATTTTGGCGGCAATTCTTTTAAAAATGGCTGGGTATGGTTTTTTAAGATTCTCTATACCTATGTTTCCATTCGCGTCTGAATTTTTTACACCATTAATTTATAGCTTAAGTATCATAGCAATTATTTATACTTCACTAGTAGCTTTGATGCAGGATGATATGAAAAAACTAATTGCCTATTCATCGGTTGCTCATATGGGTTATGTAACATTAGGAATTTTTACTTTCACAAAACAAGGTATTGAAGGAAGTATTTTTCAAATGATTAGTCATGGTCTGATTTCTGCTGCCTTATTTTTATGTGTCGGTGTTGTTTATGATAGATTACATTCTAGGTTAATTAGTACTTATGGAG
>CACHKS010000016.1:0-16570 GCA_902580485.1 uncultured Pelagibacteraceae bacterium
GTAGATCAACCAGCCCAAACTGCTCAGCAATATAATTTAACCAATAGTGCCCATTAAGCCTATGAAATTTTTCCTCAATATGAATCCCAAAATCGTGGAGATTGAGAATACCTAAGATTAAAGCTGTTAAATAAAAAATACTTAGTAAAATAGAATTTTTTTGTTTATAAAAATCTAGTTTCATCTAATAATAATTATTTATTACTTTATTTATTATTGGACTTTATCTTATATATTTAAAAAATATAATAATTTATTTATGAATATTCACGAATACCAAGCGAAAAATTTATTGAGAGAATATGGAGTACCTGTTTCTAATGGAGTAATTATTTTTTCATTAGATGAAATTAACGAAAAGATAAAACAATTAAATTCAAAAAAACTAGTTGTTAAAGCCCAAATTCATGCTGGCGGAAGAGGAAAGGCAGGCGGAGTTAAAGTCGTAAAAAATTCAGATGAGGCAAAAAAAGAGTTAACAAAAATGTTTGGGAAAATCTTAATAACTCATCAAACTGGACCTAAAGGGAAACAAGTAAATAAAGTTTATGTAGAAGAGGCTTCAGAAATACAAAGAGAATTATATTTATCTTGTTTGGTAGATAGAGCAAGTTCCAAAATTGCTTTTATAAGTAGTTCAGAGGGTGGAATGGATATTGAAAAAGTTGCGAAAGAAAATCCAAATAAGATTTCTACTACAAAAGTTGATCTGAAAGATCAATTAGATAAAGTGGAGGTCGAAAAAATATTAAGACCTTTTAATTTTAATGATAAACAAAAAATTGAAGCAGAAAAAATTTTACAATCTATTTTTAAACTTTTAAGGGAAAAAGATGCAAATCTTATAGAAATAAATCCATTAGTTGTTAGCAAGGATGATCAAATCATTTGTTTAGATGCTAAAATTAATTTTGACGATAATGCAATTTTTAGAAGAGAGGATATAAATAAATTAAGAGATTTAAGTGAGGAAGAACCTGCAGAAATCGAAGCTAGTAAATATGATTTATCGTACATTAAATTGGATGGTTCAATAGGATGTATGGTTAATGGAGCAGGACTTGCTATGGCAACAATGGACATCATTAAAATATATGGAGAAGAGCCGGCTAATTTTTTAGATGTAGGAGGGGGCGCGTCAAAAGAAAAAGTATCTGCAGCATTTAAATTAATTTTGTCCGATAAAAATGTAAAAGGAATCTTAATAAATATTTTCGGAGGAATAATGCGATGTGATATTCTTGCTCAGGGAGTAATTCAAGCAGTGAAAGAAACAAATTTGTCAGTTCCTCTTGTTGTTAGATTGGCAGGGACTAATTTTAAAGAAGGAAAAGAGATGTTGGATAAATCTAATTTGGAAATATTATCAGCGGCTGATTTAAATGATGCTGCAAAAAAAATAGTAGAGGCCATTAAATAAATGTCTGTGTTAGTTAACAAAAAGACAAAAGTGATTTGTCAAGGTTTTACTGGTACTCATGGAACATTTCACTCTGAACAAGCTTTAAAGTATGGAACTCAACTAGTTGGAGGTGTGACACCAAAAAAAGGTGGTCAAAAACACCTAAACCTTCCCGTGTTTAATACTGTTCAAGAGGCTAAAGATACTACAGATGCGAATGCGAGTATGATTTATGTTCCTCCAAAATTTGCAGCAGCAGCAATAATAGAAGCTATAAATGCAAAAATTGAATTGATAGTTTGTATTACTGAAGGAATTCCTATTTTGGATATGATAAAGGTAAAAAAGGAACTTAACAAAAGTAAATCAAGATTAATTGGACCAAACTGTCCTGGAATTATTACTCCAGCTGAATGTAAAATAGGTATCATGCCAGGAAATATTCATAAAAAAGGAAATGTAGGAATTGTATCTAGATCTGGAACATTAACCTATGAAGCTGTTGCTCAAACTTCTATCAATGGCTTAGGGCAGTCTACATGTATTGGAATTGGAGGAGATCCAATTAATGGCACTAGTTTTACAGATTGTCTTGAACTTTTTTTAAAAGATGATGAAACAAAGTCTATTGTAATGATCGGGGAAATAGGCGGTTCAGCAGAAGAGGAAGCTGCTGAATTTTTAAAAAAAGAAAAAGTAAAAAAACCTATGGTGGGTTTTATAGCTGGTCTTACAGCCCCTCCTGGAAGAAGAATGGGGCATGCTGGAGCCATAATATCAGGCGGCAAAGGTGGAGCAGAAGAAAAGATAGAAATAATGGAATCAGCAGGAATTACCATATCAAAATCACCCGCAGATATCGGTAAGACACTTTTTCAGAAACTAAATGGTTAAATTTTGATAATTTATGTTAAAATAAATTATTAAATGTCATCTTCAAAAAACAACAACACTTACAAAAAAACCTCTTTTTTGGTTGGTAATAATTCTGAATTTATTAATGAATTTTATGCTGACTATCTTTCTGATCCAAAATCAATACCTAAAAGTTGGAGACAATTTTTTCAGGGATTAAGCGAAGAGCAAAAATTAATTTATAAAGATTTACAAGGGCCTAGTTGGTCACCAGAAAGGAAAAATAAAAAAATAAATCTTCATAAGGAAAATTTAGAAAGCAAAAATGAAACACCTGAAGATGACCTAGGAGAAACTGATGAGTCGGTAAAAGCTATTGCTTTAATCAGAGCGTATAGGACAAGAGGTCATCTGATTGCTAATTTAGATCCACTAGAAATGATGGAAAGAAAATACCTAGAAGATTTAAGTCCAGGTGATCACGGTTTTATAAAAGAGAATTACAATAAAAAAATTTATGTTGGAGACTACATGCAAGGTGGCTATTCCACTATTAAAGAAATTTTATCTTTTTTTAGAAAAATATATTGCTCAACGATTGGAGTCGAGTACATGCATATCTCTGATCCAATTGAAAAGAAATGGTTTAGAGAAAGGATGGAAAAAGAAGAAAATCAACTAAGATTTACTGTTAATGGGAAAAAAGCAATTCTAAACAAACTTATACAAGCCGAAGGTTTTGAAAAATTTTTAGCAGTAAAATTTGTTGGCACAAAAAGGTTTGGACTCGATGGAGGTGAGGCTTTAATTCCTGCATTGGAACAAATTATAAAACGAGGTGGTCATCTAGGCTTTAAAGAAGTTAAAATCGGCCAACCTCACAGAGGAAGACTAAATATTTTAGCTAATGTTTTGCAAAAATCTTACAAAAGAATGTTTAATGAGTTTGCTGGAGAGTATGCTTCTTACAGTTCTGACTCCACAGGAGATGTAAAATATCATTTAGGTGCTTCATCAAACCGAGAGTTTGATGGTAATTTGGTTCATGTTTCTTTAACTGACAACCCTTCACATTTAGAAGCTGTCAATCCAGTGGTATTAGGACAAACAAGAGCTAAACAATTTTTTCATAATGATGAAAAAAGAAATAAAGTTGTTCCTGTTTTAATTCATGGCGATGCGTCATTTGCAGGCCAAGGTGTTGTTGCTGAATGTTTTGCTATGTCTGGAGTACCAGGCCATAATACTGGTGGAACAATACATATTATTGTTAATAATCAAATAGGATTTACCACAAGCCCAAAATTTGCTCGCTCTTCTCCCTATCCTTCAGATCTAGCAAAAATGGTTGATGCTCCAATCTTGCACGTAAATGGTGATGATCCAGAAGCTGTTACTCATTGTGCAAAAATTGCAACTGATTATAGACAAAAGTTTAATAGAGATGTTGTCATAGATATGATTTGTTATAGAAGGTTTGGCCACAATGAAGGAGATGAACCTTCTTTTACTCAGCCCACAATGTATAGAAAGATAAAAAAACATCCTACGACACTTAATATCTATGCAAAAAAGTTGATCGATGAAGGAGTTATTACATCTGAGGAATTTAATAACATGAAGATAAAATTTAAAGACCTTCTTCAAGAACAATTTACAACTGCCAAAGAATATAAACCCAAATTAGAATGGTATGAGGGAGTATGGTCAAGATTTAAACCTGAAAGAGGTAAAGATAAAAGAGGTGTTACTGGAGTACCATTAGAAAAAATAAAAAAAATTGGTGAAAAAATAACTTTAATACCAGAAAATTTTAATGCACATCCAACTTTAAAAAAGATTTTTGAAAATAAAAGAAAAATGTTTAAAACTGGAAAAGGATTTGATTGGTCAACAGCAGAACACCTTGCTTTTGCAACTTTATTGGATGAAGGTTTCCCAGTTAGACTTTCTGGACAAGATTCTGCTAGAGGGACCTTTAGTCAGCGCCATTCAGTGCTAAAAGATCAGCTAAATGGAACAAAATATATACCTTTAAATAATATTTCAAAAAATCAAAAACGATTTGAAGTGATAGACAGTTTGTTATCTGAAATGGCGGTTCTTGGATTCGAATATGGTTATGCTCTTTCGGAACCAAGTACACTTGTAATATGGGAAGCACAATTTGGAGATTTTGCCAATGGAGCTCAAGTTATTATAGATCAATTTATTACTTCTGCAGAAAGAAAATGGGCGAGAGCCAATGGTTTAGTCATGTTATTACCTCATGGATATGAAGGGCAAGGACCAGAGCATTCTTCTGCTAGATTGGAGAGGTTTTTACAATTATGTGCTCAGGAAAATATTCAAGTTGTAAACTGCACAACTCCTGCTAACTATTTCCATGCTTTACGAAGACAGATTCATAGAGATTTTAGAAAACCTTTGATAATCATGACACCAAAATCTTTATTAAGAAACAAGATGTGTACTTCAAATATTGAGGACTTTACAAAAAAGAATACCTTTCATAGAGTTTTAAATGATCATGCTGACTCTAAGAAAAATGAATTGATTAATCTAACAGAAGATAAAAAAATAAAAAAAGTAGTTATTTGTTCAGGAAAAATTTATTTTGATCTTCTTCAAGCAAGAGAAAAAAATAAAAATAAGAGTGTATTTATCATAAGAATAGAACAACTATATCCATTTCCTGTAAAAACCCTTGCAAACGAATTAAAACGATTTAGAAAAAAAGCTGAATTCTTTTGGTGTCAGGAAGAGCCTAAAAATATGGGCGCTTGGAATACAGTAAAAAATTATATTGAAAGAAGTTTGGATTATATAAAAGCAGAGAATAAAGATGTAAAATACGTTGGCAGAAAACCTGCCGCATCCCCAGCTAGTGGATATCTTAAAAAACATCTTGCAGAGCAAAATGAAATATTAGAAAAGGTGATAGGAAAATTTAATTAATGTCTGAAAAAATAGTAGTACCAACTTTAGGCGAGTCAGTAACTGAAGCGACAGTTTCAAAATGGTTAAAAAATCAAGGAGAAAAAGTAATGGCTGACGAACCAGTTGTAGAATTAGAAACTGATAAAGTAAATGTAGAAGTTCCTTCTCCATCGAGTGGTATTTTAGAAAATATCTCGGTTAAAGAAGGTGAAACAGTGAATGTAGGTTCCTTACTTGGTATGATCAATGGATCAGCTAAAGAAGTTAATAAAAGCACTTCAGAGACAAAAAATTATTCTCCTCCAAAGAAAAAAACTAAAATTTCAAAAGAACCTAAAGAAGAAGTTCTTAAACTTTTTAAAGAGGAAGAGTCTAAACCATTAAAACTTCAAGAAGAAGCCCTAGTATTAGATAATCTTCACGAAGAAAAAAAAGTATCAGAAAAACCAAAAGTTACAATTCAGAAACCTTCTGTATCTCCAGCTGCAAGAAAAATGGCAATAGAAGCTAAAGTAGATTTAAATGAGATTAAAGGCTCTGGGAAACATGGAATTATTTTAAAGGAAGATCTAATGAGTTTGATGGGATCCAAACCATCTCCTTCAGAAAGAAAAATTAAGCATGGTCCAGAAGAAAGAATTAAAATGACAAGATTGAGATTAACTATTGCCAAAAGATTAAAAGAAGCTCAAGAAAATGCTGCAATGCTAACTACTTTTAATGAAGTTGATATGAGCGAAGTTATTTCTATGCGAAATGAATATAAAGAAGAATTTCAAAGTAAGTATCAAGTAAAACTTGGCTTCATGTCATTTTTTGTTAAAGCTTGTGTTATAGGATTAAAAAATTTTCCAGCTGTAAACGCTGAAATACAAGGGGATGAAATAGTTTATAAAAATTATTATAATATAAGTATAGCTGTTGGAACTGATAGAGGTTTGGTAGTGCCTGTTCTAAGGGAAACAGATGAAATGTCATTTGCAGATATTGAAAAAAATATTGGAGAATTAGGAGAAAAGGCACGTAATGGAAAAATTACTATAGATGATCTACAGGGAGGAACTTTTACTATCACTAACGGAGGGATATATGGTTCTATGTTGTCAACTCCAATACTAAATCCTCCTCAGTCAGCTGTTTTAGGAATGCATAACATAATTCAAAGACCTGTTGTTGTTAACGGAAATGTAGAAGTAAGATCCGTTATGTATTTAGCTTTATCTTATGATCACAGAATAATAGACGGGAAAGAGGCAGTTTCTTTTTTAAAGATCGTTAAAGAGTCTTTAGAACAACCAAAAAGACTCTTTTTAAATATATAATCATGGATAATTTTGATTTAGTAGTAATCGGCGGAGGTCCTGGAGGTTATGTTTGTGCAATACGGGCTGCACAACTTGGTTTAAAAACAGCTTGCATTGAGTCCAGAGGAGCTTTAGGAGGAACTTGCCTTAATGTTGGTTGTATTCCTTCAAAAAGCTTACTTAATTTGTCTGAAAATTTCCACAAAGCTAAAAAAGACTTTAACCAGCAAGGAATTGAGATTGAGGGTATCAAACTTAATATTGAAAAGATGATGTCGAATAAGAATAAATCAGTTCAAGTGCTTACTAAAGGTGTAGAATTTTTATTTAAAAAGAACAAAGTCACTTACTTAAAAGGAAAAGGTGTGCTTTTTTCTAAAAACGATATTACTGTTTATGATAACAACACAAAAAAAAACTATAAAACAAAAAATATTGTCATTGCTACTGGCTCGGAGGTAGCTTCTTTACCAGGAATAAAAATAGATGAAAAAAATATAATTTCTTCAACTGGAGCTTTGTCATTAAAAAAAGTACCAAAAAAATTAGCAGTGGTTGGTGGAGGCTATATAGGTTTAGAAATGGGTTCGGTATGGTCTAGATTAGGCTCAGAAGTCACAGTGATCGAATATCTCGATTTTATAACTCCCGGAATGGACAGAGAAATTTCAGACGAATTCAAAAAGATTTTAACTAAACAGGGCATTAAATTTAAGATGGGATCAAAAGTTAATTCAATAAAAAATAATGGTACAAAAGTATTAATTAATTATACAGATATTAAAAATTCAAAAGATGAAACCTTAGAAGTTGACAAGGTTCTAGTTTCAGTTGGACGAAAACCATACACAGAAGGACTTAATCTAACAAAAGTAGGTGTTAAAAAAGACAACAAAGGAAGAATTGAAGTAAATTCAAAATTACAAACAACAGTCCAAAATATTTATGCTATCGGAGATGTTATAAAAGGCCCGATGTTAGCACATAAAGCTGAAGAGGAAGGTATAGCTGTAGCTGAAATTTTGGCTGGCCAAGCAGGGCATGTAAACTATGATGTTATACCAGGAGTAATCTACACTTCACCAGAAGTTGCTACAGTAGGAAAAACTGAGGAACAACTTAAAGAGGAAAACAAAAACTATAAAGTTGGAAAATTTCCATTTTTGGCTAATTCTAGAGCAAAGGTAAATAATGAAACTGAGGGTTTTGTAAAGATTTTAGCTGATAGCAAATCCGATAAAGTTCTAGGTGTGCATATTATCGGTCCACATTGTGGAGATATGATTGCTGAGATGGCATTAGCTATGGAATTTGGCGCAAGTGCAGAAGATATTGCAAGAACTTGTCACGCTCATCCAACTCACACAGAAGCAATTAAAGAAGCAGCATTAGCTGTTGATAAAAGACCAATTCATTTTTAATTAAAAATAATTCTAATAATATTATTGTATGAAAGCACAAGTTTTGTTGCCTAAAGTTTTTAATTTTCCTTTTACTTATAATTCTAAGAATAAAGTTAAAATTGGAAATCTAGTAGAAGTTCCATTTGGATCAAAAAAAGAAATAGGTGTAATTTGGAAAAATAATTATTTTGAACCCAAAAATATAAAAATAAAAGATATCGGTAAAAAAACGGAGTATTCTCTTAATAAAAAGTTAGTAGACTTTATAGAATGGTTTTCATCTTACAATATGGTTCCAATCGGCCTTGTCTTAAAGATGGTGATTGGAAATACAGACAAATTCATAAGAATAAAAGATAATTCTATTGTATTAAAAAAAACTGAAATAAAAAATTTTAGTTTGAATGAAGAGCAGTTATTGGCACTTAAATTTCTAGAAAAAATAAATAATAAATTTGATGTATCTGTTTTGCAAGGAACGACTGGGTCAGGAAAAACTCTAGTGTATTTTGAGCGAATTAAAAAGATTATAGAACAAAATAATCAAGCTCTAGTTTTATTGCCTGAAATATTTTTAACAAATGATTTTAAATCTAGATTTGAAAATTTTTTTGGTTTTGAGCCAGCAATTTGGCATTCTAAAATTACACCTAAACAAAGAAGATTAATTTGGAAAGGAGTCATAAAGAATGAGATAAAAATACTAGTTGGTGCTAGATCAGCACTACTTTTACCTTTTAAAAAACTTGGAATAATTATTGTAGATGAAGAACATGATACATCTTACAAACAAGATGAAGGTGTAATTTATAATGCAAGAGATATGGCAATTTCGAGAGCAAACTTTGAAGGAATCCCTGTACATCTTGTTACTTCTGTTCCATCAATTGAAACATATAACAATATTCAAAATAAAAAATATAGACATATAAAAATTTTTAAAAGATATGATAATTATCCTTTACCCAAGGCAAAAATAATTAATTTAAATCTAAATAAAATAAAAAATAAGTTTATTGCCAGTGAGACAATAGATTTAGTTAAAAAATATTTAGATAGAGGAGACCAAGTACTTTTTTTTATTAACAGAAGAGGTTTTGCTCCATATTTAATTTGTAACAAATGTGGTTTTAAACATATTTGTTCTAACTGTTCATTATATTTAACATTTCATAAGATAAAAGATAAAGCGATATGCCATCATTGTTCTTTTGAAAAAAAAATAAAAACAAAATGTAAATCAAAAGGAAACTGTGAATTTATTATGTACGGTCCTGGAGTTGAAAAAATATTTGAAGAAATTAAAGTAATATTTCCTGATAAAAAGATTAATATATTTTCAAGTGATTATTTAAAAACAAAACATGAAACAGAAGATTTATTTAAAAAGATAAATGACAAAAAAATAGACATTTTAATTGGGACCCAAATGATTTCAAAAGGTTTTAATTTTCCAAAGTTAAATTGCATAGTAGTCATTGATGCTGATTTTTCAGGAAGAGGTTATGATTTAAGAACAACTGAGAAAAATATCCAACTTTATCATCAATTAAGTGGGAGAGCTGGAAGATTTAGTTCTGAGTCTTTAATAATTTATCAAACATTAGTTCCTTCTGACATAACTCTAAATGAATTGATTAAAAATAAATCAGAGGAACTTCTTAAGAATGAACTTTTATTAAGAGAAAAAAATAAATTACCTCCGTTTAAAAGATTAATTGCAATTATTATATCTTCGAAAGACCAAAGCTTGAGCTTGCGAGGAGCTAGAGAGATTAAAATTAAATTAAATCAAATAAAAGATATAGAGGTTTTAGGGCCAGTGGACTCACCATTGTTGAAAATTAAAAAAAATTTTCGATCGAGGTTATTAATAAAGTTTGATAATCAAATTTTTATGCAAAAAAAAATCACAAAAGTACTAAATGGGCTTAAAATCTCACAAAAAATTAAACTTAGGGTTGATGTAGATCCGATCAACTTTGCTTAAGTTCAAAATTGGTAACTTGATCAAGTTATACTCATATGGTACGACCTCTCCATTATTTCACGATAAAATCTGACAATTAAAATGAGTACAAATAAATCTTTCTCTTCCGAAACATCTGAAAGGTATTCTCGCGCTTTATTTGAAGTAGCTAATGAGAGTAATGAACTAGATAAAACCGAGAATGACATAAGAAATTTTCAATCCCTTTTTAATTCTAGTTCTGAAATTAAAAATTTTATACAAAATCCTACTCAAAGCAAAAATACTCAAAACAGTGTTATTCTTCTAATAACAGAAAAATTGGGTTTTTCTAAAAATTTAAAAAATTTCTTTTTACTTTTAATTGAAAAAAGAAGAATATTTTTTGTAAAAAAAATTTCTGAAAGTTTTTTAAAATTGTGCTCTAAAAAAAGAGGGGAATTAAAAGCTTCATTAATTTCATCGAAAGAATTATCTCAAACTGAATTAGATGAAATAAGTAAAGATTTTTCAAAATCAATGGGATCAACCATAAAATTTGACTATAAAGTGGATAAAGAACTAATTGGTGGCTTAAAGCTACAACTAGGTAGTTTTATGATTGATACTTCCATTAAAAATAAATTAAAAAAATATAAACAAGCAATGTTAGAAAACTAATATGACAATTAATCCATCAGAAGTTACAAAACTATTAAAAGATCAAATTAAGAATTTTGGTGAAAAAGCAGAAGTTTCAGAAATTGGAAAAGTGCTATCAGTTGGAGACGGTATCGCACGTGTTTTTGGTTTAGATAATGTTCAAGCGGGTGAAATGGTTGAATTTGAGGATGGATCTAAAGGAATGGCTCTAAATTTGGAAAGTGATAATGTTGGAGTGGTTATTTTTGGCGATGATAGAAAAATTAAAGAAGGTGATACAATTAAAAGAACAAATGCAATTGTAGATGTACCTGTAGGCAAAGAACTTTTAGGAAGAGTAGTTGATGGACTAGGTAATCCAATAGATGGGAAAGGTGTCCTTTCTGCTAAAAATAGAAAACGTGTTGAAGTTAAAGCACCGGGTATTATTCCAAGACAATCAGTTAGTGAACCAATGCAAACAGGTTTAAAGTCTATAGACTCTCTTATACCGATTGGAAGGGGACAACGAGAATTAATTATTGGAGACAGACAAACTGGAAAAACTGCTGTAGCAATTGATGCAATTATAAATCAAAAAACAATCAATGAGTCTTCAGATGAAAAGAAAAAATTATATTGTGTATACGTAGCAATTGGTCAAAAACGTTCTACAGTAGCTCAAATAACAAAGACATTAGAAGAAGCTGGCGCTCTAAAATACACAACTATAGTAGCAGCAACTGCATCTGACTCCGCACCATTACAATTTTTAGCACCTTATACTGGATGTACAATAGGAGAATATTTTAGAGATAACGGTATGCATGCTTTAATTGTTTATGATGATTTATCAAAACAAGCAGTTGCCTACAGACAAATGTCTTTATTATTAAGACGACCACCTGGAAGAGAAGCATATCCTGGTGATGTATTTTATTTACATAGCAGATTGTTAGAACGTGCATCAAAACTAAATGAGAAAAGTGGAGGAGGATCTTTGACAGCTTTACCTATTATTGAGACACAGGCGGGAGATGTTTCAGCATACATTCCAACTAATGTTATCTCTATAACGGACGGACAAATATTTTTAGAGACTGAGCTATTCAACCAAGGAATTCGACCAGCAGTAAACGTAGGACTTTCAGTATCACGAGTAGGTTCTGCTGCACAAACTAAGGCGATGAAAAAAGTAGCAGGTTCTATTAAGTTAGAATTAGCTCAATATAGAGAAATGGCTGCTTTCGCCCAGTTTGGTTCAGATTTAGATGCCTCTACGCAAAAATTATTAAATCGAGGATCAAAATTAACGGAACTATTAAAACAAGATCAATATTCCCCAATGACTGTAGCAGAACAGGTCATTTCAGTATTTACGGGTGTAAAAGGTTTTCTTGATGATATTGAATTAAATAAAATAAAAAACTTTGAACAAGACATTATTGAGAAAATTAAATCAGAAAAACCTGATATAATCGAATCTATAGAGTCATCAGGAAAACTTGAAGAAAATACAGAAAAAGATCTTTCCCTAATAATTGAGGAATATAAAAAGGAAAATAAATAATGCCAAGTTTAGACGATCTTAAGAAGAGAATTAAAAGCGTTAAATCTACCCAGAAGATTACAAAAGCAATGAAAATGGTAGCTGCGGCTAAATTGAAAAAAGCACAAGAAAATGCTGAAAAAGGGAGACCTTACAGTCAAAAAATGCAAAATATAATTCTTAATTTAACTAAATCAATTAACGATCCAGAAAATGCTCCTAAGCTCCTTGTAGGCACTGGAAAAGATAAAATCAATTTATGTGTGGTATTAACAGCAGATAGAGGATTGTGTGGTGGTTTTAACTCTAACATTTGCAAACTTGCAAAGACAAAGTTTGAAAAGATTTTAAGTGAAGGAAAAGAACTAAAAATAATTACAGTAGGAACTAAAGGTTTGGATCAGATTAAAAGAGAATATGGAAAATATGTAATTAAAAAATTTAGTTTTAAAAATAAGAAACAAATCACATTTAATGAAGCTGAGACAGTAGGAAATGAAATCATAAATTTATTTAAACAAAATCAATTCGATAAATGCATTTTGTTTTATAATAATTTTAAAAATGTAATTACACAGATCCCACAAGCTCAACAAATTATCCCGGCAGAAAATAACTCATCAAAAGAGAAAGAAGAAGGTCTGACTTCGTATGAGTTTGAACCCGAGGAAGATGAAATTTTAGAAGATTTATTACCTAAAAATATTTCAACTCAAGTTTTCAAAGCTTTTTTAGAAAATGCTGCTAGCGAACAAGGTTCTAGAATGACTGCGATGGATAATGCAACGAGAAATGCAGGAGAATTAGTTGATAAACTTACAATTAATTATAACAGAAGCAGACAAGCTTCAATTACAAAAGAATTAATAGAAATCATATCAGGAGCAGAAAGCTTATAAGTATGAGCAAAAAAGGAAAAATAACACAAATTATTGGTGCAGTTGTTGACGTAAACTTTGATGGTGATTTACCTGAAATTTATACTGCGCTTGAGGCTAATAATTCAGGAAACAAATTAATATTAGAGGTCGCTCAACATTTAGGGGAAAATGATGTAAGGACAATAGCAATGGATGCCACAGAGGGATTAAAGAGAGGAGATGAGGTAACTAATACTGGATCTCCGATAAGTGTACCAGTTGGACCTGAAACTCTTGGAAGAATTATAAATGTAGTAGGAGAGTCCATTGATGAAAAAGGTGATGTAAAAACGAAAGAAAAATGGCCTATACACAGACCAGCTCCAAAATTTACAGACCAAGCAACTGAAACAGAGCAATTAGTGACTGGTATCAAAGTAGTTGATTTATTGGCACCATATGCAAAGGGTGGAAAAATTGGATTATTCGGTGGCGCTGGAGTTGGTAAAACAGTAACCATAATGGAATTGATAAACAACATAGCAAAAGCACATGGAGGATTTTCTGTTTTTGCTGGCGTAGGAGAAAGAACAAGAGAAGGAAATGATTTGTACCATGAAATGATAGAGTCCGGAGTAATTAAGACTGACGGGAAAGGCTCTAAAGCAGCATTAGTTTATGGTCAAATGAATGAACCTCCAGGAGCAAGAGCTAGAGTTGCTTTAACAGGATTAACAGTAGCAGAATATTTTAGAGACAAAGAAGGTCAAGACGTACTTTTTTTTATTGATAATATTTTCAGATTTACCCAAGCTGGTTCAGAAGTGTCGGCTTTACTAGGTAGAATTCCGTCTGCTGTAGGTTATCAACCAACATTAGCTACCGATATGGGAAATCTTCAGGAAAGAATAACCTCTACAGACAAAGGATCTATTACATCAGTTCAAGCGATTTATGTTCCTGCTGATGATTTAACGGATCCAGCCCCCGCAACCTCATTCTCTCACTTGGATGCAACAACAGTGTTATCAAGACAAATAGCAGAAATAGGAATTTATCCTGCCGTAGATCCCTTAGACTCTACTTCAAGAATACTAGATCCAAGAGTGGTAGGAGAAGAGCATTATAGGGTAGCCAGAGATGTACAAAGAATTTTACAAGCCTACAAATCTTTACAAGACATCATTGCAATTCTTGGAATGGATGAGCTTTCTGAAGAAGATAAACTAACAGTAGCACGAGCAAGAAAAATTCAGAGATTTTTATCCCAACCATTTTTTGTTGCAGAGGTGTTTACTGGTTCACCAGGCAAGCTGGTTGACTTAGACTCAACTATAAAAGGGTTTGATGCGATTTGTAAAGGTGAGTATGATCATTTACCTGAAGCTGCATTTTATATGGTTGGCGGTATAGAAGAAGTTGTAGAAAAAGCAGAAAAGATGTCTAAAGATAATAAATAGCTATGTCAGAGAATTTTACTGTAGAAATTATTAGTCCAGATAAATCAATTTTAAAATCAGAGGCAAATGAAGTGACGATCCCATCTTATGAAGGTCAAATGGGAATATTGAAAGATCACATACCTTTAATTACATTTTTAAGACCTGGTTTAATAATAATTAGAGAGAATAGTGCAGAAAAAAAATTTTTTATTGAAGATGGAACAGTAGAATTTTCAAACAACAACTTATTAATATTAACTTCAACTGCAAAAAGCTTGGATAGTTTAGAAAAAAATTCTATAGATATAATTATAAAAACATCAGAAGAAAAAATAAGCAAGGATGAAATTAGTGATAAAGAAAAATACTTATTGTCATACAAAATTGATACACTTAAAACTATTAATCAATAAATTTTTTTAATTCTACAAGTAGTTTTTCATAAACATTTTTTTTAAAATTAACAATTACATTTGGGAGTTCATTCATTTCTATCCACTTCCATTCTATGAACTCTGGATGTTTTGTTTTTAAGCTAATTTCATCTTCTTTTCCTGTAAATCTGGCTATGAACCATTTTTGTTTTTGTCCCCTGAATTTTCCTTTCCAAACAATGCCTAAAAGATTTTTGGGTAATTCATATTCAAACCATTCATCTAACTCTTTTAAAATTTTGATACTTTTAATACTTGTTTCTTCATTCAATTCTCTTTTCATTGCGTTTAGAAAATTTTCATTCTCATTTACACCACCCTGAGGCATTTGCCATTTGTTGATAGGATTATCTTTACGTTTTCCAACAAAAATTTTATTTTCATTATTTAAAACTATTACACCTACACCAATTCTCAAGGGAAGTTTTTTTTCTGTCATCTTAAGAATTGAATAATTTTAAAGCGTAGTTTAATTGATTATCGTTATCTGTATTTATCTTAAAATTATCTTCTTTCTCTTTTACAATTATATCTGGAGAAACTCCGACCTCAGATATAGAAGTTCCTGATGGTAAATAATATTTGGAAATTGTAAGTCTTATCCCTCCTCCGTTTCGTAAAGGAATAATTGATTGCACAGAACCTTTACCATAAGAATTTTCTCCTAAAATAATCGCTCTTTTATGGTCTTTTAGCGCTCCAGCAAATATTTCTGAGGCTGAGGCAGATCCATTATTAATTAAAACTATTATAGGTTTACCTTTAATTTCATCACCTTTTCTTGCAAAAAATTTTCTTGTTTCAGAGGCTTTACGTCCTTTTGTCGAAACTATTTCACCGTCATCTAAAAAAAAATCTGTAATATTGATAGCTTGAGTTAACAATCCTCCAGGATTATTTCTTAAATCTAATATGTAACCTTTTATTTTTGAGTCTTTTTCAAATTTTTTAACAATACCGAGGAATTGTTTATCACTATTTTCATTAAATGATTTAAGTCTTATATAACCTAAATTTTTTTTATCTCCTAAAATCTCAGAATTGACAGATTTAATTTCTATTATTTTTCGAGTAATTTTAAATTCTAAGGGTTTTTTTACATTTTTCCTTCTTATAGTTAGTTCTATAGAAGTTCCTACAGGTCCTCTCATTAATTTAACAGCTTCCATCAAAGACTTTCCCTGAACTTGATCATCACCTATTTTCACTATGTAATCTCCAGCTTTTATTCCAGCTTTTTCTGCAGGAGTATCGTCTATTGGAGATATAACTTTTACTACTCCAGACTCCATACCTATTTCTATACCCAAGCCTCCAAATTCGCCTCGAGTATCTGTTTGCATTTCATTAAATAATTCAGGAGACATATATGCCGAATAAGGGTCAAGAGATTGAAGAACACCATTAATAGCTGAGTCCATAACTTCAGATTGATTAACATCATCTACGTAGTCTTTCTTAATTTTTTCTAAGACTTCTCCGAAAAGATCGATTTTTTTGTAAAGTTCATTACTTGAGTAAGAATAAGTAAAATTTAAATTAAAAAACAATATAATTAAAAAAATAATCTTTTTCATACTATTGCCTTTTCCTTGGGTATCTCTTCTGACCACATTTTTTCTAAGTCATAGAATTTTCTTTTTTCAGGATGAAAAATATGGATTATGATGTCATTAGTATCAACTAATTTCCAATCATTGCTCTCTCTTCCTTCGATACGACACTCTATTAATCCTATTTTTTTTAGTTCTACTTCAAGAATTTCTGAAAGAGCTTGTAAATGTCTGGAAG
>CACHKS010000017.1:0-13572 GCA_902580485.1 uncultured Pelagibacteraceae bacterium
AAGTTCAAGGGTTTTTTAAGATCCCCATCTTTCTGGTGTCTTGCTCCTATGCACCATCCTTCGAAAATAATTACACTTGGGGCTTTTTTGACTTTTGTCCATTTAGATTTTTTAAATCTATCATCTACTGATTTATCAAATTTTGGAATGAGAACTGGTTTAAAAAATTTTTTTTTAAGACTTTTAAAAGTTTTATTAATTAAATTAACGTCATGTGTTCCGGGAACGCCTCTTGTTAAAAATAAAGGGTGAATATTTTTAGACATTTTATTTCGTTCTGCTTTAGTTTTGTAAAAATCATCTATCGAAAATACACATAATTCTAAACCATATTTTTTCTTTAATATAAATTTCAAAATTCTAGTAATAGTACTTTTTCCTGCTCCCTGCCCTCCTGACAATCCAATAATTTTGATTTTATTATCTTTTTTATATGTAGAATAAATCCATTCAGAAAGAGGTAAATAAAATGTGTTTAATTTTCCTACTTTGTCTATTAAAGGTTTGCCCGAAACTTCTTTTTTTTTTAAAAATTTTAAATATATTTTTTTAATATCAGAGTAATCAGAACTTTTAAAATTCATTATAATTTTTTTTTGTCTAAAGGATGGTTTTGACCATCTGCAACGCTTATATCCTCTAATTTAAAAATATCTATATTTTCTAAACACCCTAAATTAAAACCTGTTAATGCTGGATTAATTCTTGGATGGTGATGAGTATAAATTCCACATATAGAACAAAAGTAATGCTTTGCAACTTTAGTATAAAATTCATAGAGGGATAATTTGTCCTCGCCTTTAGTAATGTTAAAATCTTCATTTTTTACAATAGACATTATTGCACCTTTTCTTTTACAAATAGAACAATTGCATCTAAGAATTTTTTCTAATTTATCAGAAATATTTATTTCAGCCTCCACAGCTCCACAATGACAGGTTAGTTTTTTCATAATTCCTCCTTTTTTTATAACTTAAGAAACACTTAATTTCTCCTTTCTATAGTGTCCACTTATAAGAAGAATAAATAAATGGATGTTCTCCTTTTGACTCCCTTTTGATTCCTTTAGAGACTCTAAATACAACTTTTTAGTGTGTGATCTCAATTTCATTTAATATGTTATCATTGCTTTCAATCAATGCTGCCTGGTTTTCTCTCAAAGAGACAATAAAAATTAGTAAATTAAAAAGTACTATTAAAATTTGAATGTTCATTACAATTGAACCTAATGACTTAGTTAAAAAAGACAATATTATAATCATAAAAGATGATCTCAAAAAAACTTTATATTTAAAAACTGCAATAATAGAAAACGAGTGAATGACAAGGTTTAAAAGAGACATTTTTGAGGGACCAAAATATCTAAGGCCTCTAGTTGAGTCTACTTCATTTAAATTTTTTAAGTTTTTTTTTATACTCCCTGAAAAACTACTCCATAAACTCGCTTTATCTGAAATAATCTTGGCATCTTGTCGAGTCAAACAACTATAGTTACCAAAATTAATTTTTTCTCCTGTAAAAATAAAAGTAATCAATTTATGAATTTTGTATAAAGTTTGGAATATCAAGCCTTCTGATCTCTTTACTCTTTTAGCGACAACTGAGTTTCCTGGATTTTCAGTTATTTTTTTAATCAAATCTTTTATTTCGACTGGTCTGTCTTCACCATCGCTATCCATAATAATTACATAGTCATAGCTTTCTTTAGAATTAATATACCTTAAACCTAGCGCATTACATCTTGCATGCCCTCTATTTTTTTTCATATTTATAATTTTTAATGAATTAAAATTATTTGGTTTGAAGATTGTTGGTTTTTCTACTGAAGAACAATCGTTTACAACAATGCATTTAAATTGATAACCTTTAATGTTGTTGATGACAGAATTTATTTCTTCTAATAACTTAACAAGAGATTCCCAGTCATTATAAACGGGCATTAATAGAATAATTTTTTTCATTTTTGACCTATCATACAATACCCAACTGGTCTGATTACACCAAATACTCCTGGGCAAACTTTTTTAAGAACCTGAGGATTGCCAGTATAAATTACACCTTTGTTAGAACTTAGATCTACAATGCTATTCTCTAAAGTTAAGTTCCATTGAGGCCTAGATCTTAAATGATAAGATAAATTTCCCGCAAACCATTCGTCACCAACAACAATTTTTATTTCATTTTTAAAATTATTGTCCCATTTGTTTTGAACTAAACGTGCTATTTCTCTGCCAGGGTAATCAGTTCTTTTATCAGTTTTTGAGATTGAGATAAATAAATAAGTGACTGGGGAAAAAATAAATAAAGCCAAAAATAAAATAAAAAATTTATTAATCTTTTTTAGATTGATCTTTTTTTGAAAAAAATAAACAAATGAAACTCCAAAAAATAAATAAAAAGGTGTCATCCACATTGTTCTAATTTTAACACCCATTATTAAAGAAGTTAAAAATATCAAAATTATTGGAAGAAGACTGATGCAGACTAAAAATAATAATCTCTGATCTTTAAAGTTAAATTTAGTTTTAAATTTAGATAATAAAAATAAACACATTGCAAAGAAAGGTAAAAGTATGCCTATTTGTTTTGTTAAAAATATAACTGGAAGTAAAAAATGATTTAAGAAACTTTGATCTCCTGCTCCGGCTCTATCAAGACCATAAGTAATAGTAATATAATCGTTCTCTGTTAACCAGATTAAATGTGGAAATAAAATTATGAAAAAAGGTATTAAAGCGACTAAACTTTTTAAATTGATTTTTTTTTTGCTAATCTTATAACAAAGAAATAATGCTATAGCGATTAGCAGGTAGATGAATAAGTATTTTGTTAAAACACCTAAACCAGCAAATAATCCTAATAACAACCAGTCCAAAATTTTATTTTCCTTAAATCCTTTCCAGGCATAAAAAACTGAGAGGGCCCAAAAAGGTAGCTGACAAACATTTACGTTAAACTCCGGGCTAGTAAAATTATAAAAATAAATTCCTTCTAGAAGAAATATTGAAATCAAACTGTAAACTTGATTTTGAAAAAATTCTTTCGCAAATATCCAAATAATAAAAAAAGTTGATACAACAAAAATCTGACTTAAAAAATAATACGCCCAATCTTTATTACCAAATATTTGAAAAAAAAACTCTAGAATAAATGCAACTAAAGGCGGATGTTTATTAAAACCCCATTCTAAATTGCTTCCCCATGCCAAATGCTCAATGGTGTCTAACGGCAAATTTACATTTGATAAGGCTGGAATTAGAGTCCAAACAATTAAATGAATGCATAGAAAGGTTAAAAAAACCATATTTATATTTTTTTTTACAATCATTTAATGAAATTAATACAATTTTTAAGGTATTGACACGATTAAATTCAAACATATACTCCCTCGGATTTAAAAATGCTTAAAAAGAAAACAGTTAAAAAAAAGTACGTTCCCAATTCTAAAGAAAAGTATATGTGTTCTAAGCATAAAAAATACTTCACTGAAGAATTGATTAAATGGAAGAAAGAAATTATTAAATCAAATAATCTAGGAAATTTATTAAATTCTTCTGATGATAATGTTTCGTCTGCAGATATAGTCGATCAAGCATCGTCTTATACTGATAAATCTGTAGAGATGAAAGCTCTCAATCGAAGCAGAAAACTTATATCTAAAATAAATTCTGCTTTACAAAGATTAAAAGATGGAACTTATGGTTACTGCCAAGAAACTAGTGAGCCAATCGGTTTGAAAAGATTAATGGCTAGACCAGTGGCTACTCTTTCAATTGAAGCTCAAGAAAAACATGAAAGAGACGAAAAAATTTTTGTTGAAGATTAAGCTTTAGGAATAATCTCTCCTTTTTTTAATAAATCATATCCCTTTTTAACAGCTTTTCTTTTTGAAATTTCTTCATACCATCGATTAAGATTTTTAAATTTGTTTAAACCGATATCATGCCATTCATGTCTAGCTATCCAAGGAAAAGTTGCGATATCTGCTATTGTATAATTTTTTCCAGCTAAAAATTTTGAAACTGAAAGCCTTTCATCCAACTCTTTATAAATTTTCTCAGCAATTTTAAAATATCTTTCTTCTCCAAATTTGCTTTTTCCAGGGTTATAATGATGAAATTGGTGATGTTGACCAAGAAAAGGTCCGACATAGGCCATCTGTCCCATTAACCATTGGTTAATAATTATCCTTTGATCTTTATCGTAAAATTTTCCACTTTTTTCACCTAGATAAATTAGAATAGCTCCTGACTCAAAAAGACTTTTTTTAGCTTTATGATCAATTATTACTGGTATTTTTCTAAAGGGACTTAATTTAACAAAATCTGGATTAAATTGTTCGTCTTTGTTAATATTGATTTTTGTTACTTTGTATTCAAAATTAATTTCTTCTAACATGATTGATATTTTTTTGCCATTAGGTGTATTGGCAGTTAAAAGTTCAATCATTTTTTTCCAAGTCTCCCCTTTATTGTTGCAGATGATGTGGTAAATTCAAATTTGTACTTTTCATTAGGCCTTGCTCTTTTAAAACATTCGACTGATGCTAATGCGACTTCATGAAAACCAGATAATATTAATCTTAATTTTCCAGGATAATTACAAATATCTCCTACGGCAAATATGCCTTTTTTATTTGTTTCAAAATTTTCAGAATTTACTTGGATAGTTTTTTTATTCATATTAAGACCCCACTCTGCAATTGGACCAAGCTTCATGATTAATCCGAAAAAACCTAGGATTATATCAGTGTTAATTTTTTCAATTTTTCCATCATCAAATTTTATTGTTATGGATTTTATATTTTTATCACCTTCTATAGCTTCTAATTGACAAGGGGTTTTTATTGAAACTTTTCCCTCTTTTTCCAGTTTTTTTATTTCAGATAAAGTATGAGGAGCTCCTCTAAATTCATCTCGTCTATGTATTAAATTTACTTTAGAAAACTTTGATAATTCAAGGGTCCAATCTAAAGCTGAGTCGCCTCCTCCAAAAATTGAGATATTCTTATTTTTAAAATCTTCTTTATTTTGAACGGAATAAAATACGGATGTACTCTCAAATTTTTCAGCATCTTTAAGGGACAACTTTCTTGGCTCAAAAGAACCCACTCCACCTGCAATTATTAAATTTGGAGCAGAAAATTCATTATTTCTATTTGTTTTGATAATCCAGTTTTCTTTATCTTGATTTACTTCATTAACCCTTTCATTTAAAAAAAACTTAGTTTTAAAAGGTTCAATTTGTTTCAATAATTTGTTTGTTAGCTCTTCTCCAGTACATTCAGGTACTGCTGGAATATCGTAAATTGGTTTATCAGGATAAAGTTCAATGCATTGTCCACCAACTTTATCTAAATTATCAATTACAATAGCTTTAAGGCCTTTAATACCTAACTGATGGACTGCAAATAACCCGACCGGACCAGCTCCTATAATTATCACATCTGTTTTTATCATTAAGACTGTTTTTCTGGTGTTGTTACTTCAAGACCATCTAATTCATCGGAAATTATTAATTGACAGCTAAGTCTACTATTTTTTTTTGGTTCAAAAGCCATATCAATCATGTCTACTTCTCCATCTTCTGCCTTAGGTAACTTATCTAACCATTTTTCTTCGACATAAACATGGCAAGTTGCACACGCCATTGATCCTCCACAATCAGCATCTATGCCTGGAATATCGTTTTGTATAGCTCCTTCCATTACTGAAAGGCCATTCTCGACATCTATTGTTTTAGAATTCCCCTCTTGATCTTTATATGTGATTTTTGCCATTGTAATATATATTAGGTATATAAAGAAAAAGGGCAAGTATGCAAAACATACTCGCCCTTTTTAAAGTTTATAATCTATTATCTAGATGATAATCTTGTATTTTGCATTGCAGCTGCCCAGATAACTAGACCGAATGCGATCTTGTTAATAAAGTCAGCTAAGTTGTAAATAATGTTCAATGCATTTGCATCTACGCCACCAGTTAGGTAACCGAATACATATCCTAAAGGATATATCGCCCAACCAATAGTTACGATTATTCTCATTGCACTGAAAGCAGTAGTCATTGCCCTGTTTCCAGTTTTAGCAGCCATTGTGCCTGCTTCACCTGAGAATATTTCAAACAAGATATAAATCCATCCCGCCATTCCGATTACGAAACCTACAAATGGTTGAATGTAACCTGCTTCACCTAAGTATCCACCGATTAACATCACTAATGAACCAATCAATAGTTTCCAGAATATTGAACTTGGCACTTTTCTTACAGCAGCCAAGATTAGATAGAATTCTACCATTTGAAGTGGAACAGTAATTAACCAGTCAATATATCTGTATACTGTTGGTGTATCACCTGTCGTCACCCAAACTTCTCTCATATACATATAGTGAACAAACGCAACACCAGTAACTAGTCCAGCTACTGAGATTGATGTTCTCCATGATGCTGCTACAGTTCCTCTTTCAGCGAAAAAGAATACAGTAGTTGCAATCATACCCATAGATACGAGCCAAAACGATATACCAACGAAATCATCCGTTGCTAACATCGCAGTCGCTGCATTAGCTGAGCTAGTAATACCTAAAAAGGCAACTGCCGCTAAAGCAAGTAGACTTAATTTTCTCATGAAAACCTCCCTCGTTAGTTAGTTTTCTATTTTAGTTTAATATTAAACTATTCAATAAATGATTATCTCTTCATTTACGAATTAGTTGGCCGAACCTTAATAAAAATTGAAGTTACAGTGAAGCGTTTTTTTGCTTAAAAAACCCCGTTTTTATTGGATTTTTTGTTTTTTTTTGGGGATATTTATGAAATAGTCATAAATAAATTAACTTTTTTGGGAGAGTGATTTGAGTCGAAAATATCAAGAAATTTACGATAATTCTATCAATAATAGAGAGGAATTTTGGCAGAAAATCTCTGAGGACATATTTTGGTATAAAAAACCTTCTAAAATACTTAATTCTAGTAATCCTCCTTTTTATAAATGGTTTGAAGATGGGATAACTAACACTTGTTACAATGCTTTAGATCACCATATCGATCAAGGAAGAGGAAAAAAATTAGCCATAATTTACGACAGTCCAATTACGGGCGCAAAAAAGAAAATCTCTTATACAGAACTAAGAGACAAGGTCGCTTTATTTGCTGGAGCATTAAAAAAACAAGGTGTTAACAAAGGAGATAGAGTAATTATATATATGCCAATGATTCCTGAAGCTGCTATTGCAATGTTAGCTTGTGGAAGAATAGGAGCGGTACATTCTGTAGTATTTGGTGGTTTTGCTGCTAATGAACTTGCTAGCAGAATTGATGACTCTAAAGCAAAATTAATTGTTTCAGCATCCTGTGGTTACGAACCTGGTAGAACAGTTCATTACAAACCTCTTGTTAACAAAGCATTAGAACTTGCTAATCATAAACCAGACAAATGTATAATTTTTCAGAGAGAAAAAGACAAAGCAGAACTAAATCCATCTATGGATATTACATGGGACGAAGCACTTAAAGATAGTAAACCAGCTGCATGCGAAAAAATGAATGCTAATGATTATGCATATATACTTTATACATCTGGCACTACTGGCTTGCCTAAAGGTATAGTAAGAGACATTGGTGGACACATTGTTGCACTTAAGTGGACTATGAAAAATATTTATAACATCAATCAAGATGATGTATGGTGGTCTGCAAGTGATATTGGGTGGATTGTAGGTCATTCTTATATCGTTTATGCACCACTATTTTACGGTTGCACAACAATTTTATTTGAGGGAAAGCCTGTAGGAACACCTGATGCAGGAGTTTTTTGGAGAGTTATCTCAGAACATAAAGTTAAATCTCTTTTTACTGCTCCTACTGCTATACGAGCCATTAAAAAAGAAGATCCTAACGGAGAATTTTTTAAGAAATATGATCTAAGCAAATTCGAAAAGTTATTTCTTGCTGGTGAAAGAGCTGATCCAGATACTATTAAATGGTTTGAAAAACTCTCAAATTCACCTGTAATAGATCATTGGTGGCAAACAGAAACTAGTTGGGCAATTACATCGGACTGTACTGGCATTGAGTCTTTCCCAGTTAAATACGGTTCAGCATTTAAACCTGTGCCGGGTTATGATTTAAAAGTTCTAAACTCAGAAGGCAAAGAAGTAAGCCCAGGAAAAATGGGCGATATAGTTGTAAAACTTCCTTTGCCTCCAGGTACTTTTCCAACACTTTGGGGAGCAGATAAAAGATATAAAGAAAATTATATGTCAACTTATCCAGGTTACTATCTTACTTACGATGCAGGACACATTGATGAAGACGGATATGTTTGGATAATGTCTAGAACTGATGATATTATCAATGTTGCAGGTCACAGACTTTCAACTGGAGCAATTGAAGAAGTTTTAGCTGAACATAAAGATGTTGCTGAATGTGCAGTTCTTGGAATAGCTGATAAATTAAAAGGTCAAATACCTATAGGACTACTAGCTTTGAAAGCAGGCGTAACTAAAGATAAAAAAGAAATAATTTCTGAATGTGTGAAAATGGTTAGAGATAAAGTTGGTCCAGTAGCTGCCTTTAAAATTGCTATTATTGTAAAAAGACTACCTAAAACAAGATCTGGAAAAATATTAAGAGGAACAGTAAGAAAAATTGCAGATAACGAACCTTATAAGATGCCTGCTACTATTGATGATCCTGCAATTTTAGATGAAATAAAACAAGACCTTAAGGATAATAATATTCTAAAAACTTAAATTATATATTATCAATTTTAGCTATCATTCCAACATCGTAGTGACCAGGAACATTGCAAGCTGCTTCAATATCTACAGAATTACTAAATTTCCAAATTAGTTCACCTATTTCTCCAGGAGATAGTAAAACACTATTAGAATGGGAATGGGCCATAGCTGGATTCTTTTTAGACATCTCTTTCATTTTTTGTTTATCAATTTTATCAACCAAAAGTATTTCGTTTTCAACCATCTTCATCATTTCAGGTTGATGTTTTAGATGCATCTCTTTAGTGGCAATATTAAATTCGTGCACTAATTCACCTTTATTTTGCACTACAAATTTAATTGTCTCATTCTTTTTAACTTTAATCAGGTTTGGTTCATAGTAATTGTCATACATCAAAACAGTAACAACCCTATCAACATTTGCTACATTTCCTTTAACGCCAATTGCTTCCATTGATCCAGCAAAAAGAATATTAGGAATAAAAATAAAAAAAAATATCAGTTTTTTCATAGTTTAAAATCAAGTGGTTGTCCAACTTGATTAGAAACAATTTTACCATTTTCCATTACAATTAACCCATTGACAATTGTCGCAATAGGAAAAACCTTTAACTTTATAATTATTAAACGGTGTCCATCCACATTTGCTTGCTATCATTTCATCTTTTATAATTTGATCTTTTTTCATATCCACGATTGTAAGATCTGCGTCATATTCTTCTTTGATATAACCTTTGTTTTTAATTCCAAATATCCTACAAGGATTTTCACACATAAGTTTAATTAACTGTTCTAAAGATAGTTTTCCGTTATTAACATGATTTATCATGACTGGAAAAATGGTTTGTACTCCTGGCATTCCTGAAGGTGAATTTGGATATTCTTTCTTTTTGTTTTCTTTTGAGTGTGGTGCATGGTCGGAACCCAACACATCCACAATATTATTTTTTATTGCTACCCAAAGTCTATCATGATGTTCCTTAGAACGTATAGGTGGGTTCATTTGAGCATAAGTTCCTAGTTGATCGTAACAATCCGGAGCAAAAAGAGTGAGATGTTGTGGAGTGGTCTCAAAAGTTACATTTTTTTTATGTTTAGCTAAAAAGTCTACTTCTTCTTTTGTAGTAACATGTAAAACATGAATTTTCTTATTATAACGTTCTGCAATTTTAACAACTCTCCGAGTAGAAGACATTGCGCACTCAACGTCTCTCCATTCTGGATGTGAATGAACATCTCCTTTTTTAATAAATTTCTTTCTTATTTTTAGTATTTCTTCATCTTCTGAATGAATTGAAACGACTCTATCGCTATTAGAAATAACTTTTTCAATGTCTGCTTCTTTATCAACTAATAGTTTTCCAGTTGAAGAACCTGCAAAAAGTTTAACACCACAACATCCTTTTAATTTTTTAAGTTGGGATAATTGCTCTATATTATCTGGTGTAGCTCCAAAATAAAAAGCATAATTGCTATGCATTCTATCTTTGGCTAATTGAAGTTTTTTTTCAAATTCAACTAAACTAGATGTAGGTGGATTTGTATTGGGCATTTCAAACAAAGATGTAACTCCTCCCAATACTGCTGCTCTACTTCCGCTTTCTAAATCTTCTGTGTCTTGGGATCCTGGTGGTTCTCTGAAATGAACTTGGGTATCAATTATTCCTGGGAGAACAACTTTGTTGGTTGCGTCAAAAACTTTTGAACTATTTAATTCTATTTTGCCAATTTTTTTTATCTTTTTGCCTGATAAACCTAAATCTACCTTCGTTAATTTACCATCAATATAGCAAGATCCATTTTTAATGATGAGACTATAATTATCAGACATATTTTAAAAAATTATTATACTATATACTCTATTAATATGGAAAAAGACCAGATTATTATTTTAGAAAATAGAGGGTTAATATCTGTTACAGGAGAAGACTCAAAAGAATATCTTCAAAATATAATTACAAACGATATAAATAAAGTGTCTAAATCTAGTTCAATTTTTGCAGCATTGTTAAGCCCTCAGGGTAAATATCTATTTGATTTTTTTGTAATTAAAAATGATGAAGATTATTTACTAGATTGTAATGGAAACTCAGTTAAAGAGCTTATTAAAAATTTATCTAAATACAAAATAAGATCAAAAGTAGAAATAGAAGATTTGTCTTCTAACTATGTTGTAGGAGTAATGAATTTCGAAAATTTCAAAATAATACAAAAGGAGTTGGGTAAACAAGAAACAACCCTTGAATTTAGAGAAAGTCCAATTTTTGTTGATCCTAGGGATAGTGATTTAGGTGCTAGAATAATATCTCCTTTAGAAAAACTTTATTTAACCATAAAAAAACTTAATTTGAAAATCGTAGAAAATAAATCTTATCTTGAAAAAGCCTTCCTTAAAGGAATTCCAGTTGAGGGTTTAAATAATTTGCAAAATCAATTATTTGGACTTGAAATAAATTTTGAAAAATTAAATGCAATTGATTTTAAAAAAGGTTGTTATGTTGGCCAAGAAAATACTGCTAGAATGAAATTAAAAAATAAAATCAGAAGACAATTAATGTCTATTAAAACAGAGAAAAATGTAAAAATTGGAGATGAAATTAAATATAACGATAGTGTAATAGGAAGAATCTTGATTGATAAACCTTACCCTTTTGCACTAATTAAGTTATTTGATCCAGAGTTTTCTGTGTTTAAAGATAAAAAATTAAAAATTAATAGTAATAATGTCGAGATAATATCCTGAAAAATATTAATGAAAATTTTAATTGGTCCTGTAAACACACTTGGAGTCTAAGCGCTAAAAACACTTTATGGTGCTTGCTGGGCTGTTCAATTGGAGACTTTGGAACTATTTTATTTTTTCAATTAACTAAAATACCTTTTGCTGTAATGGGAATAATGATTTTGGCAATCATCAATGGATTAATTACTAGTATTATTCTTGAAACAATTATTCTTATGAAACAAAAATTTAAATTTTCAGAAGCTTTAAAAACAGCTTTTGGAATGAGTTTCATTTCAATGATAAGTATGGAAATTGCAATGAATTTGGTGGATTATCTTTTAGTAGGTGAAGCAAGATTAACTTGGTGGGTAATACCTTTTATGTTAACAGCTGGTTTCTTGACCCCATGGCCTTACAACTATTGGAGGTTAAAAAAATTTAACGAAGCCTGTCATTAAAATTTATAAAGCATTTAAAAGTCTAGATAAAGAAGCAAGAATTCCGTAACCACTCAATTCAATAAATAAAACTATTAAAACAATTAATATTATCTTTTTATGCTTATGGAAAAATTCCATATTTTCTCCTTTTTTGTTTTGGTGTGGTCAACTCAGGCCAACATCAAGATAAGCATGAATATAATCAAAAAAAGTATAGGAGCAAAGAAATACTGCATATTTTTTGGTGCGGTCGGAGAGACTCGAACTCTCACGGGAAACCCACACGCCCCTCAAGCGTGCCTGTCTACCAATTTCAGCACGACCGCATATATATAATGCGACAATAAATGAATGACAATTTTAGTTCAAGTTGATAGATTAGAATAAGTATGTCTGCGCAACAACAAAGTTTGCCAAGTTCCAAAGAGATTTATAAAAAAATCTCTAAATTTATACCTGATGCTGAATGGAAAATTCATGCTCCATTGATTGAAAAAATCAATAAATTAAAAAAAGAAAAAAATGCAATTATCCTAGCGCATAACTATCAAACACCTGAAATTTATCATGGAGTAGCAGATATTGCAGCTGACTCTCTAGCTTTAGCAGTGGAAGCATCTAAAACGTCTGCTGATAAAATTATTTTATGTGGAGTTCATTTTATGGCTGAAACTGCAAAATTAATGAATCCAACTAAAAAAGTTTATTTACCTGATATGGAAGCTGGATGTTCTCTAGCAAGTTCAATTACTGGAAAAGATGTGAGACTATTAAAAGAAAAATATCCTGGTGTTCCAGTTGTATCTTATGTCAACACATCTGCTGATGTCAAAGCTGAAACAGATGTATGTTGTACATCTGCTAATGCAGTAAAGGTTGTTGAGTCACTTAATGTAGAAAAAGTTATTTTTCTTCCAGACCAATATTTAGCAGATTACGTATCTAAAAATACTAAAGTTAAGATTATTTCATGGAAAGGTACTTGTATAGTTCACGAACAATTTACTAGAAAAGAAATAGAAGAAATTAAATCTCAAAATCCAGGAATTAAAATTATTGCACATCCTGAGTGCCCTCCAGATGTTATTGAAGCTTCGGATTTTGCAGGATCTACTTCTGGTATGGTAAAATATGTTAAAGATAACCAGCCTAAAAAAGTTATGTTAGTTACTGAATGTTCCATGAGTGATAATGTTGAAGCAGATAATCCTAATGTATCATTTATCAAACCTTGTAACCTATGTCCTTACATGAAAAAAATAGATTTAGAAAAAATTTTAGACTGTTTAGAAAATGAAAAAAATGAAATATTATTAGATGATAAAACTATTGAGGCTGCTCGAAAATCTGTAATTAGAATGACTGAAATTGGTCGTTAGATCAGTGCAAAAATTAAATCAAAAATATATAAATTCTGTCGTTAAAAAAGCTTTAGAAGAAGATTTAAAACCTATAGGTGACATCACTACTAATTTAATTAGTTTTAAAAATAAAAAATCAAAAGCAAAAATCATTGCAAAACAAAATGGCATTATTGCTGGACTAGATTTTTGTAAGACAGCTTTTAAAATAATTGGAAAAGAAACTAATTTTAAAGCAAAAATAAAAGATGGAAAAAAGATTAAAAAAAATAAAGTTATTGCAGAAATAAAAGCTAAAACAAAAAC
>CACHKS010000018.1:0-7328 GCA_902580485.1 uncultured Pelagibacteraceae bacterium
GCCCTCCTGATAAACAAGTAAAAAATTTTTTTAACAAACTGGGCACTACTGTTGAAATTAAAAATGAAAGATCATCTATGAATTTCTGGGTCACATCAGGAATGATGGCGCCTTTTTATGAGTACTTAAAGGTATTATCTAACTGGCTGGTTAAGAAGGGAATAAAAAGAAAAGAAGCTCAAAAATATATTACTTCTCTTTTTTTAGCTCTTTCCCAAGACTCTGCTGTTAATTCTGAAAAAGATTTAAAATATCTTGTAAAAGACTCTCAAACTCCAAGAGGATTGAACGAACAAGCGGTAAAACAATTGAGAAAAGCTGGATTTTATAAGAAATTAGAAAAAACTTTGAATAGTATTCATAAGAGATTAAACAAAGTATAATTTTTTATGCAGTCAGATTCGAATATTCTGCAAGTTAAAAATCTTTCTAAATTTTTTGGAGGATTAGCCGCAGTTTCAAATTGCTCTTTAAAAATCAAAAAAGGCTCTATCACTGGAATTATTGGGCCTAATGGATCAGGCAAAACAACATTATTCAATTTAATTGCAGGCAATCTAGTGTCATCTAATGGTACAGTTGTATTTAACGATGAGGATATTACTAATATTCCATCTTACGAATTGTTTTCAAAAGGTGTTCTAAGGACTTTTCAAATTGCTCATGAATTTACAAATCTTACAGTATTGGAAAATTTAATGATGGTTCCAGGTAAGCAGTCTGGTGAAAATTTAGTTAATGCTTTATTTAATCCAGGTGTAGTTAAAAAAGAAGAAGCGATAGTTAAAGAAAAAGCTTTGGAAGTAATTGATTTTTTAAATCTCAAGCATCTTTCGAATGAACTTGCTGGGAATTTATCCGGAGGTCAAAAAAAATTATTAGAACTTGGTAGAACCATGATGGTTGATGCTAAATTAGTTTTGCTAGACGAAGTTGGCGCAGGAGTTAATCGAACTTTGTTGAAAGAAATAGGGAGTGCAATCTTGAGACTAAACAAAGAGAAAGGTTATACATTTTGTATGATTGAGCATGATATGGAATTTATTAGTCGCTTGTGTAACCCAGTAATAGTAATGGCAGAGGGCTCTGTTTTATTTGAAGGTACTTCAGATGAAGTTAAAAATAATGAACAAGTTATTGAAAGCTATCTAGGAAGAGGATCAAAATTAAAGGATAAAAGTTAATGGCTTTTTTTGAGGGTATAAAAATGACAGGAGGCTATGGTAACGGCCCTGACATCATTTCATCCTGTTCTGTCAATGTTAACAAAGGTGAAATAGTTTCAATACTTGGTCCAAATGGAGCGGGAAAATCTACAGCTATGAAAGCTATGTTGGGATTGTTAAACCTTAAATCTGGTAAGATTATTATTAACGGCAAGGACATTTCTCATTTAAACCCACAAGATAGAGTTAAACAAGGCATAGCATTTGTTCCTCAAACTAAAAATGTATTTGCTGGTTTAAGCGTGGAGGAAAATTTAGAGATGGGTGCTTTTTTAAGAGATGAAAATCTTAAAAAAATTATTGATGAAGTTTATGAACTATTCCCTATTTTAAAAGAAAAAAAATCTCAGTTAGTCGGTGAATTGTCAGGAGGACAAAGACAGCAAGTAGCATTAGGAAGAGCGTTAATGATAAAACCATCGGTCTTAATGCTAGATGAACCTACTGCTGGAGTTTCACCAATAGTCATGGATGAATTATTTGATCATATTATAAAAGTAAAAAAAAAAAATGTAGCTATTTTAATGGTCGAACAAAATGCAAAACAAGCTCTAAGCATATCGGATAGAGGTTATGTCTTAGTCACAGGAGAAAATAGATACTCAGGAACGGGAAAAGAACTTCTAAACGATCCAAGAGTAAGAAGTTCTTTCTTAGGAGGTTGATATGGATTATTTAAACGCAATAGTTTTACTTTTAAATTATTTGTTTGTACCTGCTTTATCTTATGGATCTCAGTTAGCTCTTGGAGCAATTTTTGTTTCTTTAATTTATGGGATCTTGAGATTTGCATATTTTACTGCAGGTGATCTTATGTCTTTTGGTACAATGTTTACAATTTTATTTACTTGGTACTTTCAATATCTTGGAATTAATCTAGGTTTTCTTCCTACAGCATTACTTGCTATGCCTTTTGGAATTATTATTACTATACTTTATGTTCTTGTTAAGGATAAATTAGTTTTTAGTTATTATCGCACGCAAAAAAGCCCTCCAGTTATGTTGGCAATGGTTAGCATAGGCACAATGTTCGTTACACAAGCAATTGTAAGAATAGTTATCGGACCATTTGATAGAAGGTTTTTTGATGGAGAAAAATTTATTTTAAAAGCTAATGAGTTTAAGGAGATGACAGGTTTAAATGAAGGATTAACGATTAAATCAACGCAAGTCATTACCTTGTTCGTTACAATTATTGTTGTTTCTATCTTATTTTGGTTTTTAAATA
Source organism: uncultured Pelagibacteraceae bacterium (assembly GCA_902580485.1). Classification (GTDB taxonomy): domain Bacteria; phylum Pseudomonadota; class Alphaproteobacteria; order Pelagibacterales; family Pelagibacteraceae; genus Pelagilacustribacter. The sequence continues at coordinate 2,455 of CACHKS010000018.1, forward strand.
GGACAAAAACTGGAAAAAGTATGCGAGCTTATTCAGATAATGAAGATTTAGCACTTTTATCTGGAATAGATCCTAAAAAAGTAGTTATGATTACTTGGGTAATAGCTGCAATTTTGGCTACTATTGGTGGAGCTCTTTATGGTCTAGATAAAAGCTTTAAACCATTTACCTATTTCAATAATATGCTTCCAATATTTGCTGCAGCTATCGTCGGAGGTATAGGAAATCCTTTCGGAGCTTTTTTGGGAGGATATGTTATTGCATTTTCAGAAATACTTTTAACTTATGCTTACAAAAAATTCTTTGTTTATTTACTTCCAGCAAGTTTAGAGCCCGATGGCTTATTACAATTGCTATCTACTGATTATAAATTTGCAGTATCTTTCTCAATTTTAGTAATAGTTTTATTATTTAGACCTTCAGGAATATTTAAAGGGAAAGTTTTATGAGAAAACATCTAGACATAATAAGCGCATATTCAATAATGTTAGGACTTATAATTTTGGTAGGATTTTTACAGTCCTGGAGCATGGCGTTGTCAATTTTGTGCCTTTGTTTGATCTCTGCAGTAATGACTATGGGAGCTAACATTCAATGGGGATACGCAGGATTAATTAACTTTGGAATTATGGGCTACACGGCTCTTGGAGGCTTAGCAGCAGTTTTGGTTTCAGTTCCTCCTGTTCGAGAAGCATGGCAGGTAGGAGGTTTTAATATGATATTATGTGCCTTTTTGATTGCTTTCATGGTTTTTAGCATTCGTTTTATTATGAAAAATTATAATCAGTCAAAAAAAAGAAGCTATGGAATTGCAGCTATTATAATAGTTGGGTTAATTCTTTTAAGATTAATATCTGCGCCAGCTATAGAGTCAATCGAGTCCGTTAGTCCAGCAACTACCGGTTTTTTAGGAGGAATGGGTCTCCCAATATTATTTTCTTGGATAGTTGGGGCCTTTTTTGCTGGCGCCTTGGCATACATTATTGGAAAAATTGCTTTAGGACTTAGAGCGGATTATCTAGCAATAGCAACACTACTTATATCAGAAATTGTTATTTCAGTAATAAAACATGAAGATTGGTTAGCTAGGGGTGTTAAAAACGTAATTGGCTTAAAAAGACCAGTTCCATATGAAGTGGATTTACAATCAAAGGAGTGGTTTATAAATTTAGTCGAGAAATTTAACCAAGGTACATTAAAATTAATTTCTAATACTTTAGAAAGACAAGAGGCGCTAAAACAACTTGTTATCGAATCTTCAACGGTATTTGTAAAATTATGTTTTGCAGGACTTTTTACAGTTGTAGTAATAATTCTCTTAATAGTTACTCAAAAAGCACTTTATTCTCCTTGGGGAAGAATGATGAGAGCTATCAGAGATAATGAAGAAGCAGCTAATGCGATGGGAAAGAATGTTGTTAAACAACACCTTTTAATTTTTGTTCTTGGTTCAGCCATTGTTGGCATAGCAGGGGCTATGATGGTCACCTATGATGGATTATTTACACCAGGAAGTTATAGGCCAATGAGGTATACATTTTTAATTTGGGTAATGGTTATTGTTGGTGGAAGTGGAAATAATTTTGGTGCAATTTTAGGAGGTTTTGCAGTTTGGTTTTTATGGGTCGAAGCTGCTCCTATCGCTTTATTCTTGATTAATTTTTTTACTAGCGGTTTAGAAGAAACTAATGCTTTTAGAGTTCATTTAGTTAATAGTATTCCATACTTTAGATTTTTAATGATGGGAATTGGTTTGCTGTTAATTATGCGTTATAGACCAAAAGGAATTTTGCCAGAGAAAATAAAACACATATAAAAAACCTCAGCAGTTTTCACCGCTGAGGTTTGTAAGATTAAATTTTATCTTTGTTTTTTATTTTTAAATTTACCGCCCTTAATTTCTTTTTCTATGAAATTACCAACGTGTTCTCCAACATCTGTAAATTTAACTGCAGTAGCACCCTCATAATCTATTGCTTTTCCTTTAGCTAAAAGATTTAGGCCTTTTTTAAGCTGACCAGGATAAATTTTAGTTCCAGGCGCATTAGCTACGGACATTACATTTTTGGCAATTGAACCTCGGTCAGCTGAACCGCCGGCTTGCATTGCAAGAACGATTAAAGCTGCAGCATCATAAGACTCCCCGGTATATGGACCAGATGGATCAATTCCAGCTCCTTTGGCAACTTTTGCAAATACTCCTGCTCCTTTACCTAAAGAACCTGGCAAAGAACCAAAAGATTTGTTCAAGCTTTTACCGAATGTATCAGTAAGTGAATCACCGATCATACCATCTGATAATATAAATGTATCAAAGGCGCCAGAATCTAAAGATCCTTGAATAATTCCTTTACCACCTTGGTCGAGGTATCCAATTACAGCAACTGCGTCTCCACCAGCTGATGCTAGTGTAGAAACTTCTGCGCTATAGTCGGCTTTGCCATCTTCGTGCGCAGTTACAGTTGTAACTTTTATTCCATGAGCTTTAACTGCTGCTGAATAAACATCAGCTAAACCTTTACCGTAGTCGTTATTAGTGTATGTAACAGCAACACTTTTAACGCCTCTGTCTTTTGTTATGTCTGCAAGAATTTGTCCTCCTCGAGCATCCGATGGAGCTGTACGGAAAAACAAACCTTTATCTTTTAAAGTTGTTAAACCAGGAGATGTTGCAGAAGGTGATATAATAGTAATTCCATTAGGAACTGCTACGTTTGATGCAACCGCTCCAGTAACACCAGAACAATCTGCTCCCATAATTGCAACTATACCTTGACTCACTAAACCCTCTGCAGCGGTTGTTGCAGCTGCTGAGTCAACACAAGTTGAGTCCGCTCTTAAAGGTTTAATTGTTTCTCCACCAAGCAAAGAACCTGATTCAGAAGCTTCTTTAAAAGCTAATTCTGCAGATGCTGCCATAGCTGGAGTTAAAGATTCAATAGGACCTGTAAATCCTAAGATTATTCCCATTTTAATTTCTGCATATGCACTTGACGCTAAAACCGACAAAGACAAAATAGCAGATAAAAATATTTTTTTCATATTTTCCCTCTCGTTAGTATTTTATATTTATAATATTATTGACTTTTAAAGCTTAATATTCAATGCCAAAATTTCATTTATTTACCATGCAGATTTAAGCTTTTCATCATTTTTTACTGATAAAAAAAAAGGAAATTATCTATATACGAATATAAAAAATAAATATAATCAATTTAAATATGAAAAAAGAAATTACTTATGAAGACTATAATAAAATTCAAATTTTGGTTGGAACAGTTTTAAAAGTAACTAAAAACCAAAAAGCACGCAAACCCTCATTGGTAGTGGAAGTTGATTTCGGGAAAGATATAGGCATCAAACAATCTTCTGCTCAAATAACACATTACTACAATTCGGAAAATCTGGTGGGAAAACAAGTTATTGGGGTTTGCAATTTTCCCAAAAAAAATATTGCCGGTGTTGTTTCAGAGGTATTAATTTTGGGAGCGATTGAGAAAGATGGTAAAGTGGTTTTGGTGCACCCTTCTCAAAAGACAGATAATGGTCTTGAAATAGCGTAATGTATGATCAATTCCTTCCGCTAATTCTTTTTGGTATCGCAACTGCTTTCACTCCAGGACCGAATAATATCTTATCTTCTTATTCAGGATTTAATTTTGGTTTTAAAAAGACCATTCCTTTAATGCTTGGTGTTATTCTTGGCTGGACAACTATGCTAACCGTGATGGCATCTGGTTTAATTATTATCTTTCAAAAATATATTTTTTTACAAAGTATCATTAAAATTTTAGGAACAATTTTTTTAATTTATCTAGCTTATAAAATTGCTTTTAGCTCAACTAAAGGCTCGGAAAATATAAAAAAACCAGTTCTTTTTTTTGATACTTTTTTATTCCAGTTTATTAATCCCAAAGGTGTAATGGTTGCAATGATAGCAGTTTCAACATTCATCGATATTCAAAATAACTATTTAAGAGATGCTACGATAGTAATAATAACCTATTTTTTTATGGCCGTTTTTAGCGTTAGTTCATGGTGTTTATTAGGTAAATATTTGAGAAAATTTGCCACAAGTAAAAACTTTATTAAGAAATTTAACTATATAATGTCTTTTTTGCTTATAGTTTGTGTTATTATGTTTTATGTATAGCGCATGAAATTTAATAGTAAAAATTCCTTTAAATCCCTTGATACTATTTCTTCTTCAGGAAAAGATTATAAAATTTTCAACTTAAATAATGCAGAAAAAAATGGTCTTGAAGGTATTTCTAAACTGCCAAAATCACTTAAAGTTTTATTGGAAAATCTTTTAAGGCATGAAGATGATTTAACGGTTGATAAGAAGCAAATTTTAGCAATTAAGGATTGGTTAAAAAATAAAAAATCTAATACAGAAATAGCTTATAGGCCTGCACGAACTTTATTGCAAGATTATACCGGCATTCCTGCAATCGCAGACTTAGCAGCGATGCGAGATGCAGTTAAGTCTAAAAATAAAGACCCAAATAAAATTAATCCGCTGTCTACAGTAGATTTAGTAATAGATCATTCAGTAATGGTTGACGAGTACGCTTCTGGCAAATCTTTTAATCAGAACGTTAAAAAAGAATTTTCTAGAAATGGCGAAAGATACGCTTTTCTTAAATGGGGTCAAAAAGCTTTTGATAATTTTAGAGTTGTTCCTCCAGGAACAGGTATTTGCCACCAAGTCAATCTAGAATATTTAGCAAAAGTAGTTTGGTCATCAAAAAGTGGGAAAGATCTTTATGCTTATCCTGATACATTGGTAGGTACTGATAGTCATACAACAATGGTTAATGGATTATCAGTTTTAGGATGGGGCGTTGGTGGAATAGAAGCAGAAGCAGCCA
>CACHKS010000019.1:0-5938 GCA_902580485.1 uncultured Pelagibacteraceae bacterium
TTAGATCGAAGTTCTCAATTTCTTTCTTATTTTTTTGATTAACTAAATTAAAGACTATTATAAAAATTAAAAAGAATAAGACTACTAAGAATGAATAAAAAAAATAACTCCAACTCTTTGAGTCTTCATATTTTATGTCTTTGATTCTAATTCCTCTAAAAATTTTAAAAAAACGGCTAAAAATTTCATCTAACGTCATAGTTGTTTTCTATAAAAATTGTATAAGGTTTGCAATGGGGGAAGGATAAAAAAAGCCCATATTTGCTTACTTTTATCTCTAATATACGCCTTGACTTATCACATATTTGTAATAAAAACACCGCTCACCTAAATGTAAATATTTATTATTAGCGCTTAAGGTGTATAGATTTTAAGCATAAAATCTTAGCTTTTTTAAATTGTAAATTTTTAAGAAGAGAAGTGTGGACGGCTAGGTTAATAAAGAAATTGTCGTACACACTTTAACGAAAGTAATTTTAGTATATCTAAAATTATTAAAGCTAGTGTGCGCCGTTATTAAACTTGAGAGTTTGATCATGGCTCAGAACGTACGCTGGCGGCACGCCTAACACATGCAAGTCGAACGCAGTAGCAATACTGAGTGGCAAACGGGTGAGTATAATGTGGGAATCTGCCTTTTGGTTTGGAATAACACGGGGAAACTTGTGCTAATACCAAATAAGCCTTTACAGGGAAAGTTTTAACGCCGAAAGATGAGCCCGCACTTGATTAGCTAGTTGGTAAGGTAAAAGCTTACCAAGGCAATGATCAATAGCTGTTCTTAGAGGAAGACCAGCCACATTGGGACTGAGACACGGCCCAGACTCCTACGGGAGGCAGCAGTGGGGAATCTTGCACAATGGGGGAAACCCTGATGCAGCGATGCCGCGTGAGTGAAGAAGGCCTTTGGGTTGTAAAACTCTTTCGTCGGGGAAGAAAATGACTGTACCCGAATAAGAAGGTCCGGCTAACTTCGTGCCAGCAGCCGCGGTAATACGAAGGGACCTAGCGTAGTTCGGAATTACTGGGCTTAAAGAGCTCGTAGGTGGTTAAAAAAGTTGATGGTGAAATCCCAAGGCTTAACCTTGGAACTGCCATCAAAACTTTTTAGCTAGAGTGTGATAGAGGTAAGTGGAATTTCTAGTGTAGAGGTGAAATTCGTAGATATTAGAAAGAACACCAAATGCGAAGGCAACTTACTGGGTCACTACTGACACTGAGGAGCGAAAGCATGGGTAGCGAAGAGGATTAGATACCCTCGTAGTCCATGCCGTAAACGATGTGTGCTAGACGTTGGAAATATATTTTTCAGTGTCGCAGCGAAAGCATTAAGCACACCGCCTGGGGAGTACGACCGCAAGGTTAAAACTCAAATGAATTGACGGGGACCCGCACAAGCAGTGGAGCATGTGGTTTAATTCGAAGATACGCGCAGAACCTTACCAACACTTGACATGTTCGTCGCGAGCCTAAGAGATTAGGCTTTTCAGTTTGGCTGGACGAAACACAGGTGCTGCATGGCTGTCGTCAGCTCGTGTCGTGAGATGTTGGGTTAAGTCCCGCAACGAGCGCAACCCCTACTTTTAGTTGCCACCATTTAGTTGGGCACTTTAAAAGAACTGCCAGTGATAAGCTGGAGGAAGGTGGGGATGACGTCAAGTCCTCATGGCCCTTATGTGTTGGGCTACACACGTGCTACAATGGCACTTACAATGGGAAGCAAAGAGGCGACTCCTAGCTAATCCCAAAAATGTGTCTCAGTTCGGATTGTACTCTGTAACTCGAGTGCATGAAGCTGGAATTGCTAGTAATCGCGGATCAGCGCGCCGCGGTGAATACGTTCCCGGGTCTTGTACACACCGCCCGTCACACCATGGAAGTTGGTTACACCTTAAGGCAAAGCTTATACCTTTGACTACGGTACGATCAGCAACTGGGGTGAAGTCGTAACAAGGTAGCCGTAGGGGAACCTGCGGCTGGATTACCTCCTTTCTAAGGAAGACCAAAAATTTCTTTTGGTCTTAAAAAATTAAGTTAATGTGGCCGTCCTCATTTCTCTTCTTATCAATTAAAGTGTCTCATAAATGTGCTTAGGGGCCGGTAGCTCAGGTGGTTAGAGCGCACCCCTGATAAGGGTGAGGTCGCACGTTCGAGTCGTGCTCGGCCCACCATTTTTCATGGGGGATTAGCTCAGCTGGGAGAGCGCCTGATTTGCATTCAGGAGGTCAGCGGTTCGATCCCGCTATCCTCCACCAATTTTGACACTTTTAGTTTTTTTAAATTGTAAATAATGAATATCAATTTTGATTGTTCAAAAATATGAATAAAACGAACAATCAAACAATATCTATATCCGATTGTTCGAAAAGATGAACAATCTATAAATGTTCGAATAGATGAACATTTGAATAAAAATTTAATTTAGACAGAAAATTATTTTCTGTGCATAAATCAAGCGTTTAAGGGCGTATGGCGGATGCCTAGGCACTGAAAGGCGATGAAGGACGTGGTATACTGCGATAAGTTTCGGGGAGCTGTATGCAGGCTTTGATCCGAAAATTTCCGAATGGGATAACCCACCACTTTTTGTGGTACTTTAAACTGAATTCATAGGTTTAAAGAGCTAACCCGGAGAACTGAAACATCTAAGTAACCGGAGGAAAAGAAATCAATTGAGATTCCGTTAGTAGTGGCGAGCGAAGGCGGAATAGGCCAGTAACAATATTGAGATAATCTAAATAGTTTGGAAAAACTAACCACAGAGGGTGATAGTCCCGTAGGAGTAACGCTTAATATTGTTCTTGAGTAAAGCGGGACACGTGTAATCTTGTTTGAATATAGGGGGACCACCCTCTAAGCCTAAATACTCTTCAGTGACCGATAGTGAACTAGTACCGTGAGGGAAAGGTGAAAAGAACCCCTATTAGGGGAGTGAAATAGAACCTGAAACCGTATGCCTACAAACAGTCGAAGCTCTTTTTAGAGTGACGGCGTACCTTTTGTATAATGGGTCAGTGACTTAATTTATCCAGCAAGCTTAAGCCGTAAGGTGTAGGCGTAGCGAAAGCGAGTCTTAAATGGGCGTAAGTTGTATGAATTAGACCCGAAAACGAATGAGCTTACCATGAGCAGGTTGAAAGCAGGGTAACACTTGCCGGAGGACCGAACCAGTTGACGTTGAAAAGTCTTTGGATGACTTGTGGTAAGGGGTGAAAGGCCAACCAAATTCGTAGATAGCTGGTTTTCCGCGAAAACTATTTAGGTAGTGCGTTGAGTAAATTGATGTTTGGAGGTAGAGCACTAAAGGGGCTAGGGGAGAGAAATCTTTACCAACCCTCATAAAACTCCGAATGCCAAACATTTTACCTCAGCAGACAGACTGTGGGTGCTAAGGTCCATGGTCGAAAGGGAAAAAGCCCAGATCACCAGATAAGGTCCCTAAATCATGATTAAGTGTGAAAGGATGTGGAGATTCCTAAACAGCCGGGAGGTTGGCTTAGAAGCAGCCATCCTTTAAAGATAGCGTAACAGCTCACCGGTCTAATAGAGTTTCTGCGCCAAAGATGTAACGGGGCTCAAATCATGTACCGAATCTGTGGATTTATAATTTCTTCGGAAATTATATCTGGTAGCGGAACGTTCTGTAAGCCTGTAAAGGGATACCCGTGAGGGATCCTGGAGGTATCAGAAGTGCGAATGCTGACATAAGTAACGATTAACAGAGTGAAAAACTCTGTCGCCGAAAATCCCAGGGTTCCTGCGCAAGGTTAATCCGCGCAGGGTTAGTCGACCCCTAAGTCGAGGGCGAAAGCCGTAGACGATGGAAACAAGGTTAATATTCCTTGACCCGATGGTAGTGACGGATTTCGTAAATTGTTAACTCTTAATGGATTGAGTTAGCTGTGAAGAAGTCCCAGGAAATAGCTCCATCATAGGATCGTACCCTAAACCGACACAGGTGGATTATTAGAGTATAATTAGGCGCTTGAGAGAATGATGTTGAAGGAACTCGGCAAAATGCCTCTGTAACTTCGGAAGAAAGAGGACCCATTTTAAGGCAACTTAAAGTGGGTGGCACAAGCCAGGGAGATGCGACTGTTTATCAAAAACACAGGGCTCTGCTAACACGTAAGTGGATGTATAGGGTCTGACGCCTGCCCGGTGCTGGAAGGTTAATGCGATCAGTGCAAGCTGATTTCTGAAGCCCCAGTGAACGGCGGCCGTAACTATAACGGTCCTAAGGTAGCGAAATTCCTTGTCGGGTAAGTTCCGACCTGCATGAATGGCGTAACGATATCTCCGCTGTCTCCAACATCAACTCAGTGAAATTGAATTCTCCGTGAAGATGCGGAGTTCCCGTGGTTAGACGGAAAGACCCCGTGCACCTTTACTACAACTTTATATTGGTGTTAGGAATGACCTATTTAGCATAGGAGGGAGACTTTGAAGTGATGGCGTCAGCTATCATGGAGTCGCCAGTGAAATACCTCTTTTGTTATTCTTGACATCTAACTGCTTGCCGTAATCCGGCAGCAAGACATTGTATGGTGGGTAGTTTGACTGGGGCGGTCGCCTCCCAAAAAGTAACGGAGGCGTGCGAAGGTAGGCTCAGAACGGTCAGAAATCGTTCGTAGAGTGCAATGGCATAAGCCTGCCTGACTGCGAGACTGACAAGTCGAGCAGAGTCGAAAGACGGTCATAGTGATCCGGTGGTTCTGAGTGGAAGGGCCATCGCTCAACGGATAAAAGGTACGCCGGGGATAACAGGCTGATACCCTCCAAGAGTCCATATCGACGAGGGTGTTTGGCACCTCGATGTCGGCTCATCACATCCTGGGGCTGGAGCAGGTCCCAAGGGTTTGGCTGTTCGCCAATTAAAGTGGTACGTGAGCTGGGTTCAGAACGTCGTGAGACAGTTCGGTCCCTATCTGCCATGGGTGTAGAAGAATTGAGAGGATTTGTCCCTAGTACGAGAGGACCGGGATGAACATACCACTGGTGGACCGGTTGTAGCGCCAGCTGCAGTGCCGGGTAGCTAAGTATGGACGGGATAACCGCTGAAAGCATCTAAGTGGGAAACCCACCTCAAAACTAGTTCTTCCTATAGAGCCGTAGTAGACCACTACGTTGATAGGCTGGATGTGGAAGCGTGGTAACGCGTGTAGCTGACCAGTACTAATAGCTCAATTGGCTTGATTTATGCACTGAAAAAAATTTTTTGAATAGATTAATTTATAAAGTCTTCTTTAATACCCAACGATTAGACTGTTTATCCCATAAATGAACAGGTCTAAATTTATCTGACAATTCTAAAAACTCCTCTTTTTTCATGGAAATATAATTTAAAAAATCGTTTTCATATTTTTGAGGATATTCTCCATCAAATTTTTTTATTAAGGCTTTTCCCTCTTCCTTCGTAAGGTGGCCATGTCTTACATCCGAAGTAGAATCAGACATAGCTCTTCCAACACCAAACTTGATGTAAGAGGTGTAGTAAAAAAAACCGTCTATTCTATCATCAAGGCTTTGAAATTTTGTATAAGTGCCCTCAGTTCTTACAGGATTAGGCTGGAAACCAGTTTTGTCCATAACAAAATAATACATTTCATGAGGAACCCACTTCAAAAAGTATCCAAGATAATAAAAATTTATTTTCTTTTTTTCTATTATATTAGGTTCAAGTGGTTTATAACTTTTTAAATCATTCATTGAAAAACCCTCTTGAAGATAATCCTCAACTTTTTTTCCACCAAGATAAGCTTCTTCAAATCGCCTTCCTTCAAGAGGATCCATAGAAAATCCTTTTTGATCTTTAGTTTCAGCAAAGCTTTTTGTTTGATAAGAAATTTTTTTTCCTCCTTTTGCTGGTACTTCTCCGTAAAATATTAATTGAATATTAAATAAAGATGCCATTTTAAGGGCAAAAGTTTTTTGTCCG
>CACHKS010000020.1:0-5884 GCA_902580485.1 uncultured Pelagibacteraceae bacterium
ATTAAATCAAATTTTTGATCTGTTTTTTTTAAATATTTTATAGCATCAATTTTTTTGAAAATTATATTCTTTTTTGTATTTTTACTTTTTATTATGTCTATCCCTATAGGTTTATTTTGAAATTTATACTTCCTTTGAAGAAAACTAATAATATTTGCTCTACCGCAACCAATATCAAGAACTTTAATATTATTATCGAATCGTACTTTTGATTTTAAGAATTTGTAAAAACTAAGGATGTACTTATTTGAAGAAAGCCAAGTTTTATTGTCCCAATTTCTTAAAGTCTTCATCAAAGGGCTACTACAGCTGCTGCTATAGAGGCTAATCTAGCTTCAACATCATCAGCTCTACTAGTAATCACTACTGGAACTTTTCCTCCTACAACTACACCAGCTGCACAAGCGCCCATAAAAAAAATCATCATTTTAACTAAACCGTTGCCTGATTCTACATTGGGAACAAGCAATATGTCGGTTTTTCCAGCTACAGTATTTTTTATTCCTTTAATTTCGGCGGCTTTTTCAGAAACTGAATTATCAAAAGCCATTGGGCCAAAAACATCAGCTTCAATACCTTCTTCATTTGCTCTTTTAGTTAATTCTCTAGCATCAACTGAACTAGGCATACTATCTAAAACCTCTTCTGTAGCTGACAATACAGATACTTTTGGTTTTGATATACCGATACGTTTTGCAAAATCAATTGAATTTTTAAGTATATGCATTTTAGTTTCTAATTTAGGCAAAACATTTAATGCTCCATCAGTAATTATTAATGGTTTATCGTTTTTTTCTAAAGTCATATGCCAAACATGGCTTAATCTTTTTTTTCCAATCAAATTCAAATCTCTTTTCAAAACTGCTTTCATTAATACGTCAGTATGGATATGTCCTTTTACGATAATTTTTACTTTCCCTTCGCTAGCTAACTTAGCTGCAATTGGAGCAGTATTGTTTTCAATAGGTTCATGAATAATCTTATATTTTGAGATATCCCATTTTATTTCTTCAGCAATTTTTTCTATTAAAGATTTATCGCCTACAAAAAAAGGAATAATCAAATTTGCTTCGACAGCTTGTTTAGCTGATTCTAGAGCAACTTTTTTACCAGCATTTACTATTACAGCTTCTACAGGACCCTTGTTTTTTGCAATTTTTAATAGATTAACAGGACAAATAATTTTTTTTTTAGACAGCATGTAACTGGTTAATTTCCTTTAAAATTTTTTTAGGTATAGATATATCTTTATTTAAATTCTTTTTATACAATTTATTTTTTCTTTCTCCCGGGTAAAGAATAGAGCTAAAACCCTTTGCTTTGGGAAGTCTTTTAACTAATTTTATATTTTTTTTAATTTCTTTCATAAATTGTTTACCAATAAAAACTTTTGGATCTATTGTAATAAATAGATGGCCCACATTTTGCGGACCACTAAAATCATCAAATGGATCCTTTATCTTTCCACCGTGATTACTTCCAGTTAAAACTCCACTTAAAATATCTACCATCCAAGCTAATCCTGACCCTTTAAATCCAGCTATTGGCAATTGAGTTCCATCTAGAGCTTTCTTTGCATTAGTTGTAATTTTACCTGATTTGTCTAAAGCTACTCCATAAGGAATTTTTTTTCCTAATTTGTGCGCTTGTCTAATCTTTCCTCTATTAATTAATGAAGTTGACGAATCTAATATAAAAGGAGTTTTGCCAGTTGGCACACCAAAACAGATTGGATTAGTCCCAAATAAAGATTTTTTAGCTCCATAAGGTGCCAGCGCAGGGGGCGCATTTGTAAAACAAAATACAATTAAATTTTTTTTAACAGCCTGTTCTGCATAAAAACTAGATAATCCAAAATGTCCACTTTTTTTTATTGCAACTAAACCTATGCCAGTTCTCTTTGCATTTTTGATAGCTTGAGCAATTCCTATATCAGCAGAAACAAAGCCTATGCTATTATCTGCATCAATATGAGAAATAGATGAACTGATTTTTCTAATTTTAATTTTAGGTCTTGGATTTATTAATTTTTTTTTTAATCGATCACAGTACATTTTTAATCTTACCAAGCCATGAGATTTAGCCTCAACCAGCTCTGCTTTAATCAAAAAATCTGTACAAATTTCTGAGTCTTTCTTAGATAGTAGATGTTTTCTAAAAATTTGAATTATTTTTAATCTTAAAATATTCTTTTTCACTTAATTAATTTTTTACCTTTATCTTCCCAATAATTTGTTCTTTCTTCAGGATTTTCAACTAAATTTTTGCAAACAAGACCATATTTTTTAGCTAACAAAGAAAAGTCTTTATTGGCTAAATTTACAAAATTATTTACTGTATCTTTTGTCATTTGAGCCATAACCTCAGGATTTAAACCCATTATTTCACCTAGATCATAATTATATTTTAAAGCTACATCTGCACTTTCCTCCAAATTATCAATTAACTGTTTTTCTTTTCCCGCCTTTTTAAAACTTTCAGCTGCTACCTTGTAAAAGCTGTAACAATTGACATAATCTTTTTGAATATTTTCCATTACATACTTTGCTATTTTTTTTTCTTTAGCATTTTCATTAGCATGAAGTGGTAAAGTTATACTGATAAAAATTATTAATAATATTTTTTTCATTTATATTTTTTCATTGAAGCTTCAGCTAAAATTAAATTTGGATCTAAAAATGTTTTTGAGAGCTTAGCTTTCTTAAAAGATTTATAGGCAAAAATTGCAATTGGCAACTCTGTGCAGCCCAAAATGATCTTTTTACATCTTTTTTTTATAAGATAATTAACTGCTGGTTTAATTGCTTTTTCAGCTTCTTTGGTTCTACCCATTTTAACAAGCTTAATTGATTTATTAACATTTCTAATCTGTAAATTTTTTGGGGGTGAAATTAAATTGAATTTTTTATTTAAGTACTGACTATAAATACCAACTTTAATTGTTGCATCTGTTGCGAGCAAACCAATTTTAGTATTTTTTTTACAATTATTTTTAATGTTAGAGTAAACAATCTCTGGCATGTTTAAAATTGGTATTTTAATTTTTTTTTTTATATCTTTGTACCAATGATGTGCTGTGTTGCATGGTATTGAAATAAATTTACACTTATTATCTTGTAAAAATTTACAACCTTTAACCAGACTATTTAAAACATTTTTATATCTTTTTAAGTTTTCTTTTCTATCAGGTATATTTGCTTTATTGTAAAGCAAAAATACTGGATATCTTTGATCAGCTTTACCTCTATTTAATTTTGCTAGTTTAGAACAAAAATCTAAGCCAGCTTGCGTGCCCATACCACCAAGTATTCCAATCATAAAATTAATAAATTTAATTAACCTTTTCCACGCCAAGGAATAGTCTTATCAATTATCTTTCTTATTGTGATATCAAAAATTAATCCAAGCATTCCCATAATAAATATTGTTATCCAGATTACTTCATATTGAAAGTATTTTTTCGCGACATTTTCGACAAAACCTACACCAGTTGTACCTGCCAAAAACTCTGCAGCAACTAAAGTTCCCCAGCACATTCCTGTAGCCACACGAATACCTGTTAAAATTTCTGGAAGTGAATTAGGAAAAATTACGTGTCTTAGGATTTGCCATTTAGAAGCCCCTAGAGAATGAGCGGCATGTATTTTCGAAAGCTGGGTTCCTGAAGCTCCAGCTCTTGCTGAAATTATCATGATAGATAAAGAAACCATAAATAATAAAAAAACTTTACCAAGATTATCAATACCTAATACTGAAATGACTAGAGGCGCCCAAGCTAAAGGAGGCACCGGTCTATATAACTCAATTAAAGGATCAAAAAATCCTTTAGCAAATCTATTTAGACCCATAAATAATCCCAAAGGAACACCAACTATTATCCCAGCAACTAATCCTAAAAAGACTCTTAAAAAAGAGTCCCAAATATGTCCAGTTGGGATTGGTATTTTAAATAAATCAAAGTCTCCTGTTACGAAACTAAAAACTTTACTTTTAAAGTTTGGTTTGATTTCACCTTTCTCATTATGAACAGGATATTCACCAGGTAAAGCATCCGCAATCCAATCAGGAAGAAGAAAACCAATTATTTTACTTACATCCATCATTTCATACCAAATTAATGGAATTTGTTTAAATCCGACATTTGGATTAAGCATTAAAGCAAATTTGTTAACCGTGTCAGAAGGTTTTGGAAGCCATCTACCAGATCCTTGTTCAGAACAGCTAGGTCCGCTAGAAATAATTGTACCAGACGGAAATAGAAGTATATCAACCCATCTCAAACCACCTTGTTCTTTTTTTTGAACTTCATCAAAGTTTACTATAGATGCCTGCATATCTTTTAATGTATTAGGTGGGAATATACTTGCGTATTCGATTCTTCTTGCGATTTTAAGGATATCTTTTGCAAAAGATGAAGAAATTTCTTCAGAAGAACTTAATCCAGATCTGTAATCTTTTATCTCTTTTTTTAAATTTTCAAGTACAGCGGTATATTGTTCATTATGATTTCTAAGTTCAAAAAATTCATCACTGATTAAATTTAATTCAACTGCAGCAGTTTGAAATTTTAATCCTCTTTTTGTTTTTGGGATAGACGGAATTTCAATAGTATTTTCTACTGAGGTGCTTGATGCACTCCATGTACCTTCTTCTTCGGAAGCTTTTATTCTTTTTATCTTATCTTCTGGACTTTCATTTGGATAATCAATGCTTCCAAAATCTTTTGCTAAAACATTAATTTTCTCTGTTACTATTCTAATTTGTTCTTTTGTTTTATTATCTAAAAGTCTTTCATTAGTGAGCAATGGAATTGTGCTCTTTGTTTTTGTAACAAAATTAATCAATTTCTCTTTATCTTGGCTGTTTACTTTTTCAGATTTTTTTATCTCTAAGATTGTATTATCTAAATTTTCAGTTTCAGTTTCAATAACAGACGTACTTTTAAGTTGACGTTCATGGATTGGAAAAAGGTATTTAAGCGAAAGGAGGGACTCATTTACTTTTCCGACCTGGCAAAGCTCGTTAGCAGATTTTGGAAAGAAAGATTTAGCTATATCCCATGAATAATAAAGCCAAACTAACAACAAAAAACTACTACCTACAATTACCCAATGAACTCCACCTTTTGATCTTTCTGGATTTCCAAAAACAGCATCTACTTTTTCTGTTTTTATTAATTTTCTTCCATATAAAATAGATCCTACAATAGCGAAGAAAAATAAAAATGTTAGAAATCCTGTAATCATTTAAATTTCTTTACCCATAATTTCTTCTTCCATATTCCAAATCATTGAAAGTATCTCTTCTCTTTTAGATACGAATTCGCTGTTATTTTTGATTTCTCTTAAATCCTCTTTAAGTCCCATGGCTGCGAAAGGTAATTTATACTCTTTATGGATCCTTCCAGGTCTTGGCGCCATTACATAAACTTTTTCTCCAAGTAACAATGCTTCTTCAACTGAGTGAGTTATAAGTATTATTGTTTTTCCAGTTTCTTTCCAAATCTTAAGAACTAAAGATTGCATTTTTTCTCTTGTTAATGCATCAAGCGCACCCAAAGGTTCATCCATTAGTATTAAGTCGGGGTCATTTATTAAACATCTCGCTAGAGCAACTCTTTGCTGCATACCCCCAGATAATTGGTAAGTAGGGGTATTTCCAAAACCTTGTAATCCAACTATATCCAACCACTCATTTACTTTTTTTTGAGTTTCAATTGGATCTTTATCTTTCATTCTTAATCCAAAATTTACGTTTTCGGCAACAGTTAACCATTCAAACAAAGCTCCTTGTTGAAATACCATTCCTCTGTCTACACCAGGGCCATTAATTTCCTTTTCTCCAAGAATAATTGTTCCTGAAGTTGGTCGAATAAATCCAGCTG
>CACHKS010000021.1:0-4977 GCA_902580485.1 uncultured Pelagibacteraceae bacterium
ACTTAAAGAAAAATATAAATCTAAAGTTTTAGGATTCGATTTAGATAAAGATCGTATACCCGGCATTGATGTAGCATTAAAAGAAAAACAAAATTTTAAAATTGGAAATATTTCTTTTGAAGTCATTTTTATTCCAGGTCACACAAAAGGTCATATAGCATTTTATCTCAAAGATGAAAAAGTAGTTTTTACCGGAGACACTCTCTTCTCTTTGGGTTGTGGTAAAGTTTTTGAAGGAACAAATGAACAAATGTTTAGATCTTTAAAAAAATTAAAAAATTTACCAATAGATACTAAGATATATTGTGGACATGAATATACAAAAAAAAATCTAGAGTTTTGTCTAGAATATGACCAAAATAACAAATTTTTAGAAAAAAAGATTAATTGGATTAATTTAAAAATAAATTCTAACTCCCCTACTGTTCCAATCTCTATTGGAGAAGAAAAAAAAACTAATATATTTCTAAGATGCAATGAGCCATCAGTTAAAGATGCCGTAAATTTAAATAACGCATCAGAGCAAGAAATTTTCTCTAAATTACGTGATTTAAAAGATAGTTTTTAATCTCATTCATCTTGACTTGACAATCCTGCAGGCTATATTGCCATAAATTTAAAGAAAGATAATTTATGTCATTTGCAATTATAGAAACAGGTGGAAAACAATATAAAGTTTCTGCAAGTAAAATTTTAGAAGTTGAAAAACTAGACGCTAAAATAGGAAATACTGTAAAGTTTGAAAATGTTTTGCTTCTAAATGATGATAAAAATACAGAAGTAGGTAATCCTAATATTAAAGGAGCTATAGTTGAAGCTAAACTTCTAGATAACGTTAAAGATAGAACTATATTAGTTTTTCACAAAAGAAGAAGAAAACATTCTAGAAAAAAAAATGGACATAGACAAAGACATTCTAAAATACAAATAACAAAAATTTTATCAAAAGATGGTAAGCTTATAGCCAATGCTGAAGCTTCTAAACCTCAAACTAAAGTAAAAAAAAATAACCAGAAAAAAACTGTAACTAAAAAGATTTTAAAAAAATAGAGATTACTTATGGCAACAAAAAAAGCTGGTGGATCATCGAAAAATGGACGAGATAGTAAAGGTAGACGTCTAGGAGTTAAAAGATATGGAGATCAGTCAGTTATTCCAGGAAATATAATTGTAAGACAAAGGGGTACAAAAATCCATCCTGGTGATAACGTAAGTATGGGAAAAGACCACTCTATTTTTTCTCTTGTAAAGGGAAAAGTAAAATTTAAAAAATCCAAATTAAACAGAACTTTTGTTTCAGTAATTCCCAATTAAATCTATAAATAACTTTAGTTATTTATTATATATCCTTAATGAAATTTTTAGATCAAGCGAAAATATATATAAAAGCAGGTAACGGTGGCTCTGGTTCAGCTAGCTTCCGAAGGGAAAAATTTATTGAATACGGTGGTCCTGATGGCGGAGATGGCGGAGATGGAGGATCAATTATTATTGAGTCCGATCGTAATTTAAATACTTTAATAGATTTTAGATATGCTCAACATTTTAAAGCTCAGCATGGGAAACCTGGAAGTAAAAAAAATAAAACTGGAGGCAATGGTAAAGATTTAATTTTAAGAGTTCCAACCGGCACACAAATTTATGAAGAGGATAATAATACTCTAATTTATGATTTTACAAAAAATAAAGAAAAATATTTAGTAGCCTCTGGAGGTAAAGGAGGTTTGGGCAATGTTAGATTTAAAAGCTCAACAAATAGAGCTCCAAGAAAAAAGACAAATGGTAAAATTGGAGAAGAATTTTGGATCTGGTTACAACTAAAAATAATTGCTGATATAGGTATTATAGGACAGCCTAACGCAGGAAAATCTAGTTTGCTTGCAGCCTTAACTAGAGCAAAGCCAAAAATTGCTAATTATCCATTTACTACTATTAACCCAAATCTAGGAGTTTCATATTACGATGGAAAAGAAATAACTTTAGCAGATATACCTGGACTAGTTGAAGGTGCACATAAAGGTGTAGGGTTAGGTGATAAATTCTTGCGACACATAGAAAGATGTAAAGTTTTGTTACACTTAATAGACTTATCTGAAAAAAATTTAATTAATAGTTATAAAAAGATTAAACTCGAACTTTCTTCATATGATAAAAGTCTAGATAAAAAAAAGGAAATAATTTTCTTGAATAAATCTGATTTGTTAAAAAAAGATGATATTAATAAAAAATTAAAAGAATTTAAAAATAAAATCAAATCAAAGTGTGAAGTAATTTCAGTTTTTTCAAATAAAGACATTCAAAAAATAAAAAAACTATTGATAAAAAATGTTAATTGATAACTCAAAAAAAATAGTAATAAAACTTGGTTCATCCACTGTTGTTGACAATAAAGGTAAATTTAAAAAAAAATGGGTAACAAGCTTAATTAAAGATTTAAAAAAATTTAGAGGAAAAAATCATTTGGTAATTGTGTCTTCAGGAGCAATTGCATTAGGTCAAAATTATCTTAAAATTAAAAAGAAAAAAATTAAATTAGAAATGAGTCAAGCCATTGCAGCTGTTGGTCAAATACATTTAGCAGGGGAATTTCAAAAATTATTTGACAAATATAAAATTAAAACAGGTCAAATACTAATAAGTCCAGATGACACTGAACAACGCAGAAGGGCATTAAATGTTAGAAGAACTTTTGATAACTTATTTAAACTAAAAGCAATTCCAATCGTTAATGAAAATGATACCACAGCTACAGCAGAAATTAAGTATGGAGATAATGATAGATTAGCAGCAAGAGTTGCTCAAATCGTTGGGGCTGATACTCTTATTATTCTATCTGATGTTGATGGACTTTATGACAAATCTAAAAAAATTATCAAAACTGTTTCTTCAATTGACTCAAATATTAATGCATTGATTGATAATAAAAAAAATCTTTATGGCTCTGGCGGTATTAGTACAAAATTAGATGCTGCTAAAATCTGTATAAATGCAGGATGTAATATGTTTATTGCAAATGGTAAAAAAGATAATCCAATTAGCAATATGATTAAACATAAAATTTACACGCACTTCATTCCAAAAATTTCTAGTTTGGATGCTAGAAAAAAATGGATCATTAGTTCTTTGAGCTCTTCTGGTAAAATATATATTGATCAAGGGGCGGCCCGAGCTTTAAATAAAGGTAAAAGTTTACTTGCAGCTGGTATTGTAAAAGTAGAAGGTGATTTTGAAAAAGGAGAAAATATACTTATAGTAGACGAAAACAATAATAACCTTGCCAGAGGTTTGTCTTCATTTGCATCATCTGAAATAAATAAAATAAAAGGAAAACAAAGCAAAGAAATAGAAAATATTTTAGGATATCTAAGTAAATCTGAAATAGTTCACAAAGATGATATGGTAAAATTATAAAATGAAATATTTAAATAATATAGGTTTAAATGCCAGAAAAGCTTTTGAGGAACTAAAAACTGTAAATCATAGTAAAATCAAATTAGTTTTAAAGGATTATATTTCAGCTATTTTAAAAAACAAAAAAAAAATAATTCAAGAAAATCTTAAAGATGTTAAAAATGTAAAAAGAGAGCATTTAGTAGATAGATTAATTTTAAATGATAAAAGAATCGATGGAATTAGAGACTCAATTAATCAAATAGCTAAATTTAAAAATCCAGTTGGTCGAATATTAGAAAAATGGCAAAGACCAAATAAACTTAAAATTAAAAAAATTTCTACTCCTATAGGAGTTGTAGGTGTAATTTATGAAAGTAGGCCAAATGTTACTGCTGATGTAGCAGCTTTATGTTTAAAATCCGGAAATTGTTCTATTTTAAGAGGAGGATCTGAAGCTTATAATTCCAATAAGTTGCTTGCTGATCTGTTTCGTGATTCTTTAAGTAAAAATAATATAAATAAAAACTGCGTTCAATTTATAGAGAAAAAAGAAAGAAGAATTGTTGATTTGCTTCTATCAAAAATGAGTAATTATATTGATGTAATTGTTCCAAGAGGAGGCAAGGGGTTGGTATCAAAAGTACAAAAATTTTCAAACATTCATGTCATCGGTCATCTCGAAGGGTTATGTCACATTTATGTAGATCAAAAATCAAATATATCAATGGCAAAAAAAATTATTATTAACGCAAAAATGAGAAGAACAAGTATTTGTGGTGCCTTAGAAACTTTATTAATTCATGAAAAAGCATTGAAAACTCACGGAAAAAAAATAATAGACTCATTGATTTCTTCTGGATGTGAAGTCCGTGTAGATAAAAAAATTAATAAACTTTTTAGAAATAAACTTAAAAACGCAAAAGAAATTGATTGGAAAACTGAATATTTAGATAAAATAATATCTATAAAAACTGTTAAAAACGTTAAAGATGCTGTTAATCATATTTTAAAATATGGAACTATGCATACTGATAGCATTATTACAAATAACTCAAAAAATGCAAAAATATTCTTAGACGGAGTGAATAGTTCTATAGCAATGCATAACGTTTCAACTCAATTTGCAGATGGAGGAGAGTTTGGTTTCGGAGGAGAAATTGGAATCTCTACTAATAAACTTCCTCCCAGAGGCCCTGTTGGAATTAATCAACTAACCTCGTACAAATATATTGTATCTGGAAAAGGAATTGTTAGGCCATAATTAATGATAGAACCTATCAAAAACTCGATTGGTATTTTTGGTGGAAGTTTTGATCCACCACATAAAGGACACGTTGAAATTTCTAAAATTAGTTTGAAACAAATAAAACTTACAAAAATTTATTGGATTGTTACAAAAAAAAATCCTTTCAAAAAAAAACCTTTTTTTTCGTTAAAACAAAGAATGTCAAAATGTAAAAAAGCTGTAAAAAAATATAAAAATATTAAAGTTTTGTATTTAGATAATAAAATTAAAACTCCTCGCACTATTAATGTAATAAATTACTTTAGAAAGACAAAAAAACAAAAAAATTTATGTTTAAT
>CACHKS010000022.1:0-4567 GCA_902580485.1 uncultured Pelagibacteraceae bacterium
AACAGTAATAATTCGTTTATTATTCTTTTTGAATAAATCAAGATTAGTTTTAATTTTAAGTTTCATATCAATTATAATTAAATCTGGCTTTCTAGTATTAAAGCCATTTAAACGACAATTAAGTAATGAATTATCTTTAATAATTGATTTTGAAGTAGACATAACAGCATCATATTCTGATCTGATTAAATGAGTTCGTTTTCGAGAAAAAGAATTAGTAATCCATTTTGTCTTTTTATCAATTGTAAAATAATCTTTTGATATTGCGATTTTTGCATCAAGAAACGGAACCTCGCTTTTCTTAGTTAGAAAATAACTTTTATAAAAACTTCTGAAATTGTTGTTAAATTTTCTGTAAACTTTAATCTTTTTATTGGCTAATTTAGTCTTAATTTTTTTAGCTGTTCTTAAGTCTTTGTCATAAAAAGAAAAAAAAACTCTTTTTATTTTTTTTTTTGAAATAATATTAGTGCAAGGAGGTGTCAGACCGTAATGAGTGCACGGTTCCATAGTTACGTATAAATCTGAATTTTTAAAATTTTTTTTATATTTTAAAGCATTAAATTCAGCATGAGGTCTTCCATTAATTGAAGTGTATCCTGTTGAAATAACTGAGTTATTTTTTACTACCACACATCCCACTGAAGGATTTAAGCCAGTTTTACCTAGATTAATTTTAGCTAAATTAAAGGCTAATTTTAAGAAATTCTTATGATTTGTTTTCATCTAAATTGCCGACAAACTGTTCAAAATCTTTTGCTTCTTTAAAGTTTTTGTAAACTGAAGCAAAACGAACATAGGCAACTTTATCTAAGCTTGACAAACCTTCCATAATAAATTTTCCAATAGTAGAAGTTGGAATTTCACTTTCTCCTAAGCCTTCTAAGTTTCTAACTATTTTAGAAATAAATTTTTCAATTGTTTCCGAGTCTATTGGCCTTTTTCTAGTTGCAATTCTTATTGATTTTGAAATTTTATCTCTATCAAAAGGTTCTTTTTTACCTTTGTCTTTAATTACTGTAAGTTCTTGAAATTGCACTCTTTCAAAAGTTGTAAATCTCTCTTTTCTTTCACAACCGCACAGTCTTCGCCTTCTAATAGCTGTGCCGTCTTCTGTTGGTCTAGAGTCTACCACTGAAGTATCTTTTTCTCTGCAAAATGGACAAAGCATAGTTATTTATTTGTATTCAATCACTATATATAGGGAAAGAAGTGCAAAGATCAATCACCTCTTTTTGTACTTCTTTTTCTATTTTTGAGTTATTTGCAGGATTTTTACTTAAACCATTAAGAACTTTTGAAATTAAATCAGCTATTAATTTAAATTCATTAGGACCAAATCCTCTTGTAGTACATGCCGGTGTTCCAAGTCTAATTCCTGAAGTTATCATCGGACTTTGTGTATCAAAAGGGATTCCATTTTTGTTGCAAGTTATATTCGCACGAACTAGAGAAGCTTCAGCATCTTTACCAGTAATATTAAAATCTCTTAAGTCCACTAGCATTAAATGTGTATCTGTACCGCCAGAAAATATTTTGAATCCATTTTTAACTAATGTGTCAGATAAAATTTTTGCGTTATTAATTACATTTTTTGAATAATTTTTAAATTCATCAGATAAAGCTTCTTTAAAACAAACAGCTTTAGCGGCAATTACATGCATTAGAGGCCCACCTTGAAGACCTGGAAAAATTGCACTATTAAACTTTTTAATTAAGTCTTCATTATTAGTAAGTATAATACCGCCTCTTGGTCCTCTTAATACTTTATGTGTAGTGGATGTTACAACATCTGCGTATTTTATTGGATTAGGATAAACACCACCAGCTACAAGACCAGAAAAATGGGCCATGTCTACCAAAAAATAAGCTTTTACTTTATCGCAAATTTCTCTAAACTTTTTAAAATCAATAACTCTTGAATATGCGCTCCCTCCAGCAATAATTAACTTAGGTTTATTTTCTAGCGCCAATTTTTCGATATTTGCATAATCAATTAACCCAGTTTTTTTATCAACATCGTAATGAATAGCATTAAACCATTTTCCTGATTGAGCAGGTTTAGCGCCATGTGTAAGGTGGCCACCTGAATTTAAACTCATACCTAAGATCGTGTCACCCGGTTTAATTAAAGCTAAGTATACGGCTCCGTTTGCTTGTGCACCTGAATGTGGTTGAACATTAGCAAAATTACAATTAAATAATTTTTTTGCACGTTCTATTGCTAGTGACTCTGAAAGATCTACATGTTCACAACCTCCATAATATCTTTTTCCAGGATAACCTTCAGCATATTTATTTGTTAGTACAGATCCTTGAGCATCCAGTACGGCTTTCGAAACAATATTTTCTGAAGCGATTAATTCAATATGATTTTGTTGTCTTATAAATTCATTTTTTACAGATTCATAAAGTTCTTGATCTGAGTCTTTTAAACTAGATTTAAAAAAGCTATTTATAAATTTGTTAACTTTTATTACTGTAGACATTTTATAATCTTTAAATTTTTTTAACTCTTCTTAAGTGTCTTCCACCTTCAAATTTAGTTTCTAAAAAAGTATATACTAATTTCAAGGCAACACTTTTCTTAGTTAATCTTGAACCTATAGCTATAATATTAGCATTATTATGTTGTCTAGACAATCTTGTTGATTTTAAATTGTAGCATACTGCAGCACGAATTTTTTTTGTTTTTATTGGCACTTATAGCCATACCAGTTCCAGAACCACAAACTAGTATACCTACTTGGCTTTTTTTCATTTTTACTCTATTAGATACCTTTTTTGCGTAATCTGGATAATCTACTGAATTTTCATTCATTGGACCAAGGTCAATTATTGAAATATTTTTATTAATTAAAAAATCTTTGATATTTTCTTTTAGTCTGAAACCAGCGTGATCAGATGCAATACAAACTGTTTTAAATAAAGATTTCAAAACTACTTAAATGGATTTTCTAGAACGCAAGCTACTAAATGAACTCTAGATTGTTCACCGCCATTAAAAAAATTATGATATTTAGTATTATTAGTTATTGTTACATGTCCATCTGCGGGTAAATGTTTTGCAACATTTTCTATAACCATGGAACAACCTTGATTAGTTATAATAGGAATATGTAGTCTCGGCTCAGGATCCTTATGCCAACTTAAAGTCGATCTTGGTTCTTTTAATAACAGCCTTACCCTTCCCAGCTTAAATTTTTTACTTAAAGTTTTATAAACTTCATCAAAATATGTGTTTTTAAATTCTGGCAAAAGTTCAGTGTATTTAGACTCATCTATTGGGATATCTCTTTTAACCTCTTTTCCGCTTTCATCTGCTATAGTCCAATATACCCCTCTTATGTTGTGACCTTTAGTTGAGTCCTTATCATTTGGAATTTGATTCAAAGAAATAGCACCAAAATTAGTAACACCTTTTGGTGAAGAAAAACCTTTTTTCTTCAAAAGTGTATCTAAATCTTTTCTTAATTTTTTAATATCAAATTTTAAATTTGGAACTTGATAAAAATCTGAATAATTTAACTGGGTCATGTATCCTTTTTAGATTACTATATTGTTTAATTATAATATAATATTTGTCGCATCAAACAAAATTTAATAAACTTATATACTTATATACATGAAGATAGTAGGCAAATTTCCGAACACAAGATTGCGAAGAGTTCGCAATACAGCTTGGATAAGAAGACTCGTATCGGAAAATAATTTAAGCATTAATGATTTAATATTACCAATTTTTGTTAGGGGTGGTAAAAACAAAGTGGAGCCCATTAAGTCTATGCCTGGTGTACACAGGTACTCTGTAGACAAGCTAAATATTATAATGAACAAAGCTAAAAAATACAAAATCCCAATGGTGGCTTTATTTCCTTATACTCCAAAAAATAAAAAAAACAAAAATGGTTCAGAAGCTCTAAATGAAAATAATTTAATCTGTAGATCTTTAAGATTTATTAAAAAGAGGTTTACTGGTATTGGAGTAATGTGTGATGTTGCTTTAGACCCATACACTTCACATGGTCATGACGGAGTTATAATTAATAAAAAAGTTGATAATGATGAGACAATTAAAATTCTGGTTAAACAAGCATTGTTACAAGCAAAGATGGGTTGTGATGTCATTGCGCCTTCAGACATGATGGATGGTAGAATTGGTATAATCAGAAAATCTTTAGATAAAAATGGTTTCCAAAATGTAAGTGTATTATCTTATGCAGCAAAATATGCTTCGAGTTTTTATGGACCATTTAGAGATGCGGTCGGTTCAAAAGCTAATTTAAAATCAGACAAAAAAACTTATCAAATGAATTTTAAAAATTCGAATGAGGCTTACAGAGAAGTTGGATTAGATATTAAAGAAGGTGCTGATATGGTTATGGTAAAACCGGGCTTACCATATTTAGACATTATCAAAAATATCAAAGATAATTTTAAGATCCCTGTTTTTGCTTATCAAGTATCTGGTGAGTATAGTTTAATAAAGATTGGTATTAAAAATAAACTAATAAATGAAGAATCAATATTAGAGGGTCTTATGGCTTTTAAAAGAGCAGGAGCTTCT
>CACHKS010000023.1:0-4556 GCA_902580485.1 uncultured Pelagibacteraceae bacterium
AAAATATCAATCATTTTTCAAGATAATAATTTACTCTCAGATTTTACGGCTTTTGAAAACGTAATTATGCCTTTAATAATTAGAGGTGAAAGCCATGTTTCTGCAAAGGAAAAAGTAAATAAAATTTTAAAAGAAGTAAAAATTTTTAATAGAATGGATCATTTTCCAAGCGAAATGTCAGGCGGAGAACAGCAAAGAGTAGCTATCGCTAGAGCCCTAGTTGCAGAGACAGACTTAATTTTAGCAGATGAACCTACTGGAAATTTAGATTACAAAACTTCAGAAGATATATTTTCTTATTTTTTAAAATTAAAAAAATTAAACAAAGCTGTAATTTTTGCAACTCACAATAGAGAACTTGCCAACAAAGCAGATTATAAGTTGAGTATTTTTAAAGGTAATATAAAACGAGTTAATGAGCGCTCGAAGTGAAGAATTTATTAATTTAAAGGTACATACTCAATATTCAATTTGTGAAGGCGCTATTAAGATCGATGATTTAGCTGATCATTGTAAAATCAATAAGATTAAAGCTATAGGTCTAGCTGATAGTTATAATTTGTGTGGAGCTTTAGAATTTGCTGAAAAAATAAGTAAAGTTGGGACGCAACCAATTATAGGAACTCAAATAAATATATTAGGCAATAATCAAATTGGGAAAATAACATTATATGCGATTTCAGAAAAAGGTTATAAAAATCTAACCAAATTATCTTCTAAAAGTTATTTGAAAAATAAAAATTTTCATGCTCCATATTGCGAAATAAATGATTTAATTGCTAATAATGAAGATCTGATACTGCTAACTGGTAATTATAATAATTTCTTTGGTAAATTATTTTATGCTAATAAATTAAAGTTAATCGAAAAGTTAATCGAAAAACTGAAATTTTCTTTTAAGAATCGTTTGTATATTGAAATTCAAAGGCATGGAGAAAATCAAGAAATAAATTATGAGAACTATTTACTTAATCTTTCATCTTTATATAACCTTCCAATAATTGCAGGGCAAGAAGTTTTTTATTTAGATCCAAGTATGGCTGAAGCCCATGACGCATTAATATGTATTGGTGAAAAGCAATTTATAGATGATAAAAATAGATTTCGTTATAGTAATCAACATTATTTAAAAAAAAATGAAGAAATTCAAAAGTTGTATGAAGATTTACCTGAAGCTTTAGAAAATAATTATAATTTCCCCTTAAGATTCAATTTTAAACCCAAGAAATCTAAACCTATTCTTCCATCCATATCAAATAATAAGAAAATTTCAGCTGAAAAAGTGCTTATGAGTCAAGCTAGACAAGGTTTAGAAGAAAGATTCTACAATTTTATTTTAAAAAAAAATAAAAAAAGATCAGAAGATGAGATTAGAAAAATCTATCAAGATAGATTGGAACATGAATTAGATATTATAAATTCAATGGACTACTCAAGTTATTTTTTGATCGTATCTGATTATATAAGATGGGCTAAAAAAAATTCTATTCCTGTTGGGCCTGGTAGAGGATCTGGAGCTGGTTCTTTAGTTGCTTACTGTCTAGATATTACTGATCTTGATCCTATAGAATTTGATTTAATTTTTGAAAGATTTTTAAATCCAGACCGGATTTCAATGCCTGACTTTGATATAGATTTTTGTGAGGAACAAAGAGACAAAGTTTTCGAATATTTAAAATCTAAATATAAAGATGGTGTTGCTCACATTATTACTTTTGGCAAACTCAAAGCCAGAATGGTATTAAGAGACGTAGGAAGAATTTTAGGATTATCTTACGGTCATGTTGATAGAATTTGTAAAATGGTACCATTTGAACCTTCAAGACCTTTAACTCTTCAAGAGTCAATTGATAGAGAACCGAGATTTAAAGAAGAAATAAAAAATAAAAAAGTTGAAAAACTAATAAATCTTTCCTTAAAACTAGAAGGTTTAAACCGTAATATGGCAACTCATGCTGCAGGCGTGGTCATAGCTGGAGATAAATTAGCTGAACAATTTCCTCTTTATCTTGATCAAAATTCAGATCTAATTTTACCTTCTACTCAATATGACATGTATTCTTCCGAAAATGCTGGCTTAGTAAAGTTTGATTTACTTGGTTTAAAAACTTTAACAGTAATTAACAAAACTTTAAAAAGATTAAAATTAAACAAAATAGATTTAGATATCAGTAAAATAAATCTTGAAGATGAAAAAGTTTATAATCTTTTATCAACAGGAGAAACTACAGGATTGTTCCAACTAGAAAGTACTGGAATGAGAGAAGCAATTAAACAAATGAAACCAAACAGATTTGACGATATTATTGCATTAGTAGCTCTTTATAGACCTGGTCCGATGAGCAATATACCAATTTACAATGATTGCAAAAATGGAATTAAAATTCCTGATTACATTCACCCGACATTGGAAAAAATATTAAAACCTACCTACGGAATTATTATTTACCAAGAGCAAGTGATGCAAATTGCTCAAAAGTTAGCAGGATTTACTGCTAGTGAAGCAGATATTTTAAGAAGAGCTATGGGAAAAAAGAAAAAAGCAGAATTAGACAAACAAAAAGAAAGATTTATTAATGGTGCGATTAAAAATGGAATTAGTAAAGATGTAGCAAATTTTGTTTTTACAAAAATAGAACCATTCGCTCAGTACGGATTTAACAAAAGTCATGCAGCAGCTTATGCTTTAATTGCTTACCAAACAGCTTTTTTAAAAACTTATTATAAGGAAGATTTTATAGCTGCTACTATGTCAACGGAGCTAACAAACACTTCAAAATTAAGAGAATTTGTTGAGGAATTAAAAAGATTAAAAATTGATATAGTTAGACCTTCTATTAACGACTCTTTTGCAGATTTTAAAACAGAAAAAAATAAAATTTATTATGGCTTAGGAGCAATTAAAAATGTTGGTTTTGAAGCGATATCTAACATTATAAAAGAGAGAGAAAAAAATGGAAAATTTAAATCTTTAGTTGATTTTATTAATAGAGTTGATGCTAAAGATGTAAACAAATTACAATTAGAAGGTCTAGTAAAATCAGGAGTATTTGATGAGTTTGATAACGATAGAAATAAAATTGTGCTTTCTATACCTAAAATAATTCAAAAAATCAAAAATATTAATGAGGATAAAATTAATAATCAAACAAACTTGTTTAATGATAATAATGATAACATAATTGATTTTGATTATGTTCAATCTGTTAAGTGGAATAAAAAAGTACTTCTTTCAGAAGAATTTAAATCTTTAGGTTTTTATATTTCAGACCATCCATTAAATGAATATGATGAGATCTTTAATCAATTAAAAATTATTTCTTACAAAGAATTTTTGAACAATAATGATAATGAAGCACTAGTTGCTGGTACTATAATGTCTATACAAGAAAAAAAAAGTGCTAAAGGTACACCATTTGCTATTGTAAAATTCAGTGACAATAAAGGAGAATTTGAATTGTTTTTATTTTCTGAGATCTTAGTTCAAAACAGGGACAAGTTAAGAGAGTCAGAGTCATTTGTTTTAACTTTACAAAAAGATAAACTTATTAAAGAAGGTTCTCAAAGAAGAGTAAATGTTAGAAAAATTTCAAGTTTAGATGATATGCTTAACAAACCATATTCAAAAGTAACAATTGAATTAAAAGAAAATTATGACATCAATGATCTAAAAAAACTTTTAGAAAACAAAGGCCCAACCGAAATAAGTTTGATTATTCATAATAAGAATAAAAAGATTTATTACAATCTTCAGAACTCAAGAAAATTTGATTTTAATCACTTAAAAACCATAAAAAACAAAGAATATGTTAAAAAAATAACTGTTTAGAAGGTTGATTTTTTAGCTTGTTTGTATATATCAATATTTGATTTCGCACACAGTTTTAAGGGCATTGCCCTCCCGGTCCAATAATTTGGAGTAACTGTGGTGGATTAACCGGAAAATATTATGAACGTACCTAAAGTAGATATAAAACAATTATTAGAGGCGGGAGTTCATCTTGGGCACAAGACACTAAGATGGAATCCAAAAATGAAAGAATACATTTTTGGAGAAAAAAATTCTATTCACATTATTGATTTAACTCAAACAGTAAATTTTTTAAAAAATGCTTTAGTGCAAGTACACAAAACCATATCTGGAGGCGGAAAAATACTTATTGTTTCTACTAAGAAACAAGCATCCGAACAAGTTAGTGAATTAGCTAAAGAAACAGGACAGTTTTTTGTAAATTATCGTTGGTTAGGAGGAATGCTTACAAATTGGAATACAATACAAAATTCGATTAAGAGATTAAAAAAATTGGATCAGCAATTATCAAAAGAAAATTTAGGATTCACAAAAAAAGAAATTTTAAAGTTTAGCAAAGAGAAAGAAAAACTTCAAAGATCATTAGGTGGTATTTCAGAAATGAAAAAAACTCCTGATTTAATTTTTATAATCGATACAAATGTAGAATCCTTAGCAGTTGCTGAAGCAAAAAAACTAGGTATACCAATAATAGCAATTTTAGATACTAATTCAGATCCGACAGGAATTAATTTTCCAATACCCG
>CACHKS010000024.1:0-4311 GCA_902580485.1 uncultured Pelagibacteraceae bacterium
GGTGAAGGATTGCAACACCAAGATGGTCATAGTCATTTGTTAGCTTCTAACATTCCCAATTGTGTTAGTTATGATCCAACTTTTGCTTACGAAATGGCTGTTATTCTAAGAGAAGGAATTAAAAGAATGCATGAGAAAAAAGAGAATATTTTTTATTACATTACAGCAATGAACGAAAATTATTCCCATCCAGATAAACCGAAAGGATGCGATGAAGGAATTATCAAAGGAATGTATTTATTTCAAGAAAACGGTAACAAAGGTAAGACAAAAGTTCAATTATTAGGATCAGGAACAATTTTAAGAGAAATTATCTCTGCTGCAAAAATTTTATCGAGAGATTATGATATTGACTCTGACGTTTGGAGTGTAACAAGTTTTAATGAACTACGAAGAGATGGAATGGAAACAGAAAGATGGAATTTATTAAATCCCGATGCAAAAAGAAAAATTTCTTACGTCCAAAAATGCTTGGATAAAAGAGATGGACCTATTATCGCCGCATCAGATTATACAAGATCTTTTACAGATCAAATAAGACCTTATACTGGGAAACCATTTTACTCTTTGGGAACTGATGGATATGGCAGAAGCGATACAAGAAAAAATCTAAGAAAATTTTTTGAAGTAGATAAAGAACATATAGTTGCTTATACTTTAAGCGCTTTGGCGAAAGAACAATTAATTGGATCCAAGGAAGCAGAAAAAGCTATTAAAAAATATAAAATTGATAAAGAAAAGGAATTTCCTTCTAAATTATAATTATGAATAATCAAAAAATTTTAATTCCTGATATGGGTGACTTCAAAGACGTAGAGATTATTGAGGTGCTAGTAAAGGAAGGTGAAATTGTAAAAAAAAATGACTCTTTAATAACTCTTGAAAGTGATAAGTCGAGTGTAGAGGTGCCTTCTACACATGAAGGATTAATAGATAAAATAAGTGTAAAGGTTGGAGATAAAGTAAACAAAGGAGACCTTATATTAAGTCTCAAGTTGGAAAGTAAGTCTGGTGAGAAAAAGGAAGTAATTAAAAAAAATCCAACAATAAACAAGAGTTTAGAAGGTATTAAAAACAAAGTTGTTGAAAAAAAATTGAATGTAATTCCAGCTTCATCAAAAAATGAAACAAAATCTGCAAGTCCAAAAGTTAGAAAATTTGCTAGAGAGCTAGGAGCTAATGTGGTTGAAATCCCAGGTACACAAAGAGGAGGTAGGGTTTCAGAAGAAGATGTCAAAAATTTTATCAGATCACAAGTTACGGTAAGTGAAGGTAAAGTAGAAAAAAAAACCTATAAAGAAGAGTATCCTCATGAAAATTTTGGAGAGATAGAATTAAAAGATATTCCAAGAGTTAAAAAATTATCAGGCCCTCAATTAGTTAGATCTTGGACAGAAATTCCTCACGTAACACAGCATGAAGAAATTGATATAACAGAAATGGAGCAATTTAGATCTTCACTGTACGATTATTATTCTGGAGAGATGATAAAAGTAACTCCTCTTGCATTTATATCAAAAGCTTTAATAAGTGCGCTTAAAGCTTTTCCAAATTTCAATGCTTCAATCGACTCCAATCAAAATAAAATAGTTTATAAAAAATATTTTCATTTAGGTTTTGCTGTAGATACACCTCATGGTCTAATGGTACCCAAAATAAGAAATGTAGATCAAATGAGTATAAGAGATATAGGTGAAGCATTAAAAAAAACTAGCAAACTTTGTAGAGAATTGAAAATTGACAAAAAAGAATTCTTTGGAGGGTCAATGACAATTTCTAGTTTGGGAGGTATTGGAGGAACATTTTTTACTCCTATAATTAATCCTCCAGAAGTTGCAATTTTAGGTGTTGGAAAAAGTTACGATAGGTTGGTAAAATTAAAAGGTAAAATAGTTTCTAGAAAAATTTTACCGATTTCTTTATCTTATGATCATAGAATAATCGATGGAGCAGAAGGTGCAAGATTTTGTGTCTATTTAAGTGAATGTTTGGGTAAAGATTTCGCTTTCAAGCTTGCTGTTTAATATAATTTACAATAATAAACACCATGAATAAAAAATTGATCTCCTTGGTCTGTGCTATCTCTTGCGCATTTTTATGGGGTACAGCATTTATTGCTCAGGACATGGGAATGGATTATATTGGACCATTTTCTTTTACAGCAGGAAGAATGTTTTTGGGTTTTGTAGCATTAATCCCCTTTTTTTTTATTTTTGAACATAAAAAAATTAAAGAAAAAAAATTTTCTTACAATATTATTTTAATTTATTTAGCTCTTCTTGGATTTTTTCTTAGTGGAGGATTTGCGCTTCAACAATACTCTTTGCTTTATACAGATGTTGCAAATTCAGCAATATTTACAATATTTTATGTTTTAATTGTTCCTACTATATCTTATTTTTTATTTTCTAAAAAAATCCATTGGTCCGTTTGGCCTGCTGTTTTGATTTGTATTATCGGAGGTTTTTTGCTTACAGAAATTAAAGATGTAAATGTAAGATTGGGAGATACATTAGTTTTGGTAGGAGCTTTTTTTTGGGCTTTTCATATTGTTTATTTAGCAAAGTTTTTAAAAGTATTTAATTACCCTATTGCTATAACTATGGGAACTTGTTTGATTGGATCAATAATCGCATTTATTCCTTCTCTAGTAATTGAAAATATCACTTTAGGAAATCTATTAATGGAAAAAAATGAACTTCTTTACGCTGGTGTTTTATCAAGTGGAATAGGGTTTTTATTACAAGCATATAGTCAACAGAATTTATCTCCTGCACCTGTTGCAATTATTTTTTCTTTGGAGGGTGTTTTTGCAGCTATATTTGGATGGATCCTTTTAAACCAATTTTTAAGTGATATAAAAATATTCGGAATAATATTAATTTTGTTAGCTGTAATTTTCTCTCAACTAACCCCAATTTATGATAAAAAATACTATGGACGAAACTAAAAAAGGTTTTATGCAAAATATTGGAGATTTATCTTTTAAAAAGATAAATGAAACAAATTTTGAATTTAACATTAAAGTTTTAGAAAATTTTTTAAACACTGGCGGAATAGCTCATGGTGGTTTTATTGCTACTATAGCAGACACTGGTATGGGTAATGCAGCTCATATTGCTGCCGGTAATAAAAGATGTGTAACAATAAACTTAGATATTAAATTCATTTCAGCCGGAAAATTAAATGAAAAATTAGTGGGAAAAGTTAAAGTTTTAAAGAAGACAAAGACATTAGTTTTTATTTCAAGTGAAATATTTGCTTCAGAAAAAATAGTTGCAACTGCTTCGGGAACTTGGAAAATTCTTTAATTTTTTTTTCTAATTTTTTTTATACCACAATCTTTACATTTTACCGTCTCAGTTGAACCGCCTGGTCCAAAACTAAAGCTAATATCTATCTTTTCATACCTATGCAATCCAAGATAGCAAAATAATAAATACAACCACTTAATCATAATTTTACCATAAAAAAAATTAATATCTATAAACAGGGGAGAATCATGGAAATATTAATAATAGTATTAATAGTAGTTGCACTGACAAAATAAGACAAATTTTTTTTGGGGGTAATAAAATGTCTGGTTGGGAAATATTAATTGTTGTCGCAATTATATATGCGATAGCAAATTAAAACAAAAGAAAACCAAAAGTATTTTCTATAGTATTTTATTAAGGGGACGACTATTTCCAAATTTATAATTTGTATACCCAAAAATAAACAAAAATAACAAAGCAAAAGGGTAAACAATCGCTTTATTAGGTCTATCTGGATTTTCTATTTTAAAATTACTAATTATATCTCCCATTTGCATACCTGATTTTTTTGCGAGTCCCTTCCAATTCAGTTTGTCTACAACAACTTGATTATTATCTTCACTTAAATTAATTCCAAAGTCTTCTAAATTATAATCATTTTCAAACATTCCTGTATCAATCACAAATAATTTATATCTTTCTCCATATTCAGTAACTCTGGTTACTTTAATGTGTACTTCTTTTGAAGGGTCAAAAGTTAAACTTCTAATTGAGTTTGATGATAAATTTTGCTCATTAAATTTAGGATAAAATTTACTTAAAACATAATCTGGAGCTAAAAAGGATAAAGCAATAACTAAGAAAGCTATAATTTCATACCATCTTAATCTATTTATAAACCATTGTTGAGTTGCTGCAGTAAAAACTAAAATTCCAATTAAAGAGGTAACTATGACTATTAAAGCTTGCCATATATTATCTACCCCGATTAATAAAAGCTCATGATTAAATAAAAAAACTATAGGTAAAATACCTGTTCTTAAACTGTACCATA
>CACHKS010000025.1:0-4107 GCA_902580485.1 uncultured Pelagibacteraceae bacterium
TATTTAAAAAAATCTGGAATTGGAGATAAATCTTATTTTGGTCCTGAACCAGAATTTTTTGTATTCGACGACGTTAGATTTAAAAATGATATGAACGAAACAAGTTTTAGCATTGATAGTTCTGAAGGTCCGTACAATACTGGAAAAAAATATGAAAATGGCAACATGGGTCACAGACCTGGAATTAAAGGAGGATATTTTCCTGTTCCTCCTGTAGATAGTGCCCAAGATATGAGAGGAGAGTATTTAAAAGCTCTTAAGGATATGGGTGTTAAAGTAGAAAAACACCACCACGAGGTTGCTCCTAGCCAACACGAGCTAGGTATGTATTTTGGAACATTAACTAACATGGCTGATAATCTTCAACTTTATAAATATGCAGTTCAAATGGTTACCCACTCATTTGGTAAGACAGCTACTTTTATGCCTAAACCTGTAAAAGGTGATAATGGATCAGGTATGCACTGTCACCAGTCGATTTGGAAAGGAAGTACACCAGTATTTATGGGTAAAGAATATTCTGGATTATCGAAAGCAGCTTTATACTATATTGGTGGAATCTTAAAACATGCTAAAGCAATAAACGCTTTTTCTAATGCTACTACGAACAGCTATAAAAGACTAATACCTGGTTTTGAAGCTCCTGTAATTTTAGCCTACTCGGCAAGAAATAGATCTGCATCATGTAGAATTCCAATCATAAACAATCCTAAGGCTGCTAGAATGGAAATTAGGTTCCCTGATGCAGCTGGTAATCCTTACTTAACATTCGCGTCAATGTTAATGGCAGGAATTGATGGAATTAAGAATAAAATTGACCCAGGTAAATCTTTCGATAAAGATTTGTATACACTATCTGAAAGTGAAGTGAAAAAATTACCAACAGTATGCGGTTCATTAAGGGAAGCGATGCAAAGTCTTGACAAAGATAGAAAATTTTTAACTCAAGGCGGTGTATTTACAGATGATCAAATAGACGCTTATATCGATTTAAAATTCCAAGAAATTTATAAATTTGAGCATACTCCACATCCTATTGAGTTTGAAATGTACTATAGTGGATAATTAAACCTTAAAAGACTCTCCGCAACCACATCTTTCCGTCTCGTTTGGATTTTTAAAAACAAATTGAGATGAAAATTTCTCTTTTTTGTAATCCATTTCAGTACCTAAGAGATACATTATTGCTTTTGGATCTATTAAAACTTTTACTCCTTTATCTTCAATAACTTCTTCGTTTGGTTTAACTTCTTTAGCGTACTCCATAACGTAAGACATACCTGCACAACCTCCGGATTTTACTCCTACCCTTACTCCTATAGTTGAGTTTTGAGCTCGAGACATAATTTCTTTAATTCTATTTACTGCTTTGTCACTAAGTTTTATTACTTTTTCACTCATAAATTTAATTCTAACTTTGCAGCTTCTGACATTTTATCTTTAGTCCATGGAGGATCCCAGACTAGATTAAGATCTACGGCAGAAACACCATCAATCTTTAATATATTATTTTTTACCATTTTAGGCAAACTATCTGCTACTGGGCAATTAGGTGTAGTTAAAGTCATGTCTATATTTACTTTTTTCTTATCAATTATCTCTATTTTATATATTAAACCTAATTCATATATATTTACTGGTATTTCAGGGTCGTAGATCTTCTTAATTTCTTTTATTATTGCTTCTTTTAAATCACTCATATTAAGTATTTTTTTTTTCAATAGCAGACAATAATGTATGCCAAGCCATTGTAGCACATTTTATTCTCATAGGAAATTCTTGTACTCCAGATAACGAATTAATTGTAGTTATTTGATCTTCTGAAAGGCTATTTAGAGTTATTTTACTTTTAGTTTTAAGCATGTTTAAGAAATCATCTGTAACTTTTTTTGTAAAAGACAAATCTTTTCCTTTTAGAAGATCAGTTAAAATTGATGCTGATGCTAAAGAAATTGCACATCCCTCACCTTCAAAACTCAAGCCTTTAATATTTTTATCATCATCTAAATTTAGATAAATATGAACTTTGTCACCACACAGAGGGTTGTGAGCTTTTGCATCATGATTATAATTTACACATTTACCTTTATTACGAGGATTTTTTGCATGGTCTAAAATTATTTCTTGATATAACTCTTTAAGTTCCATTTAAATATTAAAAACCTTTTTACAGTTATTGATAGCATTACATAATATATCTATATCCTCTTTAGAGTTATAAACTCCAATTGATGCTCTTGCAGTAGCTGGTATGCCAATCTTATCATGCAATATTTGGCAACAATGATGCCCTGCTCTGATGGCTACACCATCCTCATCTAGTATAGTTGCAATATCATGGGGGTGTATCCCTTTCATAGTGAAACTCATTACAGAACCTCTCTCTTTTGGATCTCCAATTATATTTACAGAATTATTTTTTTTTAATTTTTCAATACCGTATTCCAAAATTTCATTTTCATGATTTTGAATATTTTTAATTCCTAATTTTTCAATAAAATTTATTGCTTCAGAAAAAGCTACAACTTCTGCAGTTTGCAAAGTTCCCGCTTCAAATTTTGTAGGTGAGTCAGCAAAAGAGACTTTGTCTTTAAGCACCTCACTTATCATCCCTCCACCGCCTTGGTAAGGTGGCAATTCTTCAAGCCATTTTTTTTTTGCATAAAGAATTCCCAATCCATTCGGACCGTACATTTTATGACATGATATTGCATAAAAGTCACAATCTAATTCTTGAATATCTATTTTTAAATGTGGAGCTCCTTGAGTTCCATCAACTAAAACAGGAATATTTTTTTCCTTAGCTAAATCAACAATTTTTTTTATTGGCATTATAGCTCCAGTTACATTTGATATGTGAGTAATAGCTATTATTTTTGTTTTAGAATTTATAAGTTTTTTGATTTCATCAATTTCAACTTCTCCTCGATCGTTTACAGGCGCGAATTTTATTTTTGCACCTTTTTTTTGCCTTATAAAATGCCAAGGAACGTAATTAGAATGGTGTTCTAATTCTGTTGTCAAAATCTCATCTCCAGCTTTTATGAACTTCTCTCCAAAAGATGAAGCTATTAGATTGATCGACTCAGTTGCGCTTTTAGTAAAAATGATTTCTTCTCTGTGTTTTGCGTTTAAATATTTTTGAACTTTATCTCTAGATTCCTCGAATCTGTTAGTTGCTTTTACGGCTAACGAGTGAACGCTTCTTCCTACGTTAGAAAACTCAGTTTCATAAAAATTTGACATTCTATTTATAACAGCTTTAGGTTTTTGAGATGAATTAGCACTATCCAGATAAACTAAAGGCTTGCCATTTATTTTTTGTTTAAATATTGGAAATTCTGATTTAATGTTTTTTATTTTCATTTAATAGTTGTGCCTCTAATTTAGTTTTTATAAAATTTCTTAGTGAGCTACTTTTGATTAAGTCAGCTATTTCATTTAGGAAACCATTTACAAGTAATTTAGTAGACTCTTGTTGGCTTAGTCCTCTAGTCATCAAATAATAAATTGAGTCTTTATCTAAATTACCTGATGTAGATCCATGAGAACATTTTACATCATCGGCATAAATTTCTAACTCTGGTTTTGAGTTAAATTCAGATCTTTCACTTAATAAAATTGCCTTACTTAACTGATAAGCATCTGTTTTTTGGGCAATATCTTTGACAAATATTTTTCCTTGGAAGACACCTTTGCTTTCAGCATTTAAAACATTTTTTACCTTCTGGTGACTTTTACAGTTTGGAGAAAAATGATTCACACGCGTCTTAATTTCTTGGTGTTCATTATTGTCTAAAAAGGAAGCTGATTGTAAATTGAACTCACTTCTCTCTCCTTCTAGATTAAATTCTAAGTCTAATTTATTAAATTTTAAACCAGCGGGAAAAATAAAATAAGTATAATTTGACTCATTAGACAGTTTATTTATTGAATATTTATGAAAATAACCTGAGCTTTTAGCGCTCTGAAGGTAGATATTTTTTAGAATAGCAGATTTTTCTAATATAATATCTTCATGCACATTATTAAAAAAATTTTTTTTTGAATCGTTTACCAAATACTCTAATAAATGAAGTTCAGAATTTTTTCCAATTTTAATCTTAT
>CACHKS010000026.1:0-3700 GCA_902580485.1 uncultured Pelagibacteraceae bacterium
ATCCTTGTAGTGTGGGTAAACCTGCGGCATTTAAAAATTCTCCAATATTTTGATCCAGAGCACCTCCACCCGAAACAAAAGCCTGAAGGTTTCCACCAAATTGTCCTCTGATCTTTTTTCTAACTAATTTTTCACATAAAAAATTTACGATTTTTTCTATAAGGCTAAATTTTTCTTTTTTGAGTAATTTTTTTCCTAAAAGCAATGTCTTATAAATTAAATATTTCTTTAATCCACTTTGCTTCTCAAAATTCATGTTTATTTTTGTATAAAGGTTTTGATAAAATCTTGGCACAGCTGTCATGATTGTTGGTTTTGCTATTCCCATATTAGAAATTAATTTTTCTAAACTTTCTGCATAAAAAACCTTTGCGCCGACTATGATTTGTATAAATTGAACTGTATGCTCGTATGAATGAGATAAAGGCAGCCAAGTTAAAAATATAGGATCTTTTTTTTTTGTTAAAGTTTGCAATAATTCAACTGCACCTTCACAATTTGATAAAATACCGCCATGGCTTAAAACTACTCCCTTAGGATTTCCTGAAGTACCAGAAGTATAAATTATACATGCAGGCATATTTCTTTTTAAATTGTTATTAATAATTTTTTCATTAAGATCTTCATCTAGTATTTCTTGAATTAACAAACTTTCAGTATCAATTTTTTCATATGATATAATTTTTTTTACATCATTATTAATGAATTTTTTTATCTTGTTATACTGGTCTTGATTAGAAACAAATATTAATGAAGGCTTACAGTCATTTAAAATATATTCATAATCATTTGCAGAGTAAGTTGTAAAAATCGGAACGGAAATACCTCCAGCATTCATAATAGATATATCAGTCATTAACCAATAAGGTCTGTTTTCAGATAAGATTAAGCACCTGTCACCCTCATTAATTAAAGTTTTAATTTTAGCAGTAAGTTTATAAATTCTTTGAGTAATATCTTCCCAATTATAAGTTCGCTTATCTGGTTTTAACCATTTTAAAAACGGTCTTTTACCATCAACTTCAAGTGTTTTTTTAAAATAAAGTTCAACTAAACTGTTTAATTTACTTATATCCATAACTTGGTGGGCGAAGAGAGACTCGAACTCTCAAGGTATTGCTACCACCGGATTTTGAGTCCGGCGCGTCTACCAGTTCCACCATTCGCCCTTTTATTTAATATTCAATTTAATTGATTTTTCTAACTATTAGAACAAAAATTATCGATGTTACAAACATTATAAGTGCATATGCTGCTGTAGGGACCATAAATATAATATCATCAAACAACTGGGTAGCCACAACCACGGCTAAAGTTCCATTTTGTAAACCACATTCAAGTGAAATACATTTTCTTTGAGAAACTCCTGATGTAAGATATTTTGCAACATAATAACCAACCAAAATCATAGTTATATTCAAAATAAAAGCTATTAAACCTGCCCTGACTATAAAACTTACTATTCTATCCCACTCTTCTACCCAAATAGATATAAATACAATCAAGAATAAAATGATAGATAGTCTTTGAATTATCAAAGTTTTAGAAATTATAAAATTTGTCATTAAACTTCTAACTATCATTCCTAATAATACTGGGATTGTAACTACAAAAAACATTTTAATAGCTATTGAAATCATTGATATTTCTTCTTCTATTGCTATTCCAATGAAATCTGCAGAATTGAAAACGATTAATGGAACGGTAAAAATACATAACAAGCTAACAATTGCTGTTAAACTTACTGATAAAGCCACATCGCCATCTGCGAACTTAGTTAATATATTTGAGGTGACACCACCTGGGGCTGAAGCGATGATCATAACACCTAGCGCAATTTCAGGAGAAAGTGTAATTATATGAATTAGTATAAAAGCAATTATTGGAAGTAAAATAACTTGACATAAAAAGCCGACAAAAAAATCTCTAGGATATTTTAAAACTCTTTTAAAATCCTCAACTGTCAAGCCTAGACCTAAACCAAACATGATTATTGCTAAAGCAATTGGAGCTATAGATTTTGCTATTTCCATTATTTTACCAAATTTTATAATTTAAATTTTGAATTTTTCATTAAATCAAATATGTCAGTTAAAAATTCAGCGACACTGTGTTGATTTAATAAAAAGTTATCTGAAATTGTCTTGTTTAGTTTACCACCCTTCATCATTTGATATTCTAAATTTTTATTTTTTTTAATAGCTTTTTGTGAAACCAGCCAATTTAATTTTCTAATTACTGTTGCCCTGGGTATTGATGAAATATCAGCTATAGATGAAGCATTTACCCCCCTATCAATTTTCACATCTGCAACATTAGAATAATAACTTTTAAGTGTAATTGGTGAAGTTATTAGATTTCTTTCAGCCGCTTTTGCTAATTGATATTGATGACTAAGACCTATATTCCCCCAGACTATCCAGGTTTCTAGATCCCCAAAAACATTTCTATGTCTTGTTAAAAAAGGTATTTGCATCCTGAAAAATCTTAACCAGACTATAGTAAAATATTTCTTTATAAAACTTTTAATGTAGTCTTTTGATAATGGACTTCCAAACCATGCTTGTCCCTGTAACATTTTTGATTTTTTATCTATAAAAACTGATAGTAGTTCGATCATATCATTTGGTTTTTGGGTTTCTATTCCTTTTCTATTAAATATAATAGTTTTGCCCTCTCTTTTTAGAATATTATCACTTTGTAGTTCATTAACTTTTCTTCTAATTGTTTCTTTGGGAATACTCAGATCATTGGATATTTGAATTAAGTTAATTTTATCAATTGTAATACTATTAGAGTCATAAAATTCATCCATCGATAAAACTTGAAATTTGTCTGATAAAGTCTGCCAATTATTTTTTATTAAATATATTAAAACTACGTACTTATCTAAATCTTTGAAAGCTCTATAAGCCCTACTAGTCCAAGCTTGTTGAAATTTACCCCATGTATCCCAGTGGGAGAGTATATTTTGTTCAAGACTATCCAAAACATGCGATTTTTCAAACTTATTTTGTAATTTAGAGGATACAATTTTTTTTGTTTTTATATCAATTGGTTCGCTCATAAATTCTGCCTTTACTTATTCATTGGGGATAATATTAAACTTGCTAGATACTTAACTATTGTGCATTTTAAATTCATGTTGAAAAAATTATACGATAGATGTGTTGAGCTTGCTAGACATAAATTTT
The DNA here is from genome assembly GCA_902580485.1 of uncultured Pelagibacteraceae bacterium. GTDB lineage: Bacteria > Pseudomonadota > Alphaproteobacteria > Pelagibacterales > Pelagibacteraceae > Pelagilacustribacter. The sequence goes on from CACHKS010000026.1 coordinate 3,195, forward strand.
CTAAGCCTCTCTTAGGTTTTGTCTCTTTTATCGAAAGTTTCTTCTTTCCCGTTCCACCTGACTTGATGATTGTGCCGATGGTAGTTGCTAAAAGAGAAGATTATTTAAAGATATTCATCATTGCGACTGTAGGTTCTGTATTAGGAGGATTGTTTGGCTATATGTTAGGAGTTTTATTTTTAGATGCCTCTATGGTTATTATTGAATTTTATGGTTATGAGGAAAAAGTATTTGAAATGCAAAATATGATGTCAACTAAAGAGGGTTTTTTAGCTTGGCTTGGAATAATGTTTTTAGCAGGGTTTACTCCTTTGCCTTTTAAGGTTTTCACCATAACAAGCGGGGTAATGAATTATAATCTTCCAGTTTTCTTTTTAATTTGCCTTTTTACTAGGGGATTGCGTTTCTTTTTAGTTGCATATTTAACAAACCTCTTTGGTCAAAAATTTGGTGACTTTATAGAAAAAAAAGGCACACTATGGTTTACGTTAGCAGGAATATTTATT
>CACHKS010000027.1:0-3253 GCA_902580485.1 uncultured Pelagibacteraceae bacterium
AAAATTACACTTCAACCCATAGAAAGATTTAACTTGGATTCAGCAATAATTTTTTCAGATATTTTAATGACACCGTATGCATTAGGCCAGGAAGTAAAATTTATTAAAGATCAAGGTCCAGAACTCAGTAAATTTAATTTAGAAATTTTTTTAGACAAAAATGAAAATGAATTTTCTCAAAAATTAAACGAAATATATAAAGCCATTGAAATTACAAGAAAGAATCTTAACAGAGACAAGTCTTTGATAGCCTTTATAGGCGCACCCTGGACATTATTAGTTTATATGCTGAATATTAAAAAAGATAAAAATGAAATAGATTTAGATAAAGAAAATATTAATATAGATAAAATTTTAAACAAACTAATAAATTTTTTGTGTATTCATATCGAAAATCAAATTAGTTCTGGAGCTGACGTTGTTCAAGTATTTGATTCTTGGGCAGGACTAATACCCAATGATCATATTAAAGATTATTGTTTTATACCAAATGCAAAGATAGTTGAATTTTGTAAAAAAAAGAAAATCCCTAATATTTGTTTTCCAAGAGGATTAAAAGATAAATATAAAGAATTTAATCAACTTGTAAATCCAGACGGAATAAATATAGATTATGAAATAGATCCACAATGGGCAAAAGACAATTTAAGAAATGTAGTTTTGCAAGGTGGGTTAGACCCTAAAATTTTATTAAAGTCCGAGAAAGAAATGATAGAGGGAGCGACGAAATACATTAAAACATTCAAAGACATTCCTTATATTTTTAATTTGGGGCATGGTTTACTTCCCGAAACAGATCCTGATAGAGTAAAGAAATTAATTAAATTTTATAGGAATAACTAATGAACCAAGACCACCCAGAAGTTAAATTTGGAAAAAACGGTATTTTGTTAATAAATCTAGGCACTCCCAACTCCACAGGTTGGTGGGATATCAGAAAATATTTAAAAGAATTTTTATCAGATAGAAGAGTGATAGAGGTAAACCCTTTTATTTGGCAAATAATTTTAAATTTGTTTATTTTAACTTTTAGGCCATCAAAGACAGCGCACGCTTATAAAAAGATTTGGAGAAAAGAAAGCAATGAGTCTCCTTTACTATATTTTACAAGAAATCAAGCAAACAAACTTAAAAATAAAATTGGAAATGAGAAAGTAATTGTAGATTTTGCAATGAGATATGGCAATCCAAGTATAAGATCTCGATTAAATATACTTAGAGAAGAGGGGTGTGAAAATATAATTATCTTACCTTTATATCCCCAATATGCAGCCGCTACTACAGCAACAGTTTGTGACGAAGTTTATAGATCCTTAATGAGGATGAGATGGCAACCAAGTCTTCAAGTTATTCCTCACTATGAGGGAGAGCCCCTATACATTAATGCTTTGATAACCAGTATAGAAAAAAAAATTCAAGAAATAAAATGGAAACCTGATTTAATAATTTCTTCATATCACGGAATACCAAGATCTTATTTTGATAAAGGAGACCCCTATCATTGTTACTGTCAGAAAACTACTAGATTGATGAGAGAAAAATTTAATAAAGTAGAAATACAGACAACATTTCAATCAAGATTTGGTCCGCAGGAATGGTTGACACCATACACTGATAAAACATTAGAAAGTTTGCCTAAAAAAGGTATCAAAAATTTATTAGTTATATGTCCGGGCTTCGCTTCTGACTGTGTTGAAACTTTAGAAGAAATCAATATTCAAGGTAGAGAAAGCTTTTTACAAAATGGTGGTAAAAATTTTGATTTAATACCTTGTTTAAACGATAATTCCGATCACATTGAATTATTTGAAAAACTCATTAACAAATATTTGTAAAATGAATCTATATTTATTATTTAAATCTTTACATTTAATTGCCGTCATATCTTGGATGGCAGGTCTCTTATATTTACCAAGAATATTTGTTTATCATTCTGAAACAGAAGAAGGGTCGCAAAAAAAAATTTTTAAGATTATGGAAAAGAGGCTTTATAATTATATCATGATGCCAGCCATGATGCTTTCATGGCTTTTTGGAATCTTATTAATCCATAGTCTTGGTTTTTCAGTATTTTCTGAACTATGGATGCAAATAAAAATTATTGCGGTTGTTATTTTAACTTATTATCACTTCACTTTAGGCAAGTATCTTAATGATTTTGCAATAGATATTAACCAAAAAACCTCTAAATTCTTTAGGATATATAACGAAATACCGACACTTATACTTATTGTAGTAATATTTGTTGTTATATTTAAACCTTTATAATTAAGGGTTGAATTTTTTAAAAAAATCCCTATATTTTTAATACATTCCTTAAACAACAATAATCACATGAATTTACAAGAATTAAAGCAAAAAAATCCTGCAGAACTTATTAATGAAGCTGAGAAACTTGGCATAGAAAACCCAAGTACACTTAGAAAACAAGAAATATTATTTGCAATATTAAAGAAACTTGCTGAAAAAAATGAGCAGATAACCGCAACAGGTGTTTTAGAGGTATTGCAAGATGGCTTTGGATTCTTAAGAGCAATCGAGTCTAATTATCTTCCGGGACCAGACGATATATATGTTAGTCCTAGTCAAATAAGAAAATTTGGTTTGAGAACAGGAGACTCCGTTGAAGGAGAAATTAGAGGACCTAAAGATGCAGAAAGATATTTTGCTTTGTTAAAAGTCAACAAAATTAATTTCGATGATCCAGATAAAGGAAAAAATAAAATTGCTTTTGACAACTTAACTCCTTTATATCCAAACGAGAGAATTAAATTGGAAGTTGAGACAACAAAAGTAGAAAAAAAACCAGATAATACTGCTCGACTAATTGATTTGGTAAGTCCAATAGGCAAGGGACAAAGATCCTTAATTGTATCTCCTCCAAGAGCAGGTAAGACAATAATCTTACAAAATATAGCTCAATCTATAACAGCAAATCACCCTGAGTGTTATTTAATGGTTTTGTTAATTGATGAAAGACCGGAAGAAGTTACCGATATGCAACGATCAGTTAAAGGCGAAGTAGTTGCTTCTACTTTTGATGAACCAGCTTCAAGACACGTAGCAGTAGCTGAAATGGTAATCGAAAAAGCAAAAAGATTAGTGGAACATAAAAAGGATGTAGTTATCTTATTAGACTCTATAACTAGACTAGGCAGAGCATATAATGCGGTAATTCCTAGTTCAGGCAAGGTATTGACAGGAGGTGTTGACGCTAATGCATTGCAAAGACCTAAACGATTCTTCGGTGCGG
>CACHKS010000028.1:0-2603 GCA_902580485.1 uncultured Pelagibacteraceae bacterium
GGAATGAAAAGAATTTATGGTTTTCTTGCTGAAAGGTATTTGTCTTATTGGTTTCAAAAAAATTGTAGAGTTACTGAATATCCAATCGTGTTTAAAGACTTATCAGATTATAAAAATTTTTGAGAGTTACAAAATTCTTTAAAAGTCATTAAATTTTTATCTTTTTTTGATAAAAAAAATCTTTTTTTAGGCCATTTAATTTTTAAATCTTTGTCCATTACGTTAATTCCATTTTCGAATTGAGGTTTATAATAGTTACTAAGCTTATAATAGATAATATTTACTTTATTAAAGCTGTAATAAGCATGTCCGAAACCTTCTGGTATGTATAAACTTGTAGCATTTTCAGAGGACAAAATAATTTTAAAAGACTTACCAAAAGTTTTTGATTTTTTTCTTAAATCTATCACTACATCAAGAATTTTCCCTTTTAGGACATTTACATATTTTGCCTGTTGAAATTTTGTTTGAAAATGAAATCCTCTTGCAACATTTTTTTTGGATGTTGTGCAATATTCAAATATAAACTTTTTATTATTAAAAAATTTTTTATTATAAGTTTCTCTTAAAGATCCTCTTTTATCTATATTATTTTTTTGTTTAATAATTAATAAATCTTTTATTTTTGTTTTATAAATTTTCATTTCAAATATTTTGTAATTTTTTTTAAATTCATATCCATTTTTAATGGAAGCTCACCTTTTGAAAATATTTTTTTTATATTTTTATTTTTTGTTTTTGCAAACTGATACACAGTTTGTGTTTTTCCACCAATATTGAATATCCCTTTTTTGTCTAAAATCTTCAAAAAAATCTTTATAAAATCATCATGATAAATAAAATTAGTTTTTACATTTGCAAAGGCAGATTTGTGAACAAAAGGTCTTTCTGTCATACAAGTTCTTAAAATTAGAGAGTTTTTATACATTTGAACAGCGCATTCCGCTCCAAGTTTTGACCATCCATAATTATTCCAAGGTAATAGAGGGTCTGTTTCTTTATAATTCCCTTTTTGTCCTTGATAAACGTAACTTGTAGAAAAGTGAATTATCTTTAAATTTTTTTCAACACATACTTTAATAATATTTGCAGTGCCAATTATATTTAAGTCGATACTTTTTTTTATATTTTTTTCATGAATCTTCATAGGTCTAGATAACCCTGCTAAATGCATGAGATAATCTGGTTTAAATTTTTTTATATTATTTCTGATAGATTTATCGCTTAAAATATTAAGTTGTTTTTTATTTCTAAAAATAAACTCAAATTTACTTTTTTTATTTTTTAAAATTTTTGCAAATCTACCTTCACCACCTGTGACTAAAATTCTTTTCATTTAATTTTTTAAAGTATTCTTGATTTTTAATATACCAATCTACCGTTTTAGATATACCCTGATTTAGGTTTATTTTAGGCCTCCATTTTAATTTTTTTTTAATTTTATTACTATTAAGAGCATATCTAAAATCATGTCCCGGTCTATCTTTTACAAATATGATTTTTACTTTTTTCCCAATTTTAATTTTTTTATTAACAAATGATTTTAAAATTTTTTTTACAAGAAAAATATTACTACAATTAATTCCTGAACCTATATTATATTTCTCTCCTGATCGACCTTTAAAAAATAATTTTATAAGAGCTTCACAATGGTCATCTACATATATCCATTCTCTTAAATTTTTACCTTTAGAGTATATCGGAAGAGGCTTATTGTTTAAAATATTGTAAATCATTTTAGGAATTAACTTTTCAGGAAATTGTCTTGGACCGTAGTTATTAGAACAATTTGAAATTACAGCATCGATTTTATGAGTTCTGACATAAGCATTAACTAAATGATCTGATGAGGCTTTTGAAGCAGAATAAGGAGAGCTTGGTATATATGGAAAGTTTTCGGTAGATCTTTTTGATCCTAAAATATCTCCATAAACTTCGTCGGTTGATATATGAACAAGTCTAATCTTTTTTTTGTAATCTTTAATGGCTTCTAACAAGTTATAAATTCCAAGGATATTATTCTTAATAAAGTTTGAAGAATCATTTATTGATCTATCTACATGGGTATCTGCAGCAAGATTAAAAATTCCATGTGGTTTAAACTTCTTAAAAATTCTTATAATTTCTTTTTTATTATTTATATCAAGTTTTTTAAATAAGTAATTTTTACTTTTAACATCCCTCAAATTATATTTTTGAGCAGAGTATGATAGTTTGTCGATGTTAAAGACTTTAAATTTTTTTTTAAGTAATAATTTTATTAGACTACTGCCAATAAAACCATACCCTCCAGTTACAATAAACCTTTTCATTTGTTATTATTTATATTATTTATGTTTGTAAGTACACTTTCTATCATAATGAAGGCACTTTTTTGATGCAAATAACAAAAGAAAATTTAACAATAATTATAGTTACAATAAAAAGTCAAAATATTATTGATGATTGTTTAAAATCAATTGATCCAGACATGAAAAAAATTATAGTTGAAAATTCTTCTAACCAAGAATTTATAGATTCTTTAAAAAAAAAATATAAAAACATTGAATGTTATCTAACTGGTAAAAATTTAGGAATGGGAGCGGGTAATAATTTTGGAATAA
>CACHKS010000029.1:0-2396 GCA_902580485.1 uncultured Pelagibacteraceae bacterium
TTTCTCTATTATTTATTTTGAATAGATTTAAAAAAATTATAGCTATAATTCTCTTTTTATTTTTTATATTTGGAGCAATAATTTCATTTTACCACGTAGGTATAGAACAAGGATTTTTTAGTGAGTCATTTGTATGTAATTTAAGCGATTCTCAGGATAGTCTGACTACAAAACAACTCCTAAAGCAATTAGAAAACACTCCGGTTAGCTGTAAAGACGTTACTTTCAGATTTATAGGTCTTTCGCTTGCTACAATAAATACAATTATATCAGTTTTACTAAGTGGTATTATGTTTAAAGTAGTTAGAAATTATGGACAAAACAAATAAGAAAACTTTAGAAGAAATTATTAGAGTAGATCATGCTGGAGAACGTGGTGCTATTAAGATTTACGAGGGTCAATTACTTGCTTTAAAAACATTTAAACAAAATGCTTCCCTTAAAAGAAAAATTGAGGAGATGAAAGAACATGAGAGAGAACACTATGAATATTTTGATAATGAAATTAAAAAAAGAAATATAGAACCTACAAAACTTCTTCCTTTATGGGATATAATGGGTGTAACTTTAGGATTTGGAACCGCTATGCTTGGTGAAAAAGCTGCTATGCTCTGTACAGCCTCAGTAGAAGAAGTTATTGATGGTCATTATAAAGATCAAACATTTAAACTTGGAAAAGACGAAAAAAAATTAAAAGAAAAAATAATTAAATTCAGAGAAGATGAGTTACACCATAAGGATATTGCTTACGATAACGGTGCAACGAAAAAAGGTTTGTTTGGTTTATTAGATAAGGTAATTAAAACTTCATCACGTATTGCTATAACAATATCCGAAAAAATTTAATTAAGGTTCTAATTCAATATCCCAATATAAATAATCCATCCAACTTTCATGTAGAAAGTTTGGAGGAAAATTTCTTCCATTTTTATGTAAATCTTCTACTGTAGGTGCGTAAGGTTTATTTGTTAGCTTTAGATCACAATGTTCATAAAGCTTACCACCTTTTTTTACATTACAATTTGAACAAGCCGTAACAACATTATTCCAATCAGTAAGCCCACCTTTAGACTTAGGTAGTAGATGGTCAAATGTTAAATCTTTTTTATCTCCACAATACTGACATGTAAATTTATCTCTTAAAAAAACATTGAACCTAGTGAAATTAGGATTTTCTGAAGGTTGAACAAAATTTTTTAATGCAATTACACTTGGTAAACTCATCTCAAACGAAGGACTTCTAATTTTTCTTCTGTAGTTTGAAACAATACTTACTCTGTCTAAGAAAACTGACTTAACTGCATCCTGCCAACACCATAATGAAAGAGGATAATAGCTCAAAGGTCTAAAATCAGCATTAAGAACTAAAGCTGGACATTTTTCTAGCGGGACTTTATCCAATGAAGAAATAATCATTATTGAAAGCTAACTGAAACAGAAAATTATATCAAGTTATAATTATGTTACACCAAGCAAAATAAACTAATACAAATGTTTTTTGATAAATTGTAAGCCTAAACTAGATCCTTCAGTGGGTATTCTATGTTCACAATTTTTAAAAATTTTTGTTTCAATTTTATAATTATTTTTGATAAAAAAATCTTTAGCCTCTAATAATCCATCAATCGTAACAACTTGATCCATATCTCCATGCATCAAAATAATATTTGGTCTTGAAACAATATTTTTGCCTAAATGTTCTAGATCAATAATTTTACCAGAATATCCTATGATCGAATTAATTTTATCTTTTCGTTTAATACCTGTTTGCAAACTAATCATACATCCTTGACTAAATCCACCAATCACAATTTGATTAGCTGATAAATTATTTTTATCTTTAACTTCATCAATAAGTTTATTTAATTTATTTTCAGCAACCAAAGATTTAGATAAAATTTGTTCAGGAGTTTGATCTATTAAATCAAACCATTGAAATCCCGATGGACTTGCATCACACTTTTCTGGAGCGTCTGGACAAATGAATATTGTATCTGGCAAATAAGATTTCCAATAACCTGCTAGAATAGAAATATCTTTTCCATCTCCACCATAGCCATGACAAAGTATTACTGCGTTTTTAGGTTTTGTTTTTGATAATGGTTCTAAAATAACTGTATTTAAGGAATATTTCATAATTTTTAAAATTAAATATATTTTTTTAAAATCTTGATAAAATTTTTATCAGTGAAATCAATTTCTCCAACTATTCTTCCAAATTCATTTCCATTTTTGTCGATCAAGATGCTTGTTGGCAATCCCCGCATTTTGAATTGTTTTACTAGTTCTAATTTTGGATCAAAATATATATCTAAACTTAAAACACCAATAAATTTAAAAAAATCTGTTGCTGTTGTATAACCAGTTTTTGCCATATTAAACATTCTAGTTTTATT
>CACHKS010000030.1:0-2330 GCA_902580485.1 uncultured Pelagibacteraceae bacterium
AATATCTTCCATATGTTTTGATTGTCTGTGACCTCCTTTTAGCAAAACATTCTTAACCCCTAACTGCAGCAAAATATTGGCAGCATGAATCATGTCTTCTAGACTTCTAATTTTTATATTTGTTAAAACTTCAGCTTCAGGAATGTTTGGTGTTATCAAATAAGCTTTTTTTATTAATCTATCTTTTAAAGTTTTAATTGCTGGTTTATTTATTAATCTAGCTCCTCCTTTAGCAACCATAACAGGATCTAAAACAATCTTGGGAGTTTTTGTTTTCTTTAAAGCATTTGCTACAGATTTAATCACTTGAGATGAGTGAAGCATACCAATCTTAATCCCATTTGGTTTTATATCTTTGGTTGTAAATAGAATTTGATTTGCTATCTCTTTAGGTTGAATGGGAATTACTTTCTTTACTCCTTTTGTATTTTGAATGGTAACAGCAGTTAACGCGGTCATAGCATAGCCACCCAAGGCAGTAACTGTTTTAATATCTGCTTGGATTCCTGCTCCACCTGAAGAGTCAGATCCAGCTATTATCAAAATTTTAGATTTAATTTTCAATTTTTTATCGATCGTTTAATAATCTTTATACATCTTAAAATTAAACTTTTATCATATGACTCAGCCATAATCCTTATTTTTGGTTCTGTACCAGATTTTCTAACTAAAATTCTTCCCTTGTTACCTAAAAGCCTGTCAGCTTTTTTGATTGCAATTTTACATTTTGATTTATCAATTATATTTTTGTTTTTAACAACTACATTTTCTAAAATTTGAGGCAAAGGTTTAAAAACATTTAATAATTTACTGGCTTTTTTGCCTTTTCTTAAAGAAAATAAAACTTCTAATGCCACTAGCAAACCATCTCCAGTAGTTGCAAATTTTCCAAGAATTATATGTCCTGATTGTTCTCCTCCTAAGTTAAAATTTAATTTTTTCATTTTTTCTTTAACATATCTGTCACCTACTTTAGATCTAGAAAATCTTATTTTTTCACTTTTTAAAAATCTTTCTAAACCATAATTTGACATTAAGGTTCCTATCACCCCTCCTTTTAAAATTTTTTTGGATTTCCATCTTCTTGCTAACATAGCGATAATCTGATCTCCATTTACGATTTTTCCTTTTTCATCGCACATAATTATTCTATCCGCATCTCCATCAAAAGAGATACCGACATTCGCTTTATACTTTTTAACTGCAGCCCTGATTTTGTATGGATAAGTGGATCCGCAATTGTCATTAATATTGAAACCATTAGGCTCTATACTCATTGAAATAACTTTAGCCCCTAAATCTTTTAATAGTTTTGGAGCTGCTTTATAACTAGCGCCGTTTGCACAATCTAAAACAATTTTTGTGCCTCTCAGGTGAAAATTATTTGGAAAGTTATTTTTTAATATTTGAATATATCTATCATTTCCATCTTCTAATCTTTTTACTCTACCTAATAATTTTGGATTTGTTAGCTGTTTCGTATTTTTAGCATCTATTAATTTTTCTATTTTTTTTTCTATTTTATCAGACAATTTCATTCCGTCAGGGCCAAATAATTTTAGTCCGTTATCATAATAAGGATTATGAGATGCTGTAATCATAATGCCCATATTAGCTTTCATAGATTTTGTTAACATTGCAAGACCATTAGTTGGTAAAGGTCCTAATGTAAAAACATGCATTCCTCCTGACACTAAGCCTGATACTAGCGCAGGTTCCAAAGTATATCCTGATAACCTAGTATCTTTAGCTATAATAGCAATTTGCTTAGATTTTTTTTGATTCTTAAAATAAGTTCCTGATGCTAAGCCAAATTTAAAAAATTTTTCACCGGTAATATTACCTTGATTAACAGTCCCTCGGATTCCATCGGTCCCAAAATATTTATTTTTCATTAATTTTTAAAATTTGATAAAATTTTCCTAAATACTAAAATACCTTGCTTGACTTCATTAACATTGTGTACTCTAAAAACTTGAACCCCTTGAGATAACAAAAATAAAACTGATGCTATTGTACCTCCTGTCCTCTCTTTGCTATCATTATTTCCAGATATTTGACTGATAAATCTTTTTTTAGAAGTTCCAATCAATATAGGAAATCCAAGACTATGAAACAAAGATATCTTTGAAATTAAAGTCAAATTATGTTTCAAATTTTTACCAAAACCAATACCCGGATCTAGAACTAGCTTTTTATTGTCAATTTTTTGTACACCTTTTTCAAAAAAATCGTAAATATCTAATAAAACATTTTTATATTTTGGATTCTTTTGCATTGTATTCGGTGTTCCTTGCATATGATGAAGTACTTTTGCTACATTGTATTTT
>CACHKS010000031.1:0-2015 GCA_902580485.1 uncultured Pelagibacteraceae bacterium
GTAATTTTTGGCGTTACGACAAATCCTGAAATTAAAACTTTAAGTGATGTAAATAAGTCTGAAATTATAATGTTAGTTTCTTTAGCTTTTTTAATAATATTTTTTGGTTTTTATCCTGTTCCTCTCATGGAAACATTTGGTGTTTCAGTGAATAGTTTGATTGACAATTATCAACTAGCTTTAAATTCAAGGTAAGAAATGATTAACAACCTTAACATATTACTTCCAGAAATTTTTTTATCTTTATCTATTTTTACATTTTTAATGATCGGAGTCTTTGTAAAAAAAAGTTTCAATTTGATATTTAATTTAACATCCCTAATTTTAATTCTAACCATAGCCATGATTTTAAATAGCCCAAGTTATGAAAAAAAAATATTTTTAGATAGTTTTATAAGAGACTCTTTTTCAAATTATTTTAAAATTTTAATTCTGATTTCTTCATTATTTGTTTTAAATTCATCAAAAAATTTTATTACTGAAAATAAACTAGATAAATTTGAATACCCAATAATAATTTTATTATCAATATTAGGTATGTTTTTTATGGTTAGTTCTAATGATCTAATTTTATTTTATTTAGGTTTGGAATTACAATCTTTAGCACTTTATATTTTAGCTTCAATAGATAGAGACAATTTGAGATCATCTGAAGCAGGTATAAAATATTTTGTACTAAGCGCTTTATCATCAGGTTTATTATTATATGGTTGCTCTTTATTATACGGATTTACTGGCTCAACAAATTTTGATTTGATTGCAAATGAATTGAGTCAAGAAAATATTGGAGCTGTATTTGCTATGGTGTTTATACTAGTAGGTTTAGCCTTTAAAATTTCAGCAGTTCCATTTCATATGTGGACCCCTGATGTTTATGAAGGAGCACCTACATCAATAACAAATTATTTTGCTGTAGTTCCGAAAGTTGCAGGCTTAGCTTTATTAATAAAATTTATGCTTATTCCGTTTTCAAATATACTACTCGAATGGCAAACAATAATTGTTTTTATCTCGATTGCATCGATGATTTTGGGAGCAACAGCTGCAATAGTTCAAAAGAATATAAAAAGACTTTTGGCATATAGTTCTATAAGTCATATTGGTTATGCTTTAGCCGGAGTAGCAACAGGCGCAATATCTGGTTATGAAAGTGCAATAATATATATTTCAATTTATGTGATTATGAATATAGGAGCTTTTTCATGTCTCTATTTATTAAAAAAAGATGGTCAATATAAAGAAAATATTTCAGAATTATCTGGAATTTCAAAAAAGCATCCACTACTTGCAATATCGTTTTTGATAATTCTCTTCTCTCTTGCTGGAGTACCACCTTTAGGAGGATTTTTTGCAAAGTTCTATGTTTTTGCTGCAGTTTTAGAGCAAAAGATGTATTCATTGGCAATTATAGGTTTATTAACAACGGTAATATCAGCTTTTTATTATTTAAAAATTATTAAAACTATTTATTTTGATGACAGTGTTATAACTTTTGAAACAGTGAAAAATAAAACAGCGCAAGTTTCAATTTTTTTAAGTTGTAGTATTTTGTTAACTTTCTTTTTGTATCCTTCAATTTTGAGTAATTTGGTTAATTCATTGTTTATTAGTTAATGAAAATTAAGACAATAAACTTTAAAAACGTCAGGAGTACAAACGATATTGCAATAAAGCTAATAAAAAAGAATAAAACCCAACCTACTTTGATCTCTTCAAAAAAACAGACTAATGGAAGAGGGACAATGGGCAAAAAATGGATATCTCAAAAAGGAAATTTATTTATATCAATTTTTTTTGAAATAAATGAAAAAAGAGTTAATTTCAAACAATTTGCAATTATGAATGCTATTATATTGGAAAAATTGATTTCTAATTTTATTTCTAAAAAAGTTAAAATAAAATGGCCAAATGATTTGTTATACAAAAAAGAGAAAATTTGCGGAATTTTACAAGAAACAATTATATTTAATCAAAAAAAATATTTAATAGTTGGTATAGGCATAAATACCAATATT